>NZ_JADKMA010000039.1 GCF_017676365.1 Streptomyces oryzae
CCCGTCCCCCTCCCCCCTCCGATCAGTACCGCGGCGCATTCCGGGACCGCTGGAGTCTGGCACTCCGGCGGTCCCGTGCGTTCCAGCAGGCGCGGTGCCAGTGGCGGCGGTCGGCCACATCGCCGTGCAGGGGCCAGGCGACGACATGCGGGACGCCGGGTGGGATCTCCTGATCGCAGCCGGGGCACCGATAGTGCTTGACCGCGGCACCCCCGCTTATCTGCCGGACCGCCCACTCCTCGCCCCGCCAGTCCTCGGTGCGCTCCAGGCCATAGCGCTCGCTCCGCTCCTCGCCGTCGCGCCGCACCCCGGAGCCGGTGCGGGCGGCCTTGGCTGACTTGACGGCGCCGCTGCGGGAGCGGTTACGACGCGGGGACACGTGGGCACCTCGGGTTCGACGGCGGTGGACGGACTGACGGCCGCTCGCGGCACCGGGTGGTGCGAGGGGCGCTGTGGTGCGCTGGGCGCGGAGGCCGTGTGTCATCCAGCGTACGCAGATGGCAGAGGGGTGCTTGCGGTTGTCCACAGGCGGGGGCCGGTTGGCGTTGATCTGATTAATGACATGTCAGCCCGTGCCCTCCCCACCCTTGTGCCGTTATTGCTGATTGGGGTGTCCGATCTTCCGGAGCGCCAGGCCCGGGCCGGTTGGCGGCGGGCAGTCATGAGGGCGGTGGCGAATGCGAGTTGGAGCTTTTGTCCTGGGCGCACAGTTTCCGGGTCAGGGGCAGGCCGAGGTGCTGGACCGTGCGGTGTGCACCGCAGAGGCCGCGGAGGATGCGGGGCTGGCCGATGTCTGGCTCGCCGAGCACCATTTCGTGTCGTACGGCGTGTGCCCCTCGGCGGTGACGCTCGCGGCGCTGCTGCTGGGGCGCACCCGGCGGGTCGGCATCGGCACCGCCGTCAGCGTGCTGCCCAACGTGCATCCGGTCGCTCTCGGCGAGCAGACGGCGCTGCTGCATCTGCTCTCCGAGGGGCGTTTCACGCTCGGCGTCGGGCGCGGCGGTCCCTGGGTGGACCTGGAGGTCTTCGGCGGTGGCCTGGGCGCGTTCGAGGAAGGTTTCCCCGAGGCGCTGGATCTGCTGCTGCGCTGGCTGCGCGAGCCGAGGGTGGGTGCGGACGGGGAGCGTTACCGCTTCCGCGAGGTCCCCGTGGTGCCGCGCCCGGATGCCGCGAGCAGCCCTGCGGGGGCGGCGGCCGCACCCGGTGTCGTCGTGGCCTGCACCTCTCCGGGGAGCGTGCGGCTGGCGGCCGAGCGGCTGCTGCCGATGCTGCTGGGCATGCACTGCGGGGACGCGGACAAGGCGGACATGACCCGCCTGTGGCGGCGTACGGCGCTGGAGGCGGGCCACGCACCCGAGGCGGTCGAGGCAGTGGCCGCGCGCCATGTGTCGGCAGGGGTGGCGCAGGTCGCCGACTCCCGCGACGAGGCCCGGCAGCTGCTCACCAAGTCCATGCCGGGCTGGCTGCGGGAGGGCCTGGGCCAGCATGTGACCGTCGACGGCAGGCCCCGCCCGATGCGGGACCCGGTCGGCTATACGGAGCTGCTGTGCCAGTTGCACGCGGTCGGAACGCCGCGGCTGTGCGCCGACCGGCTCGCGGAGACGGCCGAACGCACCGGAATCGGCCGCTTCGCGCTGCTGGTCGAGGGCAGCGGGGACCGGGACGGCACGGTGCGGAACGTCCACCGGCTTGCCGCCGAGGTGCTGCCGCTGCTCGGCTGAGCCCTGGCTCTGCTGAGCGCTGGCTCTGCTGAGCGTTACTCGGCTGGGCCTTGCTCGGGGCTGAGCCGAACAGCGGCCCCGCCGCGTGCAAGCCGCGTGCAACTGCCCGCAGCCCGGCCGTCGGCAGCAGCGGGCCGGCGCACACCGCAAAGGCCGAAAAACGCCGCAGACAGCGCCCCGTTGCGGCCCGGCGGGCCGGTGAAGGGGACCACACAGCGTTGCGGCGGTGGCTCCCCCACCGCCGCAACGAACGCGGGCCTGCCGTCCGCCCGGACCGCTCAGCACCTGCCCGCCGGCTGCCCACCAGCTGCTCAGCCTGCTCAGCAGTCGCGCAGCTCCGGGGACTGGTTGAGGAGCTGCCCGCGTATGGAAGTGAACCGGGAGAGCCGGTCGTCCGCCGACGCGTCGAGCGGGAAGACGGCGACCCGGTGGCAGTTCTGGAACGCGAGCCGCACGCCGAAGTGGCGCTCCAGCGCACCCCGGATCGCGTCGCTGGCCAGTGCACGGAGCAATTGCCCGCGGTGCTGCTCATCCGGTGGCGGCGTCTGGTTGTCGGCGAACTCCCCGCCGTCCACCTTCAACTGCGCGACGAGCGAACTGACCATCTCCCAGGCGTACGGGAGGGAGGTACGGACGCAGTCGACGAACGCCGCCTCATCCACCTCGCCACGCTCTGCCTGTTCCAACAGCGCAGGTGGGACGTCGAGCGACATGGGTTTCTCCTCTCGCGACCCGGGCCGGGAAGCCGGGTCTCTTGGGGGTGAACGGACATCACCGCGTAATCGCGCAACCTCGGACGGCGACGTCCAGCCTTACCGTACGGCTCCGAGGGTGAGAGCAGCACGAGAATGGGAATACTCGCGCCACTGTCGAACACCCCATCCGGGGGCGAATCGCGCACGGCACGGATGGTCAAGTAGCGTGACCGACCATGCGTCTCGTCATCGCCCGCTGCTCCGTGGACTACGCCGGCAGGCTCACCGCACACCTGCCCTCCGCGCCCAGGCTGATCCTGGTCAAGGCCGACGGATCGGTGTCCGTCCACGCCGACGACCGTGCCTACAAGCCCCTCAACTGGATGTCTCCTCCGTGCACCCTCAAGGAGGGGGACGACCGGCGCTGGACGGTGGAGAACAAGACAGGCGAGAAATTGATCATCACGATGGAGGAGATACTGCACGACTCCTCCCATGAACTGGGCGTCGACCCGGGCCTGATCAAGGATGGCGTGGAAGCACATCTGCAGGAACTGCTGGCCAACCGCATGGAGACGCTGGGCGAGGGCTGGTCCCTGATCCGCCGCGAATTCCCCACCGCGATCGGCCCCGTGGACATCCTGGGCCGCGACAGCGAGGGGACGACCGTCGCCATCGAGATCAAGCGGCGCGGCGAGATCGACGGTGTCGAACAGCTCACCCGCTATCTGGAACTGCTCAACCGGGACCCCCATCTCGCCCCGGTCAAGGGCGTCTTCGCGGCCCAGGAGATCAAGCCCCAGGCGCGGGTGCTGGCCACCGACCGCGGCATCGACTGCGTCACCCTCGACTACGACGCGCTGCGCGGCATCGAGGACGACAAGCTCCGCCTCTTCTGAAAGCTCCCGCCTCTACCGAGGCAACCGGGCCTTCCGAGGCAACCGGGCCTTCCGAGGCAATCGGGCGCTAGGACGCCGACGGGCCGGCCGAGTTCGAGGCCGGGCCGTTGCCCGGGGAGCGGTCCGTCGGCGTGCTGCTGCCGGTCGTGGTGTTGTCCGCACTGCCCGAGGGCGAGTTCGGGCTCTCCGATGTCGGGTCGCCGCTCGGGGTGGGCGACGGGTCCTGCGAGGAGGGCGGGTCGTCCGGCGACGAGGACGGGGGGCGGTGCGGCGACGACGGCGGGTCGTGCGGCGAGGACGGTGGCTTCTGGGAGCTGCTGGGGTCCTCGGGTGCGCTCGAAGAGCCCTTGGGGGAGCTGGATCCGCCCCCGGGTGTCCCGGCGTCCTGCGAGGAGCCCGGCAGGTTCGTGCCGGGCGCCGGCTTGCCCGCGGCGGGCTGCTGCCGCTCCGGCTGTCCGCTCGGGCTGCCGTCCTCTGGCGACTCGTCGCCGGGTGCGTTGTCCTGGTCGTCCTGGGAGGCGGTGGAGTCCGGCCGTACGGTGTCCGGCGGGCCGTCCTCGGTTGCGGTGCCCAGGGTGACGACGGTGCCGACCACGGCGGCGATCAGCGCGCCCGCGCCGGCCACCACGGCGCTCCGCTTGCGGGTGGTGAAGGCACGCCAGCCGCGCGGAGCGCTGTGCCGGCCGCCCACGTGGCCGGAGGCCGCGACCCCGGCCGCGTCCGCCGCGCCGCTCGTCGGCGAGACCAGCGTCTCACTCGGCTGCTGCTGTGCCGCGCCGGCGGACAGCACGGAGGTGGTGGCGGCATCGGCGTCCGGCTGTCTGCTGTCGACAGCTCCGGCCGAGCCCAGCGCGGGCGTGTCGGTGAACGGCCGGCCGGGCGGATCGGGGAAGGCCGCGGCGAGGCCGGCGACCGGAGTGTCCCCGCCCGCTGCGGAGCCGCCCGGAGCCGGCAGGGCCGCCGTACCCGGCGTCGGTCCCGGAGTGGCCCCGGCCAGCCGGTCGGTCACCAGCGCCAGCGCCCTGCAGCCCGCCACCATGCCGCGCTGCTCGGCCAGCGTGCCCCGCAGCCCGAGCGCCGTCTCCAGCTCGGAGCGGGCCCGTTCGGGGTTGCCCGCGGAGAGGGCGAGGATGCCCAGTTCATGGTGGAAATAGGCTTCCTCGGCGATCTCCCCCGCGGTCCGTGCCGCCTCCTGGCCGCAGCGCAGCACCCGCTCCCAGGCGCTCCAGCGCATCCCGGCGGCCAGTACGGGCGCTGCCGTACGGGCCAGCAGCACCGCGGCGCTGGCGTTGCCGGCCCGCTGGGCGCCCCGGGCGGCGGCGAGCAGCGCGTCGGCCTCCAGCGCGACGCGGTCGGTGGTGGCCGAGGGCTGTGCTGCCCACCAGCTGTAGTGCTGCGCGGCGGCGAGCGCGTACGCGGGGCCGCCCTCCGCGAAGCCTGCCTCGGCGAGCTGGGCCGCGACGCCGGCGGCGAGCGTGAAGTGGCCGCCTGCCGGGCTGATCAGCCCGGAGGCCAGCAGTTCGGTGAGGCAGTCCCCGGCGTCGGGGTCGCCGACGAGGGCGGGGAGGTGGGCGGGGTGCGGGAGCTGGCCGTCCAGCGCGAGCGCCAGCCGCAGCGCGCCGCGTCCCGGCTCGGACAGCGCGGCGGCCAGCAGCGGTGCCAGCGCCACGTCACCCGACAGGCCGGGGACGACGCCGCCGCTGCCCTGGAGCCGCAGCAGCGCTCCTGCCTGTACGAAGCGCAGCGGCAGACCTTCGGAGCCGAACCACAGGTCGGCCGCCCAGTCGGCCTCGTCGTCGGTGAGCTGCCGGTGCACGGCGCGCTCCAGCAGCTCCGCACAGGCGGTGCGGCTCAGCCCGGCCAGGAAGACCTCTTCGACGTGGGAGCGGGCGGCGGGCGCGGCGACGTCGGGGGTGGCGGTGAACAGGAAGGCGCACTCGGGTGTGGCCCGCAGCAGCTCGTCCAGGGCCGCGCCGCCGAACTCCAGGTCGTCGACGATCACGACGGCGCCGATCCCGCCCAGCGCGCTTATCAGCTCCGCCTTGCCCGGGCGGTGCAGCGGGGCGCTGTGCACGGCGGCGAACAGGTCGTACATCAGGTCGCTGGGCGTGCGGTGGTAGCCGCTGAGCCGGACCACCCCGTCGGGGGCGAGGGAGGCGACGTCGGCGGCGACGGCGTCGAGGAGGACACTGCGCCCTGACCCGGCGGGGCCGGTGAGCCGGACGGAGCGGCCACGGGAGAGCAGCCGGGAGAGCCGCTCGCGCTCCTCGTCACGCTCCAGCAGGCTGCCCGGCGGCAGCGCGGCCGCGGCGGTGACCGTCCCGGGCGCGGGGCGGTCCTGCGGGGCGAGCTTCGGCGGGGTCGCGCGCTGCTCCCCGGGCGGGCAGGGCTCGATCTCGCTGCCGTCGACCGGGTTGACCGTCACGAGGTACTGATCGGCGACGAGCCGGACAGCCCTGGCCGGTTCGCCGCCGGTTCCGCTGTCCGGTTCGCCGCTGGTCACGCGGTCGGTGGGCGGGTTCCCGTCCCCATGTGCGGGCGGGTTCCCGTCCCCGTGTGCGTAACGGTCGCTGCCGTGCCGTTCCATCGTCATGTCTCCCAAGGGCAGGTGGCGCGGCCGGCCGGCCAGGAGGGGCCGGTCCGGTGCGCGGGCTCCATTGTCCAGGAAGTGTCGGCGCGCGGGGACGGTACCGGCCCAGTTGTCATGGCTTTGCCAGAATGCCGGGGTGTGCCGGCCTGGACCCGGCAGCCGCCGGGCCGCCCGCCCCGGGCGTCTCGATGGCGAGAATCCGGTGCAGCCGCGTGGCCACCAGCAGGCGCTGCATCTGCGGCGGCACCTCACGCAGGACGAGTCTGCGGCCGCACCGTCCCGCGCGGCGGTGTGCGCCCATGATGACGCCGAGACCCGTGGCGTCCCACGAATCGAGCTCGGCCAGATCCAGCACCAGGTCCCCGTCCCCCGAGTCGACGGCTGCGTGCAGGACCGTACGGGCGTCCGCCGCGCTGCGGACGTCAAGACGACCTCCGACGACCAGCTCGGCGTGGTCGCCCCTGATGTGCATATGTGCTCCTATATTCGCGGAGTGGTGTCCCTGGCGTGTTTCCTTATGACTGTTGTGGCCCCACTGTTGTGGCTCCACCGGCCGTGGCCCCGTCCGAGCCCTCATCACAGATGACTGGCTCAGCGGCGGTGGAGTTGCCGTCCGTTTCCTGACCGATACCGAGATTCACCCCCGCGGGGGAGCCGGAGCGGCTGCCGCGTGGGTCGGCTCGCCCTTCCCCGGCCTCCTGCCGGACAGAGAGGGGAGGGCGTCCAGGCGCCGCCCGCGGAGTGGTTCAGTGCTGGTAGAAGCCCTGGCCGGACTTTCGCCCCAGGTCGCCGGCGTCGACCATGCGCCGCATCAGCTCCGGCGGGGCGAACTTGGCGTCCTGGGATTCGGTGTGGATGTTCTCCGTGGCGTGCAGCAGGATGTCGACACCCGTCAGGTCGGCGGTGGCCAGCGGGCCCATGGCGTGCCCGAAGCCCAGCCTGCAGGCGGTGTCGATGTCCTCGGCCGAGGCGACGCCGGACTCGTAGAGCTTGGCGGCCTCCACCACGAGCGCCGAGATGAGGCGGGTGGTGACGAAGCCCGCGACGTCCCGGTTGACGACGACGCAGGTCTTGCCGACCGACTCGGCGAACTCCCGTGCGGTGGCGAGGGTTTCGTCGCTGGTCTTGAGGCCCCGCACCAGCTCGCACAGGGCCATCA
The DNA here is from genome assembly GCF_017676365.1 of Streptomyces oryzae. Classification (GTDB taxonomy): domain Bacteria; phylum Actinomycetota; class Actinomycetes; order Streptomycetales; family Streptomycetaceae; genus Streptomyces; species Streptomyces oryzae. The sequence goes on from NZ_JADKMA010000039.1 coordinate 7,065, forward strand.
TGGGCACCGGCGAGAAGAAGTGGGTGCCGACGACCCGCTCGGGCCTGCTGGTGGCGGCCGCGATCTTGGTGATCGGGATGGCGGAGGTGTTGGAGGCCAGGACGGTCCGGTCACCGGCCAGCTTGTCGAGGGCGGCGAAGATCTCCCGCTTGACCTCGATCTTCTCGAAGACGGCCTCGACGACGATGTCCGCCTCGGCCGCCGCGTCCAGATCCGTGGTGGTGGTGATACGGCCGAGGGCGGCTTCCGCCTCGGCGGCCTCCAGCTTGCCCTTGGAGACGAACTTGTCGTACGACGCCTTGATGCCGTCCGTGCCGCGGGCGAGCGCCTCGTCCGTCACATCGCGGAGCGTCACGTCCCAGCCCGCCTGAGCGGAGACCTGTGCGATTCCGGAGCCCATGAGTCCGGCTCCGATGACGGCGAGCTTCTTCGCCACGTTCTTCACCCTCACTTCGTCGCGCCGGGCCGGCGCGCCCGCTGATGCGGCGCGCTCCAGCGCCTTGTGAATGACCGTCCGTTGGGCGGACATTAGCGTCTAACGGCAAGGCGTGGGGAGCGAAGAGACACGTATCACGTCTCACATGGCGGACGTCACACCGTGCGCGCCGCACCTCGGGGGCGGGGCCATCAACCGGGCTTGACCGCGTAGTTGAGGAAGCGCTCGGAGACGAGGGTTTCGTAGGTGTCCAGCTTCCGGAGCGCGTCGAGCGCTGTCTGTTCGGGTGACTTCCCGGCGGCGATCGAGCGGGTCGCACCCCGGAAGAGCTGGTTGCTGATGTGCACCAGCTCCCCGGCGACAAGTTGGGGCATCGGGTCGTCGGGCCCCGCACCGGCCTCCTCGGCGAGGGTGCTGGTGAGCCGCTCGGCGGTGCGGTACTGCAGCAGCATCATCCGGGCCAGCAGTGAGGGCGCCTCGTGGATGCAGCGCATGAACTTGCCGTAGCCCTCCACCGTCCCCGCGTACACGCTGCGGTCCTCGATGTCCGCGCGGAGCCTGCCGAGCACGGCACGGGCCGCCGACTCGCCCGGCTGCCGCTCCCGTACGAAGCGGGAGGGGCGGTCGATCACCTCCTCCTCGCGGTCGAAGAAGAGGTCCTCCTTGGTCGGGAAGTAGTTGTAGACCGTGTTCACCGAGACGTCGGCGGCCTCCGCGATCTCGGCGATGGTGACCGCGTCGAAGCCGCGGTCGAGGAAGAGACCCGTGGCGATGTCGGAGATCCGCCGCCGGGTCTCGCGCTTCTTCCGCTCCCTGCGGCCCTCCTGTGGGGCAGTGCTGGCCATGCCGCCATGGTAGGCGAGGATGGGGTCGGTTTATTTTTGGGGTGGTTGCAAGTTTGAAGTGACTCTGTTTTTCTTGGTGCCATGCCAGCAGCCATCCACACCGCCGGGCTGACCCGGACCTTCCGCACCAAGAACCGCACCGTCGAAGCCGTACGCGGCATCGACCTGACCGTGGAGCAGGGCGAGATACTCGGCTTCCTCGGCCCCAACGGGGCGGGCAAGACCACCACGCTCCGGATGCTCACGACCCTCCTGCCGCCCACCTCGGGCACCGCGACCGTCGCGGGCCACGACCTGATCGCCGACCCCAAGGGCGTACGGGAGCGGATCGGCTATGTCGCACAGTCCGGCGGCGTCGACCCCACCGTCAGCGTCCGGGAGGAGCTGACGACCCAGGGCAGGCTCTACCGCCTCAGCAGGTCCGAGGCCGCCCGCCGCACCGAGGAGCTGGCCGGGGAGCTCGGCCTGACCGCGCTGCTCGACCGCCCCTGCGGCGCGCTCTCCGGTGGTCAGCGGCGGCGGCTCGACATCGCCATGGCGCTCACCCACAGCCCGGCGCTGCTGTTCCTGGACGAGCCGACGACCGGTCTGGACCCCGGCAGCCGCGCCGACCTGTGGCAGCTGATCCGGCGGCTGCGCGACCACCGCGGCATGACCGTCTTCCTGACCACCCACTACCTGGACGAGGCCGACGCGCTCGCCGACCGGCTGGTGATCGTGGACGACGGCCGGGTCGCCGCACAGGGCACCTCAGCCGAGCTGAAGCGGACCTACGCCGGCGCCGCCGACGCCGGCCTCCAGGACGCCTTCATCGCCATCACCGGGCGGCGGACCCAGCGCGAGGAAGAAGAGACACCCGTCGCCGTCTGACCGCGAACCGCGGACCGGGTCCGCAGACCGCGTCAGAGAGAACGTCTCAGAGAGAACGGATAACTTTCCTGTGTCCCATGTGTTCACCGATACCGGCATCATCGCCGGGCGCTACATCCGGCAGACGGCATCCTCGAAACTCAGCCTGCTGTTCGGGGCGCTTCAGCCGCTGCTGTTCCTCGTCCTGTTCGGGCCGCTGCTGGAAGACCTGCACCTCGGTGAGGGCGGGGACTCCTGGCAGACGCTGGTGCCCGGAATCCTCGTCCAGCTCACCCTGTTCTCGTCCGCCTTCGCCGGGTTCACCATCCTGATGGAGAAGCACAACGGGGTGGTGGAGCGCATGCGGGTCACCCCCGTCAGCCGGCTCGCGCTGCTGCTGGGGCGCCTGGTGCGGGACTCCCTCCAGCTGTTCGCGCAGTCGCTGGTGCTCGTGCTGGTCGGCGTCGCGATGGGGCTGCGCGCACCGGTGGCAGGAGTGCTGATCGGCTTCCTCCTGGTCGGCCTGCTCGCCGCGGCGCTCGCCTCGCTGTCGTACGCGCTGGCCATGCGGGTCAACTCCCCTCAGGAGTTCGCCCCTGTGGTCAGCTCCCTCAACATGCCCGCGGTGCTGCTGTCCGGCATCCTGCTGCCGATGACGCTGGCCCCGGGGTGGCTGGACACACTCTCCCGCTTCGTGCCCTTCCGGTACGTCGTCGACGCCGTACGGGACGCCTACACCGGGCACTACGCGGACGGCTCCGTCCTGCTCGGCGCTGCAGTGGCTGCCGCCCTGGCCGTGGTGTCGCTGGGGCTGGGCACGCGGGTGTTCCGCAGGGTGAGTGCCTAGCGCTTCCGGGGCGCGGAAACGGTGGTCGGGTCGGCCCTCCCGGTCCGTGCCACCGTTACGCTCGGCCGCATGGTTAACCTCACGCGGATCTACACCCGAACCGGCGACAAGGGCACCACGGCGCTCGGCGATATGAGCCGTACGGCCAAGACGGACTCCCGGATCGCGGCGTACGCCGACGCCAACGAGGCGAACGCCGCGATCGGGGTGGCGCTGGCCACGGGGGAGCTGGACCAGGAGATCGCCGCCGTGCTGCTGCGAGTGCAGAACGACCTGTTCGACGTGGGCGCCGACCTGTCGACGCCGGTCGTTCAGAACCCGGAGTTCCCGCCACTGCGGGTCGAACAGACCTACATCGACAAGCTGGAGGCCGACTGCGACCGCTTCCTGGAGGGCCTGGAGAAGCTGCGCTCCTTCATCCTTCCCGGCGGTACGCCCGGCGCGGCGCTGCTGCACCAGGCGTGCACCGTCGTCCGCCGGGCCGAGCGCTCCACCTGGGCGGCCCTCGAGGAGCACGGCGAGACGATGAATCCGCTGACGGCGACCTACCTCAACCGCCTCTCCGACCTGCTGTTCATCCTCGCCCGTACGGCCAACAAGGCGGTCGGCGACGTGCTGTGGGTGCCGGGCGGCGAGCGGTGAGCACCGCGGCGCGGGCGCGTGAGCCCCGGCCCGCGCTGCTGATCGACCTCGGCGGGGTGCTGGTGGCGGACAAGTTGCCTGCCGCCGCCGCCAAATGGTCCGCCCGGCTGGGCATCACGGAGCGGGACTTCGTCACGGCCGTCTACGCGGGCAACGACACCGAAGTGCTGGTCGGCCGGATGAGCGGCCCGGCGTGGTGGTCGGTGGTACGGGACCGGCTCGCGCTGGACGCGGACGGTCTCGCCGAACTGCGGCACGACCTGGCGGGCGAACCGGTGTGGGACCGCGCGCTGCTCGACGCGGTCGCCGGGCTGCGGGGCCGGGCACGTACGGCGTTCGTCAGCAACGCCTGGCCCGACGCCCGGCCCAACCTCGCGCCGTCGCTGTCGGTCGCCGACGTGGCGGTGCTCTCCTGCGAGGTGGGGTATGCCAAGCCCGATCCGCGTATCTCTCTGCTCTGACGTGCACGGTCCCATGGGTGGGCACTGTTGTCAGTGGCCCCCGATAAGGTGCTGATCGTGCAGCTCAGGTACGGGTTCCGCCTGTACCCGAACGGTCCTCAGCGCACAGCGTTGGCCAGGGCGTTCGGGTGCGCCCGCGTGGTCTTCAACGATGCGCTCCGCGTCCGTGAGGACGCCCGTGCCGCCGGGCTGCCGTTCGTCACCTCCGGTGAGTTGTCCAAGCGGCTGACAGCCGCGAAGAAGACCCCTGAGCGGGCGTGGCTCGCCGAGGTCTCGTCGGTGATCCTCCAGCAGTCCCTTCGGGATCTCGACACCGCCTACCGGAACTTCTTCGACGGCCTCAAGGGCAAGCGCCCCAAAATGGGACCGCCGCGCTTCAAGAGTCGCAAGGACACCCGGCAGGCGATCCGCTTCACCGTTAACGCCGGATGGAAGATCACCCCCGGCGAGAAGCTGCGGCTTCCGAAGGTCGGCGACGTGGCAGTGAAGTGGTCGCGCACGTTGCCGTCCACCCCGTCCACAGTGACTGTGATCAAGGACAGTGCCGGTAGGTACTTCGCGTCGTTCGTGGTCGAGACCGGATCGGAAGAACTCCTCCCGCCGGTCACCCCGGAGGTCGGCATAGACCTCGGGCTCGGGCACTTCGCCGTCCTCTCCGACGGCCGGAAGATCGACAGTCCCCGCTTCCTGCGCCGGGCCGAGAAGCGCCTCAAGAAGGCTCAGCGGAACCTCAGCCGCAAGGCCAAGGGATCGAACAACCGGAACAAGGCCAGGCTTCGCGTCGCCCGCGCCCATGCGCGGGTGGCCGACGCACGGCGGGAGTTCCACCACCAGCTCTCCACCAAGCTGATCCGCGAAAACCAAGCCATCGCGGTGGAAGACCTGGCGGTCAAGGGACTCGCCCGCACCCACCTGGCCAAGTCCGTGCACGACGCCGGATGGTCGCAGTTCACGGCCATGCTCGAATACAAGGCCACCCGGTACGGGCGCACCTTCGTGCGCATCGGCCGCTTCGAGCCCACCTCACAGGTCTGCTCGGCCTGCGGCGTCAAGGACGGCCCCAAACCCCTCCACGTCCGGGAATGGACGTGTGGGGCCTGCGGGACCGTCCTGGACCGAGACACCAACGCGGCGGTCAACGTCGCCAAGGCGGCCGGACTGGCCGTGACAGCCCGTGGAGCGCGGGTAAGACCGGTACCCCTACCGGCACAGCGCGAAGAAGCAGGAACCCACCCGCAGCCGCACCCGACAACGGCGCGACAGACGGAAATCGCCCCTTCAGGCGGGCGAGGATGTCAAACGCGCACGCTGCAACTGCTGGGCGCCGCAGCGGCGGACTCGCTGTTCGTCGACGACGTCCCGGAGAACGTCGAGGCCGCCCGCGCCCTGGGCATGGCGGGCCACCTCCACACCAGCTCCGCCGACACCCGCGCCGTCCTGGAAGCGTTCGCCGCCCGGCTGCCCAGGGCCGACGGAGACTGACCGAAAACAAGCGAGTACTGTGCCCGCATGTCCATACCGGGGGCGCAGCCGCAACAGCCACAGCAGCCGTTTTCACAGCAGCCCACATCAACCGCGACGCCCGCGTACCAGTTCAATCCGTACGCGCAGCCGCAGACTCCGCCTCCGGGGCCGCCGGGGCAGCCGCCGGGCGGGCCTGGCCGCGGCGGCGGGCCGCGCTGGCTGTGGGCCCTGGGCGGCGTGGTCATCGCCTCCGTCACCTGGGCGGCGACGCTGATGGCCACCGGCGCGCTGGACAAGGGCGGTTCGGACTCGTCGGCCACAGCGGACTTCCAGGGCTACCGCTTCCACCACGACATGTGCAAAACGGCGAAGCTCAAGTCGTTCCAGCAGGAATACAAGATCCAGGAGCCCGAGTCGGACGACCCCGACGGCTACTCGTCGCGGCAGAAGGGCCTCGACGTCAGCTACTGCAGCCGCACGATGCTGGAGCACGGCGAGACGTCGAAGACGCCCCCGACCACCTATGTGTCCACCAGGGTGAACTGGCACAAGAAGACCGATCCGGCCCCCGAGTTCGCCTCCGAGCAGCGGACGTGGAAGGACCAGAAGACCGGCACGTACCAGTACACCGTCTCCCGCGTGGACGGCTTCGGCGACGAGGCGTACATGATCAAGGAGAAGCGCGGGGACAGCCTGGGCAGCCTCAAGCTGGAGGTGCGGGCCGGGTGGATGACGTACGAGATGAGCTGGAGCTGGTTCGGCGGCGGCCTCGACGAGGATTTCGAGCCACCGTCCGAGGCCACCGTGACCGGCTGGATGAAGAAGGACACCCGCGCCACGCTCGCGGCGCTCAAGAAGCCGGACTCCAAGGAGGCCCCTGGGCGCGACCCGGGCGCGTAGCGCGGCCTCGGCGCCTTGCGACGTAGTGGCGTCCCGTACGCGGTGAGGTTCCGCTTATGCGGTGATGTTCCGCTCGATCCACTCCACCCCGAAGCGCACCAGCTCCGCCGCCTCGAACAGATGGCTCTCGGCAGCGCCCACCCGGCCGCGTACGCCGATTCCGGCGGCGAGTGCCTCCTGGGCGATGACGGTGAACGGCCAGACGCCCTCCGGTACGACCTGGCCGTAGTCGAACGCCTCGTCCTCGGTGTCGATGTCCCAGTAGCGCTGCCAGAGGCGGCTGCCGTCGGCGTCCAGGACCGGGACCTCGTAGGAGAGATGACGCTTGCCCGGCGCCTGAGCCAGCGCCTCGGCATGGTGCAGGATCGTGAGCGTGTCGAGCGGAGCGCCCAGCAGCAGCACGCGGCCACCGGCGTCGACCAGCCTGCCCAGCGGCCCGCGCGCGCCGTACGGATCGTCCCAGGGCACGTCGAGCACCAGCGCCTCGACACGTGCGCCCAGCGCGGCGAAGCTGTCGGGGTGCCGGGTGCGCAGGGCACCCGGCAGCCGGCGCAGCGCCTCCGGAAGGCGGCCGTTGTCGTGGGTGCCCTCGCTCAGCTCCGGGTCGTAGGCGGGATGTTCGGCCCGCACGGCCTCCTGCCAGGGTGCGGGCCAGTCGGTGAAGTCGCTGGGCGGTGCGTCGTTCCAGCCGCTGTAGACCAGCAGCGTGCCCTTCTCGCCCAGCACTTCGCGGAGCGCCGCGATGACGGTGAGGGGGCCGCCGGGCACATAGCCCAGCGCGGAGAGGGCGGTGTGGAACATGACGGTGTCACCGGGGCGCAGCCCCAGCGCGGACAGCTCCCGGACCAGCCGGCTGCGGGTGACGGGGCCGTTGGAGCGGTCCAGCAGTGCGCGTTCGTCCATCCGGCGAGCGTAAGAGGTTCAGCGGCGGCTCGGCGTCCGATTATTTCCGGACACCCGTGCCCAGCGGATCGCCCTGTTCCAAGGGCTGCTCCGACTGCTTCGGCTGCTTCGGCTGCTTCGGCCAAATCGTGTAGCTCAGCGCGATGATCAGGCTGATTCCGGCGACGAGGCCCATGCGGGTCTGCCACTGGCGCAGTGGCTCGGTCTGCTCGGGCCCGCCCACGTACCAGATCGCGATCTGCAGCAGCGCGGCGGCGATCGCGGCGGCGCCGATGGCGCGGGCGCCCATCTTCCACTCGTGCACCGTGCGCGCCGTCCCGTAGCGAGGCGGCTTGGCCGGGCGTGGGCCCTTGCCCAGCAGATGGGCTGCGTGCCCGTCCGCCCACTTGACCATGTAGTGCCCGTGCGTCGCGGTGAAGCCGAGGTAGACGGCGGCCAGCCCGTGCTTCCAGTCGGGCTCCGCACCGTTGCGCAGGTCGATCGCGGTGACGACCAGCAACACCACCTCCAGCAGCGGCTCGCACAGCAGCACCGCTGCACCGGCGCGGGGCATCCGCGCGAGGTAGCGCAGCGCGAGGCCCGCGGCGAGCAGCACCCAGAAGCCGATCTCGCAGCCGATGATCAGCGTAACGATCATGAAGGAACGCCTCCTGGCGTATGTTCCCTGACGGGGATGACGACGTACCGCTCCCGGTCGCCCCGCCCTCCCCCGTGGCGGACGCGGCGGCCGGACGCGCCTCTCCAGCTTCGCGTCCGGGGGCCGCCAGGTGCGTCGTCGCCCATGACGATTCGGGGTGGCGCGGACTGCATCGAAAGATGCAGTCCGCCGTGCCGGGGCTCGGCCCGACGACGGACACCTCGGCCGTACCGGACCGGGAGAATGGGGCCATGACCGCCGCCGCAGCCACCGAACGGATCCGCGCGCTGCGTGGCCTGCGCCCGCACCAGGACGATGTGCTGATCGCCCTCACCGGGCTCGCCTGCGGGCTGCTGCTGTGGGTCTTCGACCTCGCCAGCAACCCGCTGTGGCAGCACGGCCCGCGCTGGCTGGCGCTGGTGCCGCTGGGTGTGATGGCCGGGGCGGCGCTGCTGCGGCGCTCCGGGCAGCCGTACGCGCTGCTGCTGGGCATCGCCGCCGAGGTTGCCGACCAGGCGCTGGGCTCGCTGCTGGCGACGCTGGTGCTGTTCACGGACCTGCTCTACGCCGCGGTGCTGTACGGCACTCAGCGACTGGCCCGCGTGGTGCTGCGGACCTCGGCTGCGGTGACCGTGCTCGCCACGGCCGGGCTGCTGCTCGCCTTCCAGCGGGCCGAGATGCTGCTGATCGGCGCCGCCTGCGCCGGTGTGCTGCTCGTTCCCACCACCTCGGGCGAGATGATCCGCAACCACCGGGACAAGGCGGAAGCCGAGCGGCTGCGGGCCGAGCAGACGGCGTACCTCGCCGAGCTGGACCGCAAACAGGCGGTGGGCGCCGAACGGGCCCGGATGGCACGCGAGTTGCACGATGTGGTGGCCAACCACCTCTCGGCCATCGCCATCCACTCCTCGGCAGCCCTCTCCTTCCCCGCCTCCGGCGACAGCGGCGAGGCCACCCGCGAAGCGCTGGGCGTCATCCGCGAGAACAGCGTGCAGGGGCTGTCCGAGATGCGCCGCCTCATCGGGCTGCTGCGCAGCGCGGACGGCACTGAGGAACCGGCGGCGACGCCCTCCCTCGACGGGCTCGACGCGCTGCTGACCCGCGCCGGTGCCATGGCGGGCGACGGCCGTACCTTCACGCTGGCGGACCACCGGCCCCCCGGCGAGCGGCTGCCCACCCCCGTGGAACTGGCCGCCTACCGCGTCGTCCAGGAAGCCGTCACCAACGCGCTCAAGCACGCGGCGCCCGGCAACGTCACCGTCGAGCTCGACCGGGACGGCGCACGCGCCGGCACGCTCGGCATCCGCGTCAGCAGCCCGCTGGACGGGGCCGCCGCCGACGGCAGCGCACCGGCCGACGACGGCGCCCCGCGCGCGCCCGGTGCGGGTGCGGGTCTCGTCGGGATGCGGGAGCGGGTTGAGCTGCTGGAGGGCGAACTGACCGCAGGCCCTGTGACCGGCGCCGACGGCGTGCGGGTCTGGCAGGTGTACGCGGTGCTGCCGGCGCCGCACGAGACGGGCGCGGTCCCCGCCGGGAACGGGGCGCCGCACAGACCAGGACCGAGTACCGAGCCGAGCCGAGGGAGACAGAGCCGTGACAGCTGACCGGACGATCCGGGTGCTGGTCGCCGAGGATCAGCAGGCCGTACGCGCCGGCCTGGTGCTCATCCTCCGTAACGCCCCGGGCATCACGGTGGCCGGCGAGGCGGGTGACGGGGAGGAGGCCGTGCGGCTCGCCCGCGAACTGGCCCCCGATGTGGTGCTGATGGACATCCAGATGCCCCGCCTCGACGGGGTCACAGCCACCCGCCGCATCACCGGCGAACGCCTCGCCGATGTCCTCGTGCTGACGACGTTCGACCTCGACGCCTACGTCTTCGGCGCCCTCCGCGCGGGCGCCGCCGGCTTTCTGCTCAAGGACAGCGAGGCGGCGGCGGTGGTCGAGGCCGTACGCACCGTCGCCCGCGGCGAGGGGATGATCGCACCCGCGGTCACCCGGCGGCTGATCGCCGAGTTCTCGGGCGCGCGCCCGGCGCCCGTCGAGGATCCGCCGCCCGGCCTCGACGCACTGACGCGGCGCGAACGGGAAGTGCTGGGCTGTCTCGGCGAGGGCCTCTCCAACGCGGACATCGCCCGCCGCCTCACCATGGCCGAGGCCACCGTCAAGACCCACGTCAGCCGGCTGCTCGGCAAACTGGAGCTGCGCAGCCGCACCCAGGCGGCCGTGCTGGCCCAGGAGTTGGGAATCACCGCACCGTGAGCATCCGCACACCGTGCGCGACCTCTCGATGTCCTAGGCCACGTTGACCCGCTGGCCCGGAGGGGCCGCTTCCAGCCAGGCGAGGAAGCCGGTGAGGGCGTCCTCGCTCAGGGCGAGCTCGACGCGGGTGTGCTCCGGGCCCACCGCGCAGGCCAGCACTACGGCGTCGGAGAGCAGCGCCTGCTCCTCCTCGCCGAGCGGGGAGCGGCGCTCCAGAACGTCAATGGCCCCGCGCACCAGATGGCGGCGGGGCCTGGGGGCGTAGGAGAAGACGCGGAACCATTCGATGCGGTCGCCGTTGTAGCGGGCGATGCCGTACGCCCAGCCTTTCCCTTTGGGGTCGCTGGCCTCGGACTCGGTGACCGCCCAGCGCAGATTGCAGTCGAACGTTCCGCCTGACCGCTGGATGAGCCGTCGGCGTACCCCGAAGGCGAAGAGCCCCGCCATCACCAGCAGGACGACCACGCCGCACAGCAGCAGAGCGAGGACCATCTTCACCGACCTCCTCGCTCTCTCCGGGACCTGCGCGGGGCAAGTCTCTCAAACCCTGCTGTATGGCTTCAGCCGCGGGCGGCCCCGGATGATTCCGGGACCGCCCGCGGCTGAGGGTCGTCGTGCGCCAGGCGTGACGCGACAAACGTCAGCGTGCGGCCGTCACCGCTCGCAGCCGGACGTCGGCGCGCTTCTCGGCGTCCTCGTCGGCCTTGGACTTGGCATCCTCCAGCGCGCGCTCGGCGCGTTCGACATCGATCTCGTCGGTCAGCTCCGCGACCTCGGCGAGCAGCGAGAGCTGGTTGTCCGCGAAGGAGATGAACCCGCCGTGCACCGCCGCGACGACGGTGCCGCCGCCGCTCTCGCCGGTCGTACGGATGGTGACCGGGCCGGACTCCAGCACGCCGAGCAGCGGCTGGTGGCCGGGCATCACACCGATATCACCCGAGGAGGTGCGCGCGACGACCAGGCTGGCCTCGCCGGACCAGACCTTGCGGTCGGCGGCGACCAACTCGACGTGCAGCTCAGCCACTGTGGCTCCTCAGACTGGGATGGGGAAAGGATAAGGGGTGCGGCGGGGGCGCGTGCACTCGCACCCGCCCGCGCCGCCGGGTCCGGCGTCAGGAGACGCCGAGCTCCTTCGCCTTGGCCTTGAGGTCGTCAAGGCCACCGCACATGAAGAACGCCTGCTCGGGGAAGTGGTCGTACTCGCCGTCGGCGATCGCGTTGAAGGCCGCGATCGACTCGTCCAGCGGGACGTCCGATCCGTCGAGCCCGGTGAACTGCTTCGCCGCGTGGGTGTTCTGCGACAGGAAGCGCTCGATACGGCGGGCGCGGGACACCGTGAGCTTGTCCTCCTCGGACAGCTCGTCGATGCCGAGGATGGAGATGATGTCCTGCAGGTCCTTGTACTTCTGCAGGATCCCCTTGACGCGCTCGGCGCAGTCGTAGTGGTCCTGCGAGACGAACCGCGGGTCCAGGATCCGGGAGGTGGAGTCCAGCGGGTCCACCGCCGGGTAGATGCCCTTCTCCGAGATCGGACGCGAGAGCACCGTCGTGGCGTCCAGGTGCGCGAACGTCGTCGCCGGGGCCGGGTCGGTCAGGTCGTCCGCGGGCACGTAGATCGCCTGCATCGAGGTGATGGAGTGACCGCGGGTCGAGGTGATGCGCTCCTGGAGCACACCCATCTCGTCCGCCAGGTTCGGCTGGTAGCCCACCGCGGAGGGCATCCGGCCCAGCAGCGTGGAGACCTCGGAGCCCGCCTGGGTGAAGCGGAAGATGTTGTCGATGAAGAACAGCACGTCCTGCTTCTGCACATCGCGGAAGTACTCCGCCATGGTCAGACCGGCCAGCGCGACGCGGAGCCGCGTCCCCGGGGGCTCGTCCATCTGACCGAAGACCAGCGCGGTCTGCGGGAGGACGCCGGACTCCTTCATCTCCTCGATCAGGTCGTTGCCCTCACGGGTGCGCTCGCCGACACCGGCGAACACGGAAACGCCCTCGTGCAGCTTGGCCACACGCATGATCATTTCCTGGATGAGCACGGTCTTGCCGACGCCCGCACCGCCGAACAGACCGATCTTGCCGCCCTTGACGTACGGGGTCAGCAGGTCGACGACCTTCAGACCGGTCTCGAACATCTCGGTCTTGGACTCGAGCTGGTCGAAGCTCGGGGCCTTGCGGTGGATCGACCACCGCTCGGTGACCTCGGACTCGGCCTCCGGCTCGTTCAGGATCTTGCCGAGGGTGTTGAAGACCCGGCCCTTGGTGACGTCACCGACGGGCACCGAGATGCCCGCGCCGGTGTCGGTCACCGGGGCCTGGCGGACCAGGCCGTCGGTCGGCTCCATGGCGATGGCGCGGACCAGCCCCTCGCCGAGGTGCTGGGCGACCTCGAGGGTCAGCGTCTTGCGCTTGCCGTCCTCGGACGGGTCGAGGACCTCGACCGTCAGCGCGTTGTAGATGTCCGGCATGGCGTCGACGGGGAACTCCACGTCGACGACCGGGCCGATGACCCGGGCGACGCGGCCCGTCGCAGCGGCCGTCTCAACTGTGGTGGTCATGGTTAGCGGTCACTCCCCGCGTTAGCGTCAGCCAGCGCGCTCGCCCCACCGACGATCTCGCTGATTTCCTGGGTGATGTCGGCCTGGCGGGCCGCGTTTGCAAGCCGCGTCAGCGACTTGATGAGCTCTTCGGCGTTGTCGGTCGCGGACTTCATCGCCCGGCGGGTGGCGGCGTGCTTGGAGGCCGCCGCCTGGAGCAGGGCGTTGTAGACGCGCGACTCGACGTACCGCGGCAGCAGCGCGTCCAGCACATCCTCGGCCGAGGGCTCGAAGTCGTACAGCGGCAGGACTCCCTTGCCGCCGCCCGGCTGCGGGCCGGTGCCGCCCTCACCGAAGGAGAGCGGCAGCATCCGGGCGTCCACCGCGGTCTGCGTCATCATCGAGATGAACTCGGTGTAGACGATGTGCAGTTCGTCCACACCGCCCTCGGCGGTCTCCGTCTGCACCGCCTCGATCAGCGGCGCGGCCACGGCCTTGGCGTCGGCGTAGGTCGGGTTGTCGGTGAAGCCGGTGAACGACTCCTTGACGGGCCGGTTGCGGAAGCCGTAGTAGGCCACGCCCTTGGAGCCGACGATGTAGCTGACGACCTCCTTGCCCTCGGCGGCCAGCCGCTCGTTGAGCTGCTCGGCTCCCTTGATGGCGTTGGAGTTGTAGCCGCCGGCCAGTCCGCGGTCGCTCGTGATGAGCAGCACCGCGGCCCGCTTCGGCTGCTCCGCCTCGGTCAGCAGCGGGTGCTTGGCGTCGGAGCCCTGCGCGACGGCGGTGACCGCACGGGTCAGCTCACTCGCGTACGGCTCGGACGCTGCCACCTTGCGCTGCGCCTTGATGATGCGCGAGGCGGCGATCATCTCCATCGCCCGGGTGATCTTCTTGGTCGCAGTGACGGACTTGATCCGCCGCTTGTAGACCCTGAGCTGGGCACCCATGCTCAGCCCTCGCCCAGCAGCTTGCCGTCCGAGGTCTCGAACTGCGTCTTGAACTTGTCGACCGCGTCGCTGAGGGCCTGGACGGTGTCGTCCGACATCTTGCCGCCCTCGCGGATGCCGGTCATCAGGGCCGACTCCTCGCGGTGCATGTGGTCCAGCAGCTCGCGCTCGAAGCGCCGGATGTCCTCGACGGGGACGTCGTCCATCTTGCCGTTGGTGCCGGACCAGATGGACACGACCTGGTCCTCGGTGGCGAACGGAGCGTACTGCGGCTGCTTGAGCAGCTCGACCATGCGCTTACCGCGCTCCAGCGCCGCCTTGGACGCGTCGTCGAGGTCGGAGCCGAAGGCGGCGAACGCCTCCAGCTCGCGGTACTGGGCCAGGTCGACGCGGAGCGAACCGGTGATCTGGCGGACGGCCTTGTGCTGGGCCTTGCCACCGACCCGGGAGACGGAGATACCGACGTTCAGCGCCGGGCGCTGGCCCGCGTTGAACAAGTCGGACTCCAGGAAGCACTGGCCGTCGGTGATGGAGATGACGTTGGTCGGAATGAACGCCGAGACGTCGTTGGCCTTCGTCTCGACGATCGGCAGACCGGTCATCGAGCCCTTGCCCATGTCGTCCGAGAGCTTGGCGCAGCGCTCCAGCAGCCGGGAGTGCAGGTAGAAGACGTCGCCCGGGTACGCCTCACGGCCCGGCGGGCGGCGCAGCAGCAGCGAGACGGCGCGGTAGGCGTCGGCCTGCTTGGACAGGTCGTCGAAGACGACCAGCACGTGCTTGCCCTGGTACATCCAGTGCTGGCCGATGGCCGAGCCGGTGTAGGGGGCGATGTACTTGAAGCCGGCCGGGTCGGAGGCCGGGGCCGCGACGATGGTCGTGTACTCCAGCGCACCGGCCTCCTCCAGCGCGCCGCGCACGGAGGCGATGGTGGAGCCCTTCTGACCGACGGCGACGTAGATGCAGCGGACCTGCTTGTCCGGGTCGCCCGAGCGCCAGTTGTCGCGCTGGTTGATGATCGTGTCGACGCACAGCGCGGTCTTGCCGGTCTGGCGGTCGCCGATGATCAGCTGGCGCTGGCCGCGGCCCACGGGCGTCATGGTGTCGACGGCCTTGTAGCCCGTCTCCATCGGCTCGTTGACTTCCTGGCGCTGCATGACCGTGGGGGCCTGGAGTTCCAGGGCCCGGCGGCCCTCGGTCTCGATGTCGCCGAGGCCGTCGACCGGGGCACCCAGCGGGTCGACGACACGGCCGAGGTAGCCGTCGCCGACCGGGACCGACAGGACCTCGCCGGTCCGCTGCACCGACTGGCCCTCTTCGATGCCGCTGAACTCACCGAGGACGACCGCACCGATCTCGCGCTCCTCGAGGTTGAGGGCGAGGCCGAGGGTGCCGTCCTCGAACTTCAGCAGCTCGTTCGCCATGGCCGAGGGCAGCCCCTCGACCTTCGCGATGCCATCGCTGGCAGCGCTGACCGTACCGACCTCTTCGCGCGAGGCCGCGTCCGGCGTGTACGACTGGACAAAGTTCTCCAGCGCGTCCCGGATCTCATCCGGCCGGATCGTGAGCTCCGCCATCTGGGTTCCCTGCTCTCCTTGTTGGGCCCGTAAGTTCCTTCGGGCTCCGGGGGTGTCTGACGTCTCCCCCGACTCCCTTGTACGGCCCAACTCGGGCCGCTTTCGTGCTTGTTGAGTTGGTTGGCGCTCGGCGCCCGGTAATGCTCCGGCTGCCGTCAGCCGGCCATCCGCCGCTGGGCCTCGTCCAGCCGGTCGGCGAGCGAGCCGTTGATGACCTCGTCGCCCACCCGCACCGTGATCCCGCCGAGGACCTCCGGGTCCACGTCGAGGTTCAGGTGCACCTGGCGGCCGTACAGCTTGGCCAGCGCCGCGCCCAGGCGCCGCTTCTGCTCGTCACTCAGCGGCACCGCGGAGGTCACGACGGCGACCGAACGGTTCCGGCGCTCGGCTGCCAGCTTGGACAGCGCTTCGAGCCCGCCATCCAGGCTACGTCCCCGCGGCTGGGTGACGAGCCGCGTCACCAGACGCTCGGTGGCGGGCCTGACCCGGCCGCCCAGCAGCTGGTGCACCAGCGAGCGCTTGGCCTCGGCTCCGGCCGTGCGGCTGGCGAGCGCAGCGCGCAGGTCCGGCGTGGAGGCGGCGGTCCTGCCGAAGCGGAACAGCTCGTCCTCGACGTCGTCCAGCGAGCCGTCGCGCTCGGCCGCCACCAGGTCGGCCAGGTCAGCCAGCTCCTCGACGGCGTCGACCAGGTCGCGCGGCGCCGACCAGCGGGAGCGGACCATACCGGCGACCAGGTCACCGGCCGGGCCGCTGAGCTGACCGCCGAGCACCCGCTGCACCAGTGACGCCTTGGCCTCGCCGTCCTGCGCCGGGTCGGTGAGGACCCGGCGCAGCGAGACCTCGCGCTCCAGCAGCGCGGTGACGGCGGCGAGCTCGCCGGCGAGGCTCGCCGCGTCGACCGACGTGGAGTCGGTCAGCGCGGTCAGGCTCTCGCGCGCGGCGGCAAGCGCCTGACGGCTCGCACCGTTCATCGGTCACGCTCCTCAGCTCGTTCGCCGGCGCTCACTCGCCTCGTCGCCGTTCCGGCGTTCATCGGGCGGCTCCGCTGGCGTCGGCCTCGGCAGCCTCTTCGAGCCCGTCGAGGAAGCGGTCGATGACGCGGCTCTGCCGGGCGTGGTCCTCGAGGGACTCGCCGACGAGCTTGCCGGCCAGGTCGGTGGCGAGCTTGCCCACGTCCTGGCGGAGCGTCGCCGCGGCCTGCTTGCGGTCGGCCTCGACCTGGGCGTGGCCGGCGGCGATGATCTCCTCACGCTGCCGCTGGCCCTCGGCGCGCATCTCGGCGATGAGCGCGGCGCCCTGTTCCTGTGCCTCGGCACGCAGCCGGGCGGCCTCGTGGCGGGCCTCGGCGAGCTGGTCCTTGTACTGCTGGAGTACGTCGGCAGCTTCCTGCTGAGCCGCCTCGGCCTTCTCGATGCCGCCCTCAATGGCTTCACGACGCTCTTCCAGCACCTTGTTGATGCTCGGAAGGAGCTTCTTCCACAGGAAGAAGAAGACGATGGCGAATGCGATCAGGCCGATGACGAACTCTGGGATCGGCGGGATGAGCGGGTTCTGCGGAACCTCGGTCTCCGCCATGTTTACCAGGGCGTTCACGTCAGTGCCTTCCGTCGGAAATGGGTTCGTTCGCTCGGTACGTCAGGAGCGGAAGATGAAGCCCATGACGATGCCGATGAGGGCCAGCGCCTCACAGAAGGCGAAGCCGAGGATCTGGTTCTGACGGATCAGACCGGCGGCCTCGGGCTGGCGGGCCAGCGCCTGGGTGCCGTTACCGAAGACGATGCCGACGCCGATGCCGGGGCCGATGGCCGCGAGGCCGTAGCCAACGGAACCGAGGTTGCCGGAAACTCCGCTGGAGGCGGCGATGTTGACCATGTCGAGAGCAGCGGACATGCCGTTACTTCCTTCTCTGTACGGACCGGCGGGGGTTGGCCGCCGGACAGCTGGGGATGTGCGGTGGAGGGCTTGCTCAGTGTTCCTCGGCGAGCGCGCCCTGAAGGTAGGAGCAGGTCAGCAGGACGAAGACGTACGCCTGGATGACCTGGATGAACAGCTCGAAGGCGATCATCACGATCGTCATGATGAATGAGACGGCCGAGTAGGCGATCCCGATGCCGTTGAGCATGTACCAGGTCGCGATGGTGAAGAGCGCCACCAGCATGTGTCCGGCGAACATGTTGGCGAAGAGCCGGACCGAGTGCGTGAAGGGGCGCACGATCAGGGTCGAGAAGAACTCGATGACCACGACCATCGGCAGCACCGCGCCGAGCGACTTGTCGTAGCCGGTGAAGTTCTTGAAGGCGCCGACGAAACCGTGCCGCTTGAAAGTGAGCCCGACCCAGGTGATGTAGACGACCAGCGCGAGGCCCAGCGGGATCGAGAAGATCGACGTCACGGGGAACTGTGCGAGCGGAATGACCGCCCACAGGTTCATCACCCACACGAAGAAGAAGAGCGCCACCACGAAGGGGACGTACTTCTCGCCTTCCTTCTTGCCCATGGTCTCGTAGACCACGCCGCGGCGGATGAAGTCGTAGCCGGCCTCGCCGATCATCTGGAGTTTGCCCGGGACGACCTTCGGCTTGGCGAAGGCGGCCCAGAAGAACCACACGATGGCCAGCGTGCCCACGAGGGCGAGCAGGATCGGCTTGTTGAAGTCGAATCCGCCGATGCTGAACATCGGCTCGAAGACGAACGAGTGGAGCCCTGGAGCCTCGAAGCCGCAGCCACTGAAAAGGTGGCAGTCGGTCTCAAAGGCGAGCATCTGGTCAGCACTCACCGCGGGCTCCTTCTGCATGGCGCATGAAAACGGCTACCTCGTTGTGTCGGCGCGGCGTGCGGCCACGGAACGGCACTGGTCTTTGTCTTACGAATCGGGGGCGGCGGCTGATCAGGGGGCGAGAGTGTCCGTTCCGTCCCGTGTGATCCGGAAGTGGAGGGAACTCCGCCGTCCCCGTCTGCTGCGCCGCAGTTGGCAACGGACGATAGCAGTTGCTCGAACGAGCGCTTATCCCGCCCCTACGTGGCACTGGCCTTCTCGCCGGAGCCCGAGGAGGGTTCGACATACATGATCTTCGCCTTCAGGTGCGCCCTGCCCTGTGCCGCAACCCACACGACGGTGCCGCCGAGCAGTGTGAACGCGAAGGTGTCGGTGTCGAAAAGGGTGGTATCCCGGAAGACCACCAGCACAACGAACAGCAGCAGAATCTGTGTCGTATACAGCAGCAGGCCCATCGCCTGAAAGAGGTGCGGAAAGGAGCGCGCTGTCCGCTGGAGGACGTAAAGGCCGAGACCCATGAACAGGATCACGACGAGTGCTCCGGCCGCGGCTCCGACTGCGCCCTTGCCGCCTGCGAACACGGCGCTGATCGCTGCGGCCACGACACCGGCTACGGCGGTCGGGACGGCGCAGTGCAGGAGCATGCGTGCGTCGTTCGACTGCATGTGGTGGCTCCGGGGAAATCGGGGAAACGTGGGTCGTCGAGGACGAGCGTAGCCCGGCGTGGAGGCAGGACCTCCCGGCAGAAGGGCCCGCGAGAGTGCGGCACTTCGGCTGGCCACCGGGTTTCGTGAACGGTATCACAAACTATTTGATGAGGTCTTTACCTACTTGGTGTGCCCCCTGTCACACACAGGTGTGACAGTCCGCGTCTGCCGCTGACGGCGACCGCTATGTCTGCTATGGGGCCTTTGTCCGGGGTCCGATGAACCCCGGCGCTCGGCACCGGGCCGCTCAGTCATGGGTGTTGATCTTCTTCGGCCTGGTGAACTCACGGCGCTCCCCGATCGCGGTCGCGCCGTTCAGCCCGGCCATCACGGGCTCCCACTCCGCGTCTTCGGCCGTCTCCGCCGCGGGCGCCGGGTCCTCGCCGGGCCCCGGCGGAGTCGCGTCGGCCTCCTCCGCTGTCGGCTCCTGGAGGGAGCGCCGGTAGCGGGGCGGCAACGCGCGCTGCGCCCAGGCGGGCACCCGCGGTGTGTAGCGCGGCATCAGCAGCACCACCAGGCCCACCGCGCTCAACAGCACGATCGCCAGCACGATGGCCAGGCTGGAGGAGCGCACCGAGAACGCCACGGCGCCGAAGGCGATCAACGCCGCCCAGAAGTACATGATCAGTACCGCGCGGCTGTGCGAGTGCCCGATCTCCAGCAGCCGGTGGTGCAGATGGCCCCGGTCGGCCGCGAACGGCGAGCGCCCGTTCCAGGTCCGCCGCACGATCGCCATCACCAGGTCGGCGACCGGGATCGCGATGATGCTCAGCGGCAGCAGCAGCGGCATGTACAGCGGCACCATCGTGTGCACGGCGGACTTGACCGAGCCGGACTCCTCGACCATCACATCCGGGTCCACCTGGCCGGTGATGGAGACCGCACCGGCCGCCAGCACCAGCCCGATCAGCATCGAGCCCGAGTCGCCCATGAAGATCCGCGCCGGATGCATGTTGTGCGGCAGGAAGCCCAGGCACATCCCCATCAGCACGGCGGCGAAGAGCGTGGCCGGAGCCGCCGCCTCGATGCCGTAGCCGTACCAGATCCGGTAGGCGTACATGAAGAACGCCACCCCGGCGATGCACACCATGCCCGCCGCGAGGCCGTCCAGCCCGTCCACGAAGTTCACCGCGTTGATGGTGATGACCACCAGCGCGACGGTCAGCAGCGTGCCCTGGAACGGGGTGAGCGCGACATTGCCCACACCCGGCACCGGCAGCCACAGGATCGTCAGCCCCTGCAGCACCATCACGCCCGCGGCGATCATCTGCCCGCCGAGCTTCACCAGCGCGTCGACGCCCCACTTGTCGTCCAGCACACCGATCAGCCAGATCAGACCGGCACCGGAGAGCAGCGCCCGGGGCTCGTCGGAGAGGGTGAACAGCTCGCCGATGTTGGTGAGTTGGGAGGCCACCAGCAGCCCGGCGCACAGCCCCCCGAACATCGCGATACCGCCCAGCCGCGGCGTCGGCTCCCGGTGCACGTCACGTGCCCGTACCGGCGGGGCAGCCCCCGCCGCGATGGCGAACTTCCGCACCGGCCCGGTCAGCAGATAGGTGACCGCGGCCGTGACGCACAGCGTCAGCAGATATTCACGCACCGGTAGGGCTCCCAAAAGGTCTCGCGGGCTTTCTCAGACCCACACGATAGGACAACGCCCCCCAGCCGACCGCCGCACGTGGCTCACGCTCGCCTGCGCCGCCCCGTGCACCGGAGGTACGGGGGGTGGCCCCCCGGAAGACGGCAGTACGCACCGGCAGGGCTCCCAAAAGATCTCACGGACTGTTCGCAGGCCCACACAATAGGACACGTTCGCCGCCGCCTGCTGGTTCTGGCGGGGCTGCTACGTGTGCGCGGGAACACCCGTCAGCGCGGTGACCACCGGGTCCAGCGCGCTGCTGATCTCCTCGCCGACGCTGCGGAAGTACGGGATCGGGGCACCGTACGGGTCATAGATCTCGTCCGCCTCCGGGCTGGGCGCCAGCAGCCAGCCGCGCAGCGCGGCCGCCGCCTGGACCAGTGCGTGCGCCCGCTCGACGACGCCTTCCGGGCTGCCGGCGGCCGGCAGGGTGGCGGGGTCTATGGCCCGCACCAGCCGGGTGAACTCCTTGAGGGTGAAGGTGCGCAGCCCCGCGGAGTGACCCATGGAGATCACCTGGGCCCGGTGGTCGCGGGTGGCCGTCAGCACCAGGTCGGCCCGGATCACATGCTCGTCCAGCAGCTCGCGCCCGGTGAAGTCCGAGGCGTCCGCTCCGTGTTCGAGCAGCACGGCGACCGCGTTCTCCTCCATCGGCGCGCCCTCGTGGCCCCAGGTCCCCGCGCTCTCGACCACGAGGCCGCCCATGCGGCGCTCCCCGAGCCGTTCGGCCAGGGCATGCCGGGTGAGCCGCTCGGTGATCGGCGAGCGGCACACGTTGCCTGTGGAGACGTGGAGGATACGGAACGCGCCGTCGGCGCCGCTTATGCCGCCGGCCTCGGCCGGCCCACGCCCGGGTGGGGCGGTCACTACGGGGCCACCTCCAGGCCCGGTACGACCTTGCGGAGCTCGTCGGCGTCGATGGCGCCGGCACGCAGCAGGACGGGCACCTCGCCGGTGACGTCCACGATGGACGAGGGCACGTTGTCCTGGGTGGGCCCGCCGTCCAGATAGACGGCGACCGACTCGCCCAGCATCTCCTGGGCCGCGTCACAGTCCATCGGCGCCGGGTGCCCGGTCAGGTTCGCCGAGGAGACGGCCATCGGGCCGAACTCGGTCAGCAGCTCGATGGCGACCGGGTGCAGCGGCATCCGTACCGCAACCGTGCCATGCGTCTCCCCCAAGTCCCAGGTCAGCGACGGCTGGTGGCGCGCGACCAGGGTGAGGGCTCCGGGCCAGAAGGCGTCGACCAGCTCCCATGCCGTCTCGGAGAAGTCCGTGACCAGGCCGTGCAGCGTGTTCGGCGAACCCACCAGCACCGGCGAGGGCATACCGCGCCCGCGGCCCTTGGCCTCCAGCAGATCACCGACCGCGTCGGCACTGAACGCGTCGGCGCCGACGCCGTAGACGGTGTCCGTCGGCAGCACGACGAGTTCCCCGCGCCTGACGGCCGATGCGGCCTCGCGCAGACCGGTTGCGCGGTCGGTCGCGTCGGAGCAGTCGTATCGCCGTGCCATCACGGCACCTCCCTGCGTGCAGTGGCAAAACGGGGCCGGTTGTTGAGGTCGGGGTGGTCCGCGGCATCAGCCCAGCCGCGGTCCTCGGTGAAGATCCAGGGCACCTGCCCGCCCTGGGTGTCGGCGTGCTCGATGACCACGACGCCGCCCGGGCGCAGCAGCCGGTGCGCGGTGCGCTCCAGACCGCGGATGACGTCCAGGCCGTCCTCGCCGGAGAACAGCGCGATCTGCGGGTCGTGGTCGCGGGCCTCCGGCGCCACATACTCCCACTCGGTCAGGGGGATGTAGGGCGGATTGGAGATCACGAGGTCGACCTGGCCGTCCAGCTCGGTCAGCGCCGTGCGCGCGTCCCCGTGGTGCAGCGTCACCCGGGAGCCCTCGACGTTCTTGCGCGCCCACACCAGCGCCGCCTCGTCCAGCTCCACGGCGTGCACCCGGGAGCGCGGCACTTCCTGCGCGAGGGCCAGCGCGATGGCTCCTGAGCCGGTGCACAGGTCCACGATCAGCGGCTCGGCCACGTCCATGGCGCGCACCGCGTCTATCGCCCAGCCGACCACGGACTCGGTCTCCGGGCGTGGCACGAACACCCCGGCACCGACGTGCAGCTCCAGATAGCGGAAGAAGGCGCGCCCCGTGATGTGCTGGAGCGGTTCGCGGGCCTCGCGGCGGGCCACCGCCTCCCAGTAGCGCGCGTCGAAGTCGGCGTCGGCGACGCGGTGCAGCTCTCCCCGCCCCACGCCGTGCACCCAGGCGGCCAGCTCCTCGGCGTCGAAGCGCGGCGAGGGCACGCCGGCGTCGGCCAGCCGTTGGGTGGCCTGCGCCACCTCGGCGAGCAGCACGTTCACTCCGTCCCCCTCCCGGGCGTCACTGAGCGGCGGCCAGCTTGGCCGCTGAGTCCGCGTCCACGCACGCCTGGATCACGGGGTCGAGCTCGCCGTCCAGCACCTGGTCCAGGTTGTACGCCTTGAAGCCGACGCGGTGGTCGGAGATCCGGTTCTCCGGGAAGTTGTAGGTGCGCACCCGCTCGGACCTGTCGACCGTACGGACCTGGCTGCGGCGGGCGTCCGACGCCTCCTTCTCGGCCTCCTCCTGCGCCGCGGCCAGCAGCCGGGCGCGCAGGATGCGCAGGGCCTGCTCCTTGTTCTGGAGCTGGCTCTTCTCGTTCTGGCAGGAGACGACGATGCCGGTCGGCTCGTGGGTGATGCGCACGGCCGAGTCGGTGGTGTTCACCGACTGCCCGCCGGGCCCCGAGGAGCGGTAGACGTCGATCCGCAGATCGTTCGGGTTGATCTCCACGTCCACGTCCTCGGCCTCCGGCAGCACCAGGACACCGGCAGCGGAGGTGTGGATACGGCCCTGCGACTCGGTCGCGGGCACCCGCTGGACGCGGTGCACCCCGCCCTCGTACTTCAGCCGCGCCCACACACCCTGTCCCGGCTCAGTGGCCCCCTTGGACTTCACGGCGACCTGGACGTCCTTGTAGCCGCCCAGGTCGGACTCGTTGGACTCGATCAGCTCGGTCTTCCAGCCGTTGCGCTCCGCGTAGCGCAGATACATCCGCAGCAGATCGCCGGCGAACAGCGCGGACTCGTCGCCGCCCTCGCCCGCCTTGATCTCCAGGATGACGTCCTTGTCGTCGCTGGGGTCGCGCGGGACCAGCAGCAGCCGCAGCCGCTCGGTCAGCTCCTCGCGGCGCCGCTCCAGCTCCTTGACCTCGTCGGCGAAGTCCGGGTCCTCCGCGGCCAGTTCCCGCGCTGTGCCGATGTCGTCACCGGTCCGCTTCCACTCGCCGTAGGCGGTGATGATCGGGGTGAGTTCGGCGTAGCGCTTGTTGAGCCGGCGGGCACCCGCCTGGTCGGCGTGGATCGCCGGATCGGCGAGCCGCCGCTCCAGGTCGGCGTGCTCGCCGACGAGTTCCTCGACCGCCTCGAACATCGTGGCCATCCCTTGCTGATGAGTGAGGGCGCCGCCCTGCCGGCAGGGGCGGGCGGGCGCCGGGGCGCTGAGCACCAAAAGAGCGCCGGGCCGCACTGCCCGGCAGGGCAGCCGCGGACCGGCGCTGTGGTGTTGCTACTTCTTGGCGCTGCCGGCGTTCTTGCCGAAGCGAGCCTCGAAGCGGGCCACACGGCCACCGGTGTCGAGGATCTTCTGCTTGCCCGTGTAGAACGGGTGGCAGGCCGAGCAGATGTCGGCGCGGATCACGCCTTCCGGCATGGTGCTACGCGTAGTGAACGAGTTGCCACAGGTGCAGCTCACCTGGGTCTCGCGGTACTCGGGGTGGATGTCGCGCTTCAAGGTCACTCCTAGGTTCGGGAGGGCACCGGGTCGGGAGACGGGTTGTTTCCCGTGAACCGGGGCCGACGGTCCAGTTTGCCACTGGTTCCCGCACCCCCCAAAACCGGGGCGCCGGGCCCGTTATTCCCGGGGCGACGGTCTGCCCCGGGCCCGGGCACCCGCGCTCAGTGGGAGGGGCCCGCCTGAGGGCTCCCGGAAGCGTCCGCGTTGCCGCCGCGCAGCACACCGCCTATATCGGTCTTGTCACCGGCGGAGCCCTTCGTCGCGGACTTCGGCACCAGTCTGTCGTGCTTGACCGCCCACCAGACCTTCTTGGTCTTGGAGTCGATCTGCACGACGCGGTTCGGGTCCTGAGGGTCGTACTGCACCGGCAGCGTGGTCATCTGGATGTCGTCGGACTTGATGCCCTTGAGCATCTTGGCCATGCCGGTCAGCTTGCCGACCGAGTCCAGATCGGAGTCGGTGGTGATGGCCGAGGTCGCGGTGTCGGCGAGGTCGTAGAGCTTCTTGGGGCTGCTGAAGACGCCGACGCTGTTGACCTGGTCGATGAGCGCCTTGAGGAACGCCTGCTGGAGCTGGATACGGCCCAGGTCGCTGCCGTCGCCCACGCCGTGCCGGGTACGGACCAGGCCCAGGGACTGCTCGCCGTTCAGGCGGTGGGTGCCCGCCTTGAGGTTCAGATGGCTGTCCTTGTCCCTGATCGCCTTGTGCGTGGTCATCTCGACGCCGCCGAGGGTGTTGATCAGCTTCTGGAAGCCAGCGAAATCGACCTCGAGGTAGTGGTCCATCCGGACGCCGGAGAGGGATTCCACGGTCTTCACGGCGCACGCGGGGCCGCCGACCTTGTAGGCGGAGTTGAACATGGCCTGCTGTGCGGGGACGGTCCTGCCGCCCTCGGACTTGTCGCCCTTGCAGCTGGGCCGCTGGACGATGGTGTCCCGGGGTATCGAGACGACGCTGGCCTTGTCGTGCTTCTCGTTGATGTGCAGCACCATCGCCGTGTCCGAGCGGGCGCCGCCCTCGTCCTTGCCGTACTTCGCGTTGGCCCCGGCCCGGCTGTCGGAGCCGAGCACGAGTATGTCCATGGAGCCGTTCGGTGTGTCCTCGGGCCGGTCGGTGCCCAGCGCCGCGTTGATGTCGACGCCGGATATGTTGCCGTCCAGCTTGAAGTAGACGAAGCCGAGGCTCGTCCCGCCGAGCACGACCGCCCCTGCGACGGTCCAGGCGGCTGCGCGGACGGCCCGTCGGCGTCCGCTGAGCGGCCTGCGGCGACGGCCTGAGGCGCGTATGCCCCGGGAGCGGCGCGCTGCCGCCGTGTCGCCCTCGTAGCTGTCGCCCGCCATGGTCACTTCCCTCAGTCCTGCCTCGCGGCGCCGTTCTGTCGTGCTGGGACGTCCTCCGGTGGAGACGTTGTCCCGGGTGGACGCTGTGTCTCGCCGAAGGGTTGCACAACAGGTCACCACGCGCGCCAGGAGCGCGTTACGTGACAGCGGCGCACGGACCGGGCCGCAACGCGGCACTACTCCCCTTTTTACCTGCGACGACGTACCCGCGCCTGCCGAGCGGCACCGGCTACCGGCCAGGGAGCGGCTGTGGGCAAGCTCTCAGCAGCCAAAACAGACCGCGAGGACCGCCCCACCGTATGTGGTGGAGCGGCCCTCGCGTCCTCCGTCCGGGCGACGGCCCTCAGTCCTGGCCGTTGCCGGGCGTCGGGGTGTTCTTCTGGATCTGGAGCAGGAACTCCGCGTTGGACTTCGTCTGCTTCATCTTGTCCAGCAGCAGCTCGATGGCCTGCTGCTGGTCCAGAGCGTGCAGCACGCGCCGCAGCTTCCAGACGATCTGGAGCTCCTCGTTCGCCATGAGGATCTCTTCCTTACGGGTGCCGGACGCGTCCACGTCCACCGCGGGGAAGATCCGCTTCTCGGCGAGCTTCCGGTCGAGCTTGAGCTCCATGTTGCCGGTGCCCTTGAACTCCTCGAAGATGACCTCCTCCATCCGGGAGCCGGTCTCCACCAGCGCCGCGGCGAGGATGGTCAGGGAGCCGCCGTCCTCGATGTTCCGCGCGGCACCGAAGAACTTCTTCGGCGGGTACAGCGCGGTCGAGTCGACACCACCGGAGAGGATGCGGCCCGAGGCCGGCGCCGCCAGGTTGTAGGCGCGGGCGAGCCGGGTGATGTTGTCCAGAAGGATCACCACGTCGTGGCCCAGCTCCACCAGCCGCTTCGCCCGCTCGATGGCCAGCTCGGCGATGGTGGTGTGGTCCTCGGCCGGGCGGTCGAAGGTCGAGGAGATGACCTCGCCCTTGACCGACCGCTGCATGTCGGTGACCTCTTCAGGACGCTCGTCGACGAGGACGACCATCAGGTGGCACTCGGGGTTGTTCCGGGTGATCGAGTTCGCGATCGACTGCAGCACCGTGGTCTTGCCCGCCTTCGGCGGGGCCACGATCAGACCGCGCTGGCCCTTGCCGACCGGCGAGACCAGGTCGATGATCCGCGAGGTCAGATGGTTCGGCTCGGTCTCCAGCCGCAGCCGCTCCTGCGGGTAGAGCGGGGTCAGCTTGTTGAACTCTGAACGGCCCTTGCCGTCGTCGGGCGACATGCCGTTGACCGAGTCGAGGCGGACCAGCGCGTTGAACTTCTCGCGCCGCTCACCCTCCCGCGGCTGGCGCACGGCGCCGGTGACGTGGTCGCCCTTGCGCAGGCCGTTCTTACGGACCTGGGCCAGCGAGACGTACACGTCGTTCGGCCCCGGCAGATAGCCGGAGGTGCGCACGAACGCGTAGTTGTCGAGGATGTCGAGGATGCCCGCGACGGGGATCAGGACGTCGTCCTCGGAGATCTGCGGCTCGAAGTCCTCCCGGCCGCCGCGCCGGCCCCGGCGGTCGCGGTAGCGGCCGCGCCGGCCGCGCCGGCCGCCGCCCTCGTCGTCGAAGCCGTCGTCCCGGCGGCCGCCGCCACCGGCCTGGCTCTGCTGCTGGCCGCCGCCGTCGCCCTTGCCGCGGTTGCGGTCGCGGTCCCGGTCGCGCTGGCGCTCGCGCTTGGAGGGACGGTCCTGCTGCTGCTTGCCCTCGCCGGAGGGGCCGCCGGACTTGCCGTCCTGCGCGGCGCGCTCGGACCGCTCGGACTTGCCGTCCTTGCCGTCCTGCGCGGCCTGCTTGCCGCCCTCGCCACCGGACTTGGCGTCCGTGCGGCCCTCGGCGGTGTCGGCTGCGGCCTCGGCCTTGGTACGGCGCGCACGGCCGCCGCCCTCCTGGGCCGCCTTGGCGTCGCCCTCGGTCTGGCCGGGGATGTCGATCTGCTGCTGGCTGCCCTGCGGCTCCTGCTGCGCGGCCTCGGGCTCGCCGGTCCTGGCCCGGGAGGTGGCGCGGCGCTTCGGCTTCGCCTCCTCGGCGCCCGCGCCGCCGGACTTGCCGTCCTCGGCGGCCTTGGTCTGCTTGCTGTCGGAGTCCTTGCTCTGCTTGGTGCCGGCGGCCTTGGTGTCGGCTGCCTTGGCGCCCTTGCCCGAAGCGGCGGACGCGGGCTGCGAACTGCCGCCCGCCTGGCGCTCCTTGATGACTTCGATCAGCTGGCTCTTGCGCATCCGAGCGGTGCCCCTGATGCCGAGGCTGGAGGCGACCTGCTGGAGCTCGGCCAGAACCATGCCCTCGAGCCCCGTGCCGGAGCGCCGACGCCTGGGTGCGGCACCGGAGGCAGGCGTGGCGGATGCATCCGTAGCGGCGGGCGCCGCGGCACCGTCGGCTGCGGTATCGGCGTTCACGCCCATCAGATCGGTGGTGTCGCTCACGAAGGGTCCTTCCCTGGAGCGGACGTCGGCCTGTCTGGCTCGGCGACCGGTTGTGCTGTCCGGCTGGGGTCCTGTGTTCGCGGACCTGGCCGGGGCGGTGGTCCCGCCTGGATGTACGGCGGGGAAATCAGTACGTGGGTTCGGCGTGAAGCCTCGACATGGATGTCCTTCACGTCGGCTCCGGAGCGTGTTCGCCCCTACCCGGCGACAGGCCGAGCAGTGTGGGAGGCTCCTGGGAGAAGAGGTGGTCCCTGCTGGGGCTGCCAGGGGAACACGCAAGCACCGCCCTCTTAGAACCATCGCACTTTCCCGCGCGAGACCCAAGAGACTGCGAGTGCAGACTTGAGGTTAACACTACCGGATCCAACAAACATTCCCCCTCTCAAAGATCCGCAACCCGCTGTCACCGGGGCCCGCTGTCGGCGCCTCCCGGTGCATTTCCGGTCCCGTTCCCGGCCCTGTTTCCCGTCCCGTTCCCGGCCCCGTCACCGGCCGCGCCCCCGGTCCCGCTCTCGGTTCCACTTCCGGCGCTTCCGGCGTTTTCGCTGGCCCGGGTGGGTGCGGAGAGCGGCAGGACACTGGCTCCCGCCAGGTCCGGCGCCAGCCGGTTCGCCGTCCAGCCCTCGCCCGCCAGCCGCGAGACCTTGTCGGCCTCGCCCTCGTCGGCGGCGAGCGCCAGCACCGTCGGTCCGGCGCCCGAGATCACGGCCGGGACACCCTCAGCGCGCAGCCTGCCGACCAGGTCGGCGCTCTCCGTCATCGCCGGGGCCCGGTACTCCTGGTGCAGCCGGTCCTCGGTGGCGGCCAGCAGCAGCTCGGGGCGCCGGGTCAGTGCCTCGACGAGCAGTGCCGCGCGCCCCGCGTTGAAGGCCGCGTCCACGTGCGGCACGGTGCGCGGGAGCAGCCCGCGCGCGGTCTGCGTGAGCAGGGGTTTCGCCGGGACGAAGACCACCGGGACGAGGGATGCGGCGGGCTCCATCCGCAGCGCGCGGGCCGCGCCGCCGTCGGTCCAGGCCAGGGTGAAGCCGCCGAGCAGGCAGGCCGCGACGTTGTCGGGGTGGCCCTCGATCTCGGTGGCGAGCTCCAGCAGCGCGGTGTCGTCCAGCCGGGCCTCACCCCCGGTGGTCACCGCGCGGGCCGCCATCACGCCGGCGCAGATCGCGGCGGAGGAGGAGCCGAGGCCGCGGCCGTGCGGGATGCGGTTGGCGCACACGACCTCCAGGCCGCGCGGCTGCCCGCCCAGCAGGTCGAAGGTGGTGCGCAGCGAGCGGACGAGCAGGTGGTTCTCGTCGCGGGGCAGCGTCTCGGCGCCCTCGCCCGCGATGTCGATGTGCAGACCGGAGTCGGCGACGCGGACCACCACGTCGTCGTAGAGCCCCAGAGCGAGGCCCAGGGCGTCGAAGCCGGGGCCGAGGTTGGCGCTGGTGGCGGGAACGCGCACCCGGACGGCGGCGGCGCGGAACGCGGGACCGGCCATCTGACGATGACTCTCCTTGGTTTGGGTTTGCGGAGCATCCCCTCGACCGCGGCTGCGCCGGACCGGTCACGGCTCCGCGCTCGCCCGCGGCGGGGACGTACGGGAGTCGGGGTGAAACTCAGCCTATCGAAGGTGGGTTCAGTGGCGACATAGGGCGCACAGGAGGCGCACGATGCGTGTCGTGAGCCGCCGTGTGCTTCCGCGCAGTACGCGAGCGTACAGCGCCGGCGAGCCGAACCGTTTCCGCACCCGGATGCGAAGCAGAACCGGAGGCGGAAGCGGAACCGGAACCGGCCCGGAAGAGGCCCACACATGATCTGCCCAGCGGACCGGCCCGTAAAAACCAGCTCGGGCGGAACCGGTTCAGACCAGTGGCGGCCGCACCGGCCGGGCCCGGACCAGTTCCGCCCGGCGGGGCCGGTGTCGGCGGCCTGCCCCGCAGCGGGGCCGGGGTCGGTGACCGACGGCCCCGCAGCGGAGCCGGTGCGTTCAGGCCAGACCGAGGCGCTCGGCGGCGGCGTCAGCGTCGACGGGGACGACGATGGGCTGCGGCGCGCCCGCCACGGCCCAGTCCGGGTCCTTGAGGCCGTTGCCGGTCACCGTGCAGACGATGCGCTGCCCCGGCTCGACCTTGCCCTGCTCCGTCGCCTGGATCAGACCGGCGACCGAAGCGGCCGAGGCGGGCTCCACGAAGACGCCCTCCTGCGCGGCCAACAGCCGGTAGGCACGCAGGATCTGACGGTCGGTCACCGAGTCGATGAAGCCGCCGGACTCGTCGCGCGCCTGCTCGGCCAGCGTCCAGGACGCCGGGTTGCCGATCCGGATGGCGGTGGCGATGGTGCTCGGCTCCTTGACGGCCTCGCC
Source organism: Streptomyces oryzae (assembly GCF_017676365.1). Classification (GTDB taxonomy): domain Bacteria; phylum Actinomycetota; class Actinomycetes; order Streptomycetales; family Streptomycetaceae; genus Streptomyces; species Streptomyces oryzae. The sequence goes on from NZ_JADKMA010000039.1 coordinate 37,421, forward strand.
GCGCACGATCGGCGCGGCACCGGACGCCTGGTAGCCCCACATCCGCGGCGTACGGGTGGCGGGCCCGTCCGCGTGATACTCGCGGTAGCCCTTCCAGTAGGCCGTGATGTTGCCCGCGTTGCCCACCGGGAGGACGTGGATGTCGGGCGCGTCCCCGAGCATGTCGACGATCTCGAAGGCTGCGGTCTTCTGGCCCTCGATCCGCACCGGGTTGACCGAATTGACCAGCGCCACCGGGTACTTGTCCGACAGCCCGCGGGCCAGCTCCAGACAGTCGTCGAAGTTGCCGTCGACCTGGAGGATCTTGGCGCCGTGCACCAGCGCCTGGCCCATCTTGCCCAGCGCGATCTTGCCCTGCGGCACCAGCACGGCGCAGACCATTCCGGCCCGTACGGCATAGGCGGCGGCCGACGCCGAGGTGTTGCCTGTGGAGGCGCAGATGACGGCCTGTGCCCCCTCCTCCTTGGCGCGGGTGATGGCCATCGTCATCCCGCGGTCCTTGAAGGAGCCGGTGGGGTTGGCCCCTTCGACCTTGAGGTGGACGTCGCAGCCGGTCAGCTCGGAGAGCTTCTGGGCCGGCACCAGCGGGGTGCCGCCCTCACGGAGTGTGACGGGGGTGGTCCCCGGGGCGACCGGGAGGCGGTCGCGGTACTCCTCGATGATGCCGCGCCACTGCGGGCGCCCCGCGGCGCGCATCTGTGACATAGGAGGCTCCATGACGGTCACTGTTCTCTGGCTCCCTTACTGACCATTGTCCGGCGCTGCCCATCGCGCCGTACTGCTCGCGCTGCGTACCGCACGCCTGGGGCGGCGCCCGGGCCGTTCACTCCCCCTCGACCCGCATGATGCTGGCGACCCCGCGCACCGTGTCGAGGCCGCGCAGTGCCTCGACGGTCGCGCTGAGCGCCGCGTCCGGGGCCCGGTGGGTGACGACGACGAGCCAGGCTCCGTCGTGTGCGCCTTCCTTGCCCTTCTGCCGCACCGTGTCGATGGAGACGCCGTGCTCGGCGAAGACCGTGGCCACCTGCGCCAGCACGCCGGGTTTGTCGGCCACGTCCAGGCTGATGTGATAGCGGGTGACCACCTCGCCCATCGGCGAGACGGGCAGCTGTGCGTAGGCGGACTCGCCGGGGCCCTTGCCGCCGCTGAGCTTGTTGCGGCAGGCGGCCACCAGGTCGCCGAGCACGGCCGAGGCGGTGGGCGAGCCACCGGCGCCGGGGCCGTAGAACATCAGCTGCCCGGCCGCCTCGGACTCGACGAACACCGCGTTGTACGCCTCGCGCACCGAGGCCAGCGGATGGCTGAGCGGGAGCATCGCGGGGTGCACCCGCGCCGTCACCGAGCGGCCGTCGGCGGCACGCTCGCAGATGGCCAGCAGCTTGACGGTGCACCCCATGCGTTTCGCGGAGGCGATGTCGGCCGCCGTCACATCGGCGAGGCCCTCGCGGTGCACGTCGTCCAGCCGTACGCGGGTGTGGAAGGCGATGCCCGCCAGGATGGCCGCCTTCGCCGCCGCGTCGAAGCCCTCCACGTCCGCCGTCGGGTCGGCCTCGGCGTAGCCGAGCGCGGTGGCCTCGTCCAGCGCCTCGCTGTAGCCGGCGCCGGTGGACTCCATCCGGTCCAGGATGAAGTTGGTGGTGCCGTTGACGATGCCCAGCACCCGGTTGACCTTGTCGCCCGCCAGGGACTCGCGCAGCGGCCGCACCAGCGGGATGGCGGCGGCCACGGCCGCCTCGTAGAAGAGGTCGACGCCGTACTTCTCGGCGGACTCGTGGAGGGTGGAGCCGTCCTCGGCCAGCAGCGCCTTGTTCGCGGTCACGACGCTGGCGCCGTGCTCGAAGGCCGAGGTGATCAGGGACCGGGCCGGCTCCAGGCCACCGATGACCTCCACCGCCACGTCGATGTCCTCGCGCGCGGCGAGTGCCGCGGCGTCGGTGGTGATCAGCGCGGGGTCGATTCCGGCGCGGACCCGGTCGGGCCTGCGCACGGCGACCCCGGCCAGCTCGACCGGGGCGCCGATGCGCTGGGCGAGGTCCTCGGCGTGCGTCGTCATGATGCGTGCCACCTCTGAGCCGACGACCCCACAGCCCAGCAGCGCCACCTTCAGCGGACGCGTACGCATCATCTGACCTCGTTTTCCGTCTGTCCCGACACAGCTGTTTGTGGTCAAGTCTCACTTACCGAAACGGAGATTCCACGCCCGGTCCAGTATGTGGGATCTATATCTCGCTACCCGACATCGAGTCGCAGGAGATCTTCCTCCGTCTCGCGCCGCAGGATCGTCCGCGCCTCCCCGTCCCGGACCGCGATGACCGGCGGGCGCAGCGCGTGGTTGTAGTTGCTCGCCATCGATCTGCAGTACGCGCCGGTCGCGGGCACGGCCAGCAGATCGCCGGGCGCCAGGTCCGTCGGCAGGAACGCGTCCCGTACGACGATGTCACCGCTCTCGCAGTGCTTGCCGACGACCCTGCTGAGCATCGGCTCCGCCTCGGAGGCGCGGGAGACCAGCGCCACGCTGTACTCCGCGTCGTACAGCGCCGTGCGGATGTTGTCCGACATCCCGCCGTCCACGCTCACATACGTACGCAGCCCCTCCAGCTCCTTGAGCGTGCCGACCTCGTAGAGCGTGAAGGCCGTCGGCCCGGCGATGGCCCGGCCGGGCTCCACCGACAGCCGCGGCACCGCGAGCCCCGCCGCCTCGCACTCGCGCGTGACGATGTCACCCAGCGACTTGGCGATCTCGTGCGGCTCGCGCGGGTCGTCCTCGGGCGTGTACGCGATCCCGAGCCCGCCGCCCAGGTCGATCTCCGGCAGTTCGATCCCGTGCTCGTCCCGCACCTGCGTCAGCAGCCCCACCACACGGCGGGCCGACACCTCGAAGCCGGCCATGTCGAAGATCTGCGAGCCGATGTGCGAGTGGATACCGACCAGCTCCAGGCTGTCCAGCATCAGCACCCGCCGCACGGCCTCGGCGGCGGAGCCGTCCGCCAGCCCGAGCCCGAACTTCTGGTCCTCGTGCGCGGTCGCGATGAACTCGTGCGTATGCGCCTCGACACCGACCGTGACCCGGATCTGCACCGGCTGCCGCCGCCCCAGCCGCTGCGCGATGTGCGCGACCCGGGCGATCTCCTGGAACGAGTCCAGCACGATCCGGCCAACGCCCGCCTCGACGGCCCGGTGGATCTCGTCGTTCGACTTGTTGTTGCCGTGCAGCGCGATGCGCTCGGCGGGCATCCCGGCGGCCAGCGCCGTCGCCAGCTCGCCGCCGGAGCACACGTCGAGGTTCAGCCCCTCCTCGTACAGCCAGCGCACGACCGCGCGGGAGAGGAACGCCTTCCCGGCGTAGAACACATCGGCGTCCTGCCCGAAGGCGTCCCGCCAGGCGCGGCAGCGGGCGCGGAAGTCGGTCTCGTCCATCACATACGCCGGAGTGCCGAACTCCTCGGCGATCCTGCGTACATCCAGCCCGCCGACGCTGACGGCCCCGTCCGCCGTCCGCTCGACGGTCTGCGACCACACACGCGGGTCGAGCGAGTTGAGGTCGGCCGGGGGCGCGGTGTAGTGGCCCTCGGGGAGAACATCGGCGTGCCGGGGGCCTGCCGGGTGTGCGGAACGGCTCATGATCGTGTCCCTGTGTCCCTTTTGCTGATCAAAGTCTCAAAGTTGTGCGGGTGCCGTGACGCCGAGCTGGGACAGGCCGCCTGCCAGCACCGCTCCGGTGGCCTCGGCGAGGGCCAGCCGGCCGCGGTGGGCGGCCCCGGGTTTCTCCTCGCCTCGGGGCAGCGGCGGACACGTGTCGTGGAATACGGCGAACGCTCCGGCGACGGCATCCAGATGCCGGGCCAGCGCGCCGGGCGCGGTGATCCGCGCCCGGTCGGCGAGCAGCGCCAGCAGCCGGGCACCGGCCTCGTCGAGCCGCTCCGCGCTCTCCGCCTCCGGCCGCAGCCCGAGCCGCCGCCCGTTGCGCAGCAGCGAGCAGACCCGGGCGTGCGCGTACTGCACCCGGAAGAGCGAACTGGAGCGCTCGGTACGGACAGCGAGCGCCGCGGGGTCCTCACCTGTGGACGCGGCCCAGCGCGGGATGTCCTGGGCGGGGACGTCGGCCGGCTGCTGCGGGGGGACGGCGGAACCGGGCATCCCGCCCGGCCCGCTCGCCGCGAGGGTGCGCACTAGCGCGGCCCGGGCTGCGGGCGCCAGCGTGACGTTCACGAACCCCCCGCCGACCACCACGGCCTCCGCCACGGCGCCCTCGTCCCGTACGAGCCGCACACACAGCTCCGCCGCGACCTCGCGCGCCGACCGCCCGCACGCGGCGGCCGCCTGGAACGCGGCCCCGGTCGCGTAATCTCCGTCCCCCCGTCGCGGCGGGGACTCGACGACGATGCGCACGCCGGCCAAGAGCTCATCGGCGCGCCCTTCGCTCCCGATGCCAATGCCACTGCCGCTCCCGCTGCCGCCATCGTCCGAGAGCACACGGGAGAGCGTGTACCGGATGGTGCGCGAGAGCTGGGCGGGGGTCACAGAGCAAGCGTATGGGAGGCGGGGTGGGTCTGCGCGAGCCGGTTTCGGCACCTGGGACACCGGCAGGGCGGCAGTGGGGGCCTTTCGCTCACGCACTGCGCCGAACCGACAACGCAGGGCAAATCCCTCTCCGGGAACAAGGGAACTCGCCCTCCCTCTCAAGCCCGTCGAGGGGCTTGAGCCC
>NZ_JADKMA010000003.1 GCF_017676365.1 Streptomyces oryzae
GCATCCGGTGCGTGCTCCTTGCTGATGTGGACGGCTGGGGTGGGTCAGAGGGCGGCCGGTGGCGGGCCCGCGGTCGCGCCGGCGCGGAACGCGCAGGCCACCAGGGGCTCGTCGGCTTTCGCACCGACCAGCAGCGCCGTGAGCACCCGGACGGCCGCGGCGCCGAGCGCGGCGCGGGGGATGTCGAAGCCGGTGGGCTCCGGGCGGTCGGCGAGATCGGCGGGCGGTGAACCGAGCAGCGCGAGCGAGAGATCGTCCGGGGCGCTGAGCCCGGCCCCGTCGACGGCGGCCAGCAGTGCCCGCCAGACAGCGCCGGTGTCGGTCTCCTCGGCGACGAAGGCGGTGACGCCTTCCTCGCGCCGCTCCCGTACCCAGTCCGGGGTGATCTCGGCGACCGGGTCCACGGCGCGCACGACGGGGTCGCCGCCGCCTGAGGGTCCCGCGAGGCCCGCTGCGGTGAGCCCGGTGCGGAAGCCGCGCTCGCGGTCGATGGAAGCGGTCGCGTCGTCGTCCTCACGGACGAGAACGGCACGACGGTGACCGAGTGCGGCGAGGCGGCGCATGACCTCGACGCCGGCGTCGACGTAGTCGGCGCCCACCCAGGCCAGGTCCGACAAGTCGTCGCGGCGGCCGATGTGTACGACCGGGTAGCCGTCCTCCACGAGTCGGCGCAGCGCGGCGGTGGGTGCGTGGCGGCCGAGGAGGAGACAGCCGTCGGCGAGCCGCACCCGCTCCAGCGCCCCGGGAACGTCCGCCTGGGCACCGCCGGGGCTGGAACCGGTGAACAGCACCAGGTCGAAGCCCTGTGCTGCGGCCTCCTGCTCCACGCCGACGAGGAACGGGTAGTACGAGTGCTCCACGGCGGTCGGGAACGTCGCGGTGAAGCTGAAGACGCCCAGCAGGTTGTTGCGGGACGCGGCCAGCCGGCGGGCCGCCGGGTCGGGCACGTAGCCCAGCTCCCGGGCCGCCGCCAGTACCCGGGCACGGGTCTCGGCGTGCAGCGCGATGCCCTGCTTGTTGCCGCCGAGCACCAGCGACACCGTGGTCTGTGACACCCCGGCGAGCCGGGCCACCTCAGCCTGTCGCGGCCGTCCCCGCCGGGCCTTTGCGGTCCGTGGCGGGTTGTCTTCGGCCATGTCCGGTTCTCCTTCGCCAGTGTGCTTCGGCTTGCTAATGCGCATTAGCTTCGGAGGTGCTGTGAGCAGCTGGTTGCTAATGCGGATTAGTCAGCACCTTGCCGCCGTGTTGTCGGCCTGGTCAAGGGGCTTCACCGGCTAATACGGACTAATACGTCAGCCCTCCACCCTCCGGCGGGCTGGAGGGGTGGAGTTGTGTCCGTCCTTCACCCAACGGCCCCAGCTCGTGAAGTGCTCGTGCAGGAAGCGTCCCGAGCCGAGTACCTGCTTCACGCTCTACTCGTAGAACTGGACGAAGCCTCCAACGCCTCTGTCCGCAAGGCTGGTTGTTCGCTGACAGAGCAGTTCGCCGTTCCCGGCTCACGTTGTGGGCGTGAATTCGGGCAGGGTGAGGGCCGAATGGGCCGGTCGTCCCTCCCTTGCGGGCATGGTGCTGAGGTTGCGCAGCATGTCGTTGCGCTGTTCCAGGGTCCGGGCGGTGGTGGGGAAGAGTGTGGCGTCGCCCTCGCCGACCAGCCCTTGGTTCACGGTCACAAACTCGCGGGTGGTGTGCTCGTATGCGGCGAAGCCCGCGGCATGGTCCCGGCCGGCCAGGGAACCGGCGAGCATGTACGCGCCGACGAGCGCGAGGCTGGTGCCCTGGCCGGTGAGGAATGAGGGCGCGTACGCGGCATCGCCCACCAGCGCGACCCTGCCGCTGGACCAGCGGGGCATGTGGATCTGGCTGACCCCGTCGAAGAACAGGTCGTCCGCGTCACCCATGGCGGCGAGCATGCCCGGGACTTCCCAGCCCGCGTCGGCGAAGACCGAGGCAACCAGGTCCCGTTGGGCTTCCGGGTTGCGGAACGCGTGGAACGGCGGTTCCGGGTGGGCGAAGTTGAGGAAGGCGTGCACTTCGTCGTCGTCCCCGACGGCGTAGAGTGCCGCGGCTCTGCCCGGGGTGTTCCACATCGTGATCTCGTGGGAGAGGCCGAAGGTGTTGCGCATGGTGAACACGGCGAAGCAGTAGCCGAGGTACCTGTGGAACTGCTCCTCGGGGCCGAAGAGGAACTCGCGGGTACGTGAGTGCAGACCGTCCGCCCCGATCACCATGTCGAACGTACGCCTGCTGCCCCCGCGGAAGGTGATGTCGACCCCCTGCACTGACTGGTCGAGGGTGTCGATGGAGTCGTTGAACAGGAACTCCACATCGTCGCGGACCGCGGTGTAAAGAGCGTCGGTCAGAGCCCCGCGCCGCAACTCCAGGTCCCGTCCCGCGTCGCTGCCGACGACCGTGTGCGGGTTGACCGAGGTCACCTTGCTGCCGTCCCCGTCGAGGAAGGTGATCCGATGCGAGTCGACGTGTGCGTCCTGCAATTGTGGCAGGACCCCCATCCTCCGGACGACCTCCAGTGCGGTGCCGCGCACGTCGATGGGGTAGCCACCAGAACGAAGTGTGCTCGCCTTCTCGACCACCGTGACCTCGAATCCGTAGCGGTTCAGCCAGAATGCGAGGGCGGGCCCAGCGATGCCGGCCCCGGATATCAGGACCTTGCGCCTCGGGGTGGTACGTGTGTTCCACAACAGATCGGTGCGGGTCATTTCTTGGCTCCGTTGCTCATGGTACGGACGACAGGCAGGGCCAGCACCGCGACGACGCCGGCGATGAGGAAGCCCGTGACGAAGGCCGATTCGGCCGGGACATCCGACCCGGATGGGGTCCCCGAGGTGAGGAGCACGCCACCGAGCATCCCGCCCACGGCGGAGCCCAACACGCGAGTGACCAGGATCAGGCTGGTGGCGATGCCGGTGTCACTCTCATCGACGGAAGACGCGATGCTGGTCACCATGGCCGTGACACACAGGCCGTTGGCGAGCGAGATCAGCGCCTTGCCGACGACGATGTGCCAGACCTCGGTGTGTGCGGCTGACAGGGCGAGCAGAGCGGTGGCCATGATGACGACCGCGGCAGCGACCACGGCACGCGAGCCGAAACGCTGCTCCCCGAACCCACCGGCCGGTCCGGCCAGCGTCGCGACCACGGCGCCGGGCAGCAGGATGAAGCCGATCTCGGTGGCGCCGGCCCCGAATCCGTATCCGTCGCCGGACACGTCGAGCAGCTGCGGAACGAGAAAGACCCCCATCGCGGTGCCGAGGCATATCCCGAACGTCAGCACACACGACTTCCAAACCACAGGCCGTGCCAGCATGCGCAGATCGATCATCGGCACGACCGCACGACGCTCAACGGCTATCCACCCTTTCACCAAGGCGGCCAGCACCACGAGGAGGGCGACGAGCACGAGAGGCTGCGAGCCGGCGTCGGGCGCCACCGCGAGCGCGAGCATGAGCGTGACCAGTATCCCGCTCAGGAGAAGCATGCCCCGCCAGTCGATCCCGGCATCGTCCGACCGGCCCGGCTGATCAGCCGGCATCAGCCTGCTCACCAGCAGGGTGAACCCGATGACCGCGAACGTCGGCACCGCGAACATCCAGTGTCGGGAGAGCGCTTCCGCCACGGGCCCGGCCGCCAGCAGTCCCACCATCGAGCCCCCCACGAACATCCCGCTGACCAGCCCGATGGCCACCTTCGACGCTGCCGCGGGGAGATGTTTGCGCACCACGATGAACGACAGGGGCAGAGCGCCGATCATCGCCCCCTGCAGTACCTGGCCGAGCAGCAGGACGGGCAGGTTCGGCGCCAGCGAAGACACCAGACCACCGACCGAGACCACCGCCATCAGCCTGATCAGGACGCGTTTTCCGCCGTAGCGGTCGCCGAGCTTGCCCGCGAGCGGAGTGACGAGCGCGCCGGTGATGGCGAGCACGATGTTGAGCAGCGCCCCTGTGGATGGACTGATATCCAGCTCGCGTTGCAGGAGCGGCAGCGTCGGCGCCACCACCGACTCCAGGGCACCGGTGGAGATCGCCAGCATGCCGAGAGCCCAGACTGCGGCTTTCCCCATGCGGACCGGGGGAGGCAAGGCTGTGGTCATGGATGTCCTTTCCGTCATGAGCGGTTGAGGAAGGGCCGGACGCACGCGTAGCGCTGCCGCCTTGTGGGAACCGGACGCGGAAGCGGAAGCGGCGGCGTTCAGGCGAGGCGCGGCGTGCGGGTGCGTTGTGGACGGGTCTGCGGTCGTCCGACGGGATGAACCCGGGGAGGCAGCGCCCGAGATGGCGTATGCACGGCTCCGCCGGGCGGAACGGTGTACGAGTGCCCCGCACCAAGGAAATACTACACTACACCGTGCAGTGTAGAACGGTTACGATGTGCCCATGCCGACCACGAAGACACTCCGCGAGGGATCCACGCGGAAGCGGGCCGCCATCCTCTCGGCGGCCCGGGAACTGTTCCTCACCGACGGCTTCGACCGGACCAGCGTCGACGCGGTCGCCGCCCGGGCCGAGGTGTCCAAGCGGACGGTCTACGACTACTTCGGGGACAAGCGGACGCTGCTGCAGGCAGTTGTCGACGCCGTCGGCCAGTCACTGATCAGCACGATCCGGCACACCCTCGACGACACCCTCACCGACCTCACCGACGCCGCCGGCCTCGAAGACGCCCTCGTCACGTTCTCCATGCGCATCGCGACCGACATGCTCGGCTCGGCGGAGTACGCAACGCTGCAACGACTGGTCCGGGCAGAATCCCGGCACCTGCCGGAACGGGGCTACAACTCCATGGCTGATACCCCCGACGAGGCGCTTGCCGAGCGGTTCGCCGCCTTCGCCGAGGCCGGACTGCTCGACGCCCCCGATCCCCGACTCGCGGCCGACCAGTTCATCGCGCTGACCTTCGGCGTCGCGCTGGACAGGCTCGGTTCAGCGAACGCCGCGGAGGACAGCCGCGTCAGGCCACTCGTCGTCGAGGGCGTGCGGACCTTTCTCCGGGCATACCGAACCATGTAGGGCTGCGGCGGGACGAAAGACCACTGCGCCGTCATCTCGCGTCTGAGCACCTTGCGTACTGAGGGTGCCGGCGTAGAGCCGCCGCCGATGCGCGGTTGCTCACCGGGGGTGGCTCCATGCCGCTGGACCGCCTCGGCAGCCGCGCCAAGGCCGGTGCGGGCGCGCTGCTGTGCTTCGCGCACTGCCCCGGCGACCTGCTGATGCCCGCAGCTGTCGGTGCGGGGCTCGCCTTCGACACCGCATGCGCCTCCGTTGCCGGGGCGGGTGCTTGCTGGAGGCCATGGGTGCGACGGGCTGCCCGATGCTCAGGTAGGGCTTGAGGAGTTCGCCGCGCGGGCGAGCGGGGGCTGTTCGCGGCGTGAGGTCCCGGCGCCGCCGGGCACCATCGGAGCTGCCCGCGTCACCCTCCGGTCTGCTTCACCCACCGATCTGCCCCGTCGGAAGCTGCGGACGCGGCCGAAGCGGCGCGCTGCGCTGGTACGGCATCCGATGTGTGGGCCACGCCGGGTGCCGTGGACGACGGCGGAAACACCAGCCGGATCGCCAGGCCACCCTCCGGGTTCGCGCCGGCCCGCAGGTCCGCACCGTGTGCCCGAACGATCGACGCGACGATCGACAGGCCCAGACCCGCGCCCTCCCCAGGGCCGCGGGTGCGCTGCTCCGCACGGCGGAAGGGCTCGAAGAGGAGCGGCACGTCAGCGACCGGCACCACGGGCCCGGTGTTGACGACCTCGATGGCGTCCGGTTCGACGCGCACCCGCACGGTGCCGCCGGAGTGGTTGTGGCGGATGCCGTTGGAGATGAGGTTGTACACCGCGTGTTCCAGCAGGACAGCGTCGCCCTCCACGGACAGCGGCTCAGCTTTCACATCGAGGGTGACCGAGTGCCGGGCCGCAGCCTCTTGCAGGTCCGCCGCGCAGCCGGTGGTGATCTCGTGCAGTGTGACGGGTTCGGGGTTGGACAGCTCCCGGTCCGAGACCGCGAGCAGCAGGAGGCCCTCGATGAGCCGCTCGCTCCCGTCGGCGTTCTCGATCAGCTTGCGCCGCATACGGGCCACCTTCTCCGGCGGCGGGTCGTTCGCCAGACCGATCTCGGCCGCGGCGCGCTGGACGGAGACCGAGGTACGCAGTTCATGTGCGGCGCTGGCCGCGAACCGCTGCCGGACCGCGACCAGATGCTCGATCCGGTCGAGCATCTGATCGAAGGTGTCGGCGAGTTCCTTGAGCTCGCCACGCGGCGCCCTCAGGGCGAGCCGCTCATGCAGGTTCTCGCCCGAGAGCCGCTGGGCCCTGGCGGTGATGACACCGACGGGGCGCAGTACCCGGCCCGCCATCCACCAGGCCAGCAGCGCTGAGACGATGGTGAAGACGGCCAGGGACACGCCGGAGACCGTCAGCAGGCGGCTCAGCGCCGCGTCACCGGCGGCGTTGCTCACCTTCCTGGTCAGATTCACTCCGTCACGGTCCAGGGGCTGCCTCGGTTGCGTCCGCTGGGGGGCGGTGCTTGCGAACCCCTCCTGCGCGTTCCCCTCCGGCCCTTTGCTGTCCGCGGGCACGACATTGTCGATCGCCACGCCGATCCGGGAGTCGAGGCCCTGTTCCAGCAGGACGTAGACGAGACCGGTCAGCAGCACACCGACCAGCACGAGCAGGCCGGTGTAGAGGGCGGTCAGCCGGGCCCGTTCGCTGCTCACAGGCCATCCCCCAGACGGTAGCCCGAGCCCGGGACCGTTTCGATCACGGGTGGGTCGCCCAGCTTGGCACGGAGTTTGGAGAGGGTGACGCGGACGGCGTTGGTGCGGTAGCTGGTGTCCTCCCCCCATACCTGTTCGATCAGATCCTCTCCGCTGACCACCGCGCCGTCGGCCCGCAGCAGCGTCTCCAGCACGGCGAACTCCTTGCGGGAGAGGGGGAGATAGCGGCCGTCCCGGCTCACCTGGCGCCTGGCGGTGTCGAGGACGAGCCCGGCTCTTTCCAGTACGGGCGGCAGTGCGGGCTGTGCACGGCGTCCGAGGGCGAGTACCCGCGCCAGCAGCTCGTCGTACGCGAACGGCTTGCTGAGGTAGTCGTCAGCGCCCAGACCGAGCCCGGCCACCCGGTCCCGTACGTCTCCGGCAGCGGTCAGCATCAGGATGCGGGTGAGCAGCCGCTGCTGTACGACCCGGCGGCACACCTCGTCGCCGTGGAGCCGCGGCAGGTCCCGGTCGAGGATGAGGACGTCGTACGCGCCGAAGCGGAGCTTGTCCATCGCGGCCCGGCCGTCGTGGGCCACGTCCACGGCGACGGCGTCGCGCCGCAGCCCCTCGGCGACCATCTCGGCCAGGAACTCCTCGTCCTCCACCAGTAGTACACGCATACCTACCTGTGTACTGGGGGTGGGGGTTTCGTCGTTGTAAACAGATTCGCTGAGAGAAACGAAACACGCTTCTGCGGCACGGTCATCGCGTTCGAGAGCACCGCACCATCACCGTCTTCGACGAGGAGACCCTCATGCAGAAGTCACCCGTACTCCGTCGCGCCGCAGCCGCCATCGCCTGCGTGGCCGCACTGGGCCTGGTCGGCACGGCGTGTTCCGACAGCTCCGGCGACAAGGACGCGAGGGGCTCCGGGACTTCGGCCGGCAAGACCGACGAGGACAAGGCCGTCGCGTTCCGCGAGTGCCTGCGCGACAACGGCCTGGATGTGGGCGAGCCCAAGGGCGAGGGCCAAGGGAAGAAGGGCAGCACCGTCTCCATCGGGGGCGGCAACAAGGCGAAGGTGGAGAAGGCGATGAAGGCCTGCCGGGACAAGGCCCCGAACGGTGGCGCCCAGGACCTGTCGCAGGCCGACAAGGACAAGATGCTCAAGTTCGCCAAGTGCATGCGGGACAACGGCTACAACATGCCCGACCCCGAGTTCGGCGAAGGCGGCATGCAGAAGTCCAGGAAGGTGCCGACGGGTGAGGAGAGGAAGAAGTTCGACAAGGCCAACAAGGCCTGCAAGGGCCTGGGCAAGTGAAGCGTCCCAGGCTGAAGCGAGGCACTGTACTGATGGCTGCACTGGCAATAGTGATCGCGGTGTGCGGCGCCACCGCGTTCGCCACGCTGAACTCCTCCGACGATGGCGGCACGTCCAAGAACGCGGGTCTGCCCCCGGACACCGCCGCCGTCGAACGGGGCGACCTGAGCGAGAGCACACAGGCGGACGGGACCATCGGCTACGGGGGCGAGCGGAAGATCAACGCCGCCGGCGCGGGCACGCTGACCTGGACGGCCAAGACCGGTTCGGTCGTCCATCGGAACGGCAAGCTGTACGCGGTCGACGGCGATTACGTCCGGCTGATGCGCGGCTCCCAGCCGATGTACCGGACGCTGAAGGACGGGGTCGAGGGCACCGATGTACGGCAGCTCGAGGAGAACCTCGCCGCGCTCGGCTACACCGGCTTCACCGTCGACGAGGAGTACACCGGCCTCACCGCTGACGCCGTGAGGCGCTGGCAGGAGGCGAACGGCGACAAGGAGACCGGCTCCGCGGGCCCGGAGGACATCGCCTTCGCACCGGACGACGTACGGATCGAGAGCGTGGACCGTTCCGTCGGCGACCGCGCTGCACCCGGTCAGCCCGTGCTGACGACCACCGGTTCCCAGCGCGTCGTCTCCATGAAGCTCGACGTCGCTGAGAGCGGATCGGTCAAGGAGGGCGACAAGGTCACCGTCGAACTCCCCGACGGCAAGTCGGCGCGGGGCGAGATCCGTACCGTCGGCACCTCGGCCGAGAAGGAAGGCGGCGACTCCGGGGACGACTCGGCCAAGGTCATGGTCACCGTCTCCCTCGACGAACCGGAGCAGGTGGAAGCACTGGACCAGGCGCCCGTGACGGTGGAACTGAAGGGGCAGTCCCGGAAGGACGTGCTGACCGTACCCGTCGAGGCGCTGCTCGCGATGGACGGCGGGGGCTTCGGCGTGCAGGTCGTGGAGCACGGCAAGGCCCGTGATGTACGGGTCGAACCAGGCCTCTTCGGCCAGGGCAGGGTCGAGGTCAGCGGCGGCGGGCTGCGCGAGGGCATGAAGGTCGGGGTGCCCAAGATATGACCCGGGTCGTCGGCCTCACGGGGGTCACGAAGGAGTACGCGGGCGGCGTCACGGCGCTGCGCGACGTGGATCTCGACATCGAGCAGGGCGAGTTGGTGGGCATCGTCGGTCCTTCGGGCTCGGGGAAGTCCACGCTGCTGCACATCGTCGGCACGCTGGACCGGCCCACCTCCGGGTCGGTCGAGATCGCCGGGTTCGATGTGGCGGCGCTCTCCGACCGTGAACTGTCCGCGCTGCGGGCCCGGCATGTGGGGTTCGTCTTCCAGGCGTTCCACCTGGTGCCGGGGATCAGCGCGCAGGACAACGTGGCGGAGGGTCTGCTGTACTCGGGACTGCCGCGCGCCGAACGGCGGCGGCGTGCTGCCGAGGCGCTGGAGCGGGTCGGCCTCGCCGACCGTGCACGGCACCGGCCGCACGAGCTGTCCGGAGGGCAGAAGCAGCGGGTAGCGATCGCACGCGCTGTGGTCGGCGACCCCGAACTGCTGCTGGCGGACGAGCCGACCGGCGCGCTGGACTCCGCGTCCGGTGAGTCGGTCATGGAGCTGCTGCACGACCTGGGCGCGGCGGGGGCCACGATCGCGGTCATCACACACGACACGGAAGTCGCGGACCGACTGCCGCGCCGGGTCCGGCTGCGGGACGGTGCGGTGGTCGAGGACGTACGGGAGGACGTGCGGGAGCGCGTGCCGGGCGACGCCCGGGCGGGCGCCTGATGGCCCGTCACAGGTTCGCGCGCCGTGCTTCCGCGCGCCGCAAGCTCAGCCCGGCCCGGCTCAGCCCGCGTGACGTCCTGCATGTCGGCTCGGGTGGGTTGCGCAGCCGCCCGCTGCGCGTCGTCCTCTCCGCGCTGGGCATCGCCATCGGCATCGCCACCATGATCTCGGTGGTCGGCGTATCGGCGTCCAGCCAGGAGCAGCTGATGCGGCGCCTCGACCGGCTCGGCACCGACATGCTGGTGGCGTCGCCTGGTGAGTCGATGTTCGCTGGTGAGGACGTCAAGCTGCCGAAGAACGCAGCCGGCAAGGTCGGCCGTATCGACGGAGTGGAGGAGGCGGGCGCGACCGGCACCGTCGATACGACCGTACGCCGCAACGACAAGCTCCCCGAGGAGGAGAGCGGGGGCATCACCGTCCAGGCCGCGTCCCAGGAACTGCTGAAGGTCGTACGGGGGAAGACCGCCAGTGGCCGCTGGCTGAACGGGGCCAATGGCCGCTACCCCGCCGTCGTACTCGGCGACGTCGCCGCGCAGCGGCTCGGGGTCGGCCAGGCGGGAGCACAGGTGTGGCTGGGTGACCGGTACTTCACGGTCGTCGGCATCCTCGCCCCGCTGCCCCTGGCCCCGGAGCTCGAACGATCGGCGCTCGTCGGCTGGGACGCCGCCGAACGGCTGCTCGACTTCGACGGCCACCCGACCTCGGTGTACGAGCGCTCGACGGACGACTCCGTGAGCGACGTACGCGGTCTGCTCGCGCCCACGATCGACCCGGAGAACCCGCAGGACGTCAAGGTCACCGATCCGTCCGCGAAGCTCCAGGCGAAGGCGGCGTCGGAGGGGGCTTTCAACAGCCTGCTGCTGGGGCTCGGCGGCATTGCGCTCCTGGTGGGCGGGGTCGGCGTCGCCAACACCATGATCATCTCGGTGCTGGAGAGGCGGTACGAGATCGGGCTGCGGCGCTCACTGGGCGCGGCATGCGGGCAGATCCGCATCCAGTTCGTCACGGAGTCACTGCTGCTGTCCGGGCTCGGCGGCGCGGTCGGCGTCGTGCTGGGGGCGGCGGCGACAGGGGTGTTCGCACACGTCGACGGCCTGCCCTGGGTCGTCCCGCTGTGGTCGGTCGCGGGCGGCTTCGGCGCCACCCTGGTCATCGGCACGCTCGCGGGCCTCTACCCGGCGGTCCGCGCAGCGCGTCTCTCCCCGACCCTGGCGCTGCACGCGGCGTAGGCCCTGGCCTGCGTTATGCCGGGATGAGCAACGGCCCGTACCCCACCAGGCCCTGGCACCCCGCGCGACGGCGATGCACGTCTCGCACCGGACAACCCGATCCATGCCGGGAACCCGAACGCGAGGCGTCGAGCGGCTCGGTGACGAGCGACTGCGAGAGCTCTTGAGCGCTGGGGTGCTGGGACTTGCCTCCGATGTCACTTAGTGACACAGTCATTTAGTGACAGCACGCCCATAGGTCGAGGCGCTGATCGGGCGTGAGGCCGGATCGCGGGCATCGCCCGCTGACCGTGCCCGTGCCACCTTCCGGCGCGGCAGGCGCCGGAGGCGCTCGGGCGCCGGCCCCTCACCGCCAAGCCCGACGAAGCACCTTCCAGCACCTCATCTGTGCTACCGCCCGGCGGGAGGTCTCACCGAAACCGAAAAGAGAGAAGGCATCACATGGCATTGTTCGATCACCCCTTGGTCGCGGCCGGTTCTGTCAAGGCGCCAGTAGGCGACACCCAACGGCTGTTGCAGATGGTGATGGGGTACCAAGTCACTCAGGTGGTACGGACGGCAGCCGAGCTGCGTATCGCCGACCATCTGCACCCGGATGGGGCCACCGCCGCCGAGGTCGCCGAGGCGGAGGCGCTGGATCCCGGCGCGACGTTCCGCTTTCTGCGGGCCTGCGCATCCCTCGGCCTGGTCACATCGGCGGACGGGGAACGGTTCGCCAGTATGCCCGTGCTCGACAACTTGCGCACCGATGCGCCGGGTTCCCTGCGCGACCTTGCGCTGTGGGGCGGGACCGAGTCGCACTGGCTGCCGTGGGGACGGCTGGCCGACTCCATTCGCACGGGAACATCCCAGGCGGAGGCCGTCCTCGGCGCGCCGATCTTCGACTGGCTTGCCACCAGGCCGGGAGAGGCCGAGGTCTTCACCAACGCCATGACCGTCATGACACGTGCCCTGGCCCACCAACTGGCTGACGTGATCGACCTCAAGGCCGCCGAGACCGCCGTCGACGTCGGCGGCGCCGGCGGAACCCTCGTCCAGACGCTCATGCGGCGGCATCCCGCACTGACCGGGACGGTGCTCGACCGTGAGCACGTGGGTACCGAAGCAGACGCCTCCGCGGCCCGTCTTGGCGTCGCGGACCGCTTCAATTTCGTCGGCGGCGACTTCTTCGACGAGGTGCCGCCAGGCGATGTGCACCTGCTGAAGTTCATCCTGCACGACTGGGACGACGACGCCTGCGTGCGGATCCTGCGCAACTGCCGGGAAGCGCTCAAGCCCGGTGGGCGCGTGCTGGTGATGGAGCTCCTCATCGACGAGGTGGGCGAGCCGGGCCTGCCGCCACTGATGGACATGACCATGCTGGCTCTCACGGGGGGACGGGAGCGCAACGTGGGGGAGTTCGAGAAGCTGTTCGAGCGAGCCGGTCTGGCGCTCATCAAGGTGACGCCTTCCGCATCCCTGGTCTCCGTGCTGGAGGCAGTGCCCTCCTGAGCCTCGCTGGCAAGCGCTCGGCACGCTCGGCCACGCCGAGACCTTCGACCGCCCCTTCGCGGCTACTCGACAACATCACCTGCATCTTGTGCACCTCGAGCAATGCCAGCCGCACCAAAGACGCCTGGCTCACCGATGTGAACCCCAGAGGTGGACCGCCGCTGCAAGCTCCCGCCGCACCAGCGTGCCCTGGTCGGTCTGGTGTACCTGTGCCAGCACGACTCCCTCGCCCAGATCGCGGTTTCGACATTGCCGTCGGCACAGCACGCCAGGGCGTCGCCGTGCTCGCCGAATGGTCGGCCGCGGTGACAGGTCGGTGACCAGCCCGTACAGCGGCGGTGCCGCAGTGGTGGCGGGTTTGTCGGCGTTGCGGGGGCGCTGCTGGGCCAGGTTGAAGAGGCAGGCGTGCTCGACGGGCGCCAGGCGCGGTGCCCGGGCCAGGGCCTCCACCACGCCCGCTGAGAGCCGCAGTCCGCGCCCTTGTTCCAGCCGCACGATGTAGTCGACGCTGATCCCGGCCAGTTCGGCGACCTCTTCGCGGCGCAGTCCCGGGGCCCGCCGGGCCTGCCGGCGCGAGGGCAGACCGAGAGCGCGCGGGTCCGGCCGTTCGCGCCGGGTGCGCAGGAACGCGGCCGGCTCCCGCAGGGCGATCTCGGCACGGCGTCGTCCTGCGCATCGACAAACCCAAGAACGGACCGCCGACCGGCTGTGTCCCTTGCGGAGATGAGATTCCGGCCGCAGGCGGTCCAGCGCCATTTCGACCGGTGGGGACCTCGGCGAAGCAGGCCACACTCAGCTGCTCATCTCTTGCTGGAAGGCACGAGTACGGGTGTCGCTGTTGCCGTCAGTCGGACAAGGGGCGGCGAGAGCCCAGTGACCACAGATCTTGATTGGATCTGGCATTAAGTGACAATATGCCATTCAATGACAATGGCGGCATGTCACGACGAGGTGATCCAGGTGGAAGCGCAAGCGTGCCATGCAAGTGGGATGAGTGGACAACGACGCCACTGGCTGCGCCTGGAGATCTCACGAGCGGCCTCGCGTCTGTTCTGGGAACGCGGCGTAGCCGCGACCAGCGGCCACCAGATCGCTCAAGCTGTGGGTCTGTCAACCCGCACCATCTGGCGTCATTTTCGCAGCAAGGAGAGCTGCGCCGAGCCGGTCGTGATGAAAGGCGTGGAATGGGAGATGGTCGTGCTGCGCAGCTGGCCACGGCATCTCTCCCTCGAGGAGCATTTCGCCGTGGAGGTCGCCAAGTACGTTCACGACACCGATTCCACGGAACACGCCGACACTGTGCTCGCGACGAAGATGATTCGACTGGCCGATAACGAGCCGTCAATCCGCACAGCTTGGCTCATGGCCTGCGATGAAGTCGAACGCGAAATGATCGGCATCGTCGCGAAGCGGCTGGCCCGTCCGATCAGCGATTTCGAGGTGCGGGTGCGTGGGGCGGCTGCTTCGGCCGCTTTTCGGGTCGTCAAGGAAGAAATCGGCGCCGCTGCACTGAGTGGTGCCGATCCCCAGGGGTTGGTCGACGTTCCCCAACGTTTAGCGCAGGCTGTACGTAATGCCACGGGAGGTGACATAGGAGACGCGGTCACTGCCTGAAGTGCGCCGTGTCGGCCCATGCTGCTTGCACCCCGCGGTGTTGCTTCCGGATCCGTAGCGTTCGAGGCAGCCGCAGCACTCCAGCCGTGAATCTGGAGCCGCGAAACGCCGGATCGGGAGTTTGTGGCCACTGGCTGTGTGGACCAAGACGTGCAGGACAGGCGGGTTTCCTCGCCGGTGGGCCGGGGTGGAGCGGTCGGCGAAAACTCCGCGGCGCAATGGCCAGTCGGTTACGGATCCGTCCCAGCGGTCGGTGGCTGTGGTGATCCACGATCCGGGCTACGGAAATCGGCGGTCCGCGCGCGGCAGCGCGCATCGGTGCAGCGCTCTGAATGGCTCTCGGGCACCATTTTCCAGGGCGGTGCGAGGACGGGGTGCGCCGTTGGGCTCGGGCGGTGCGCACCGCGCGGTGTCAGCGTTCCTACCCCTGATCGTGTAACAGGCATGTAAGACGGGCGGTCGGGCGTGAACATTCCGTGGGCCGAGCGGATCGAAGTGGTCAGTAACGCCCACGCGTGCCGGGCAGACGGCACCGACCGCAAAGGAAGAAAGTTGCGCGCTCAGAAGCTCACCCTCGCCGCCCTGGCCCTCACCGCGGGTCTCTCGCTCAGCGCCTGCGGCGCTGACGACTCCGGGAAGGACTCGTCCGCCAAGAGCAGTTCGTCGTCCTCCTCGTCGTCCCCCTCGTCGGACTCTTCGAAGGGCGGCTCATCGTCGGGCGGCGGCTCCTCGGACGACGGCGCGTCGTCGGGCGGCACGGAGGCCAGGGGCGCCAAGCAGCAGGGCTCCGGCGACGGCGCCACCGAAGCCGGCGCCGGTTCAGGGAACGGCTCGGGCGAGGGCACGGAGCAGGCCAGGTTCTGCAAGGTGGCGGACCTGGACATGAGCGCCAGGGACGTCAAGCACGAGGAGCGCGGCAATGTCATCGTCACCATGACGAACAAGGGCTCGACCGCCTGCTCGGTGACCGGCTTCCCGGGCGTCATGCTGAAGGACGCCGACAACACCTCGAACCCCATCTCGCGCGACGACAATCAGCCCCGTATCGCCAACCTGAAGCCCGGCCAGAACGGCGTCTTCAACATCTCGTACCAGACCTCGCCTGGTGGCGAGCCCGATGAATCCAACCCGACCCACATCGAGGTGACGCCGCCGCACGAGAGCCGGCACATCACCCTGAGGTGGCCCTCGGGGGCGGTCAAAGGCCACTACAGCGACGTCCTGGTCCACCCCATCCACGCCAACCCCATGCCGCCCCAGTGAGGGCGGTGCCCACGGCCCGCCGCGGTGGTTACTGACCGCCGGCTCGTCAGAGTGATGTCCGTGGAGGTTCTCAGACCGCCCCCCGTAAGGGGTGCCTCCCACCCGACCTTGAGACCTTCTGCGGGGTCCGCCATACCAGCAACCACCGGTGCTGAGATTCCGCGCTGCCGTGATCGTGCGCGTCACCGGAGTTGCGCGTCACAGGAGTTGCGAGTTCCCTGGTGGCGACGCGGTAACGGTGGTCGACCGCCAGGCCGGGCAGCGGCGTGACCGACAGCCCCGGCCTCCGGCGTGCTGAACAGCCGGCAAGCAATTGCTGCACCGGCACAACGCAGCCGCACCCGGCGTCCCGTACGCTCCAGCGGCTGTGTGCACGTCTCGGTCTCAAGGACGGCGAGCTGCTGGGACTACGCTGGACGGGCTCGGGTTCGTGGATTGTGCGGCTGCGCGAACGGTGCCCAGCGGTGTCCAACCGGCTCAGCGACCGCGGCCTCCAGGGGTTCAATACTCCCATTGTTGTGCGGTTTTACCGAACAGGAAAGCCGGATTTGTGAGATGGACGCGTCGCTCGGAGGCGACTTACCGTCGAGGACATGGCTGCTTCGACCACCGCTTTCGCGCTGGCCACCGAAACCTTCTGGGCCGACGCCGACAAGCACCTCGCGTGCCACGGCGCCGAGTTCACCCCCGAGATCATCAACCGCGCCGCGGGAAGTTTCCTGTTCGCCGCCGACGGCCGGAAGATCCTCGACTTCACCTCCGGCCAGATGAGCGCGATCCTCGGCCACTCTCACCCGGAGATCGTCGAGACGGTCCAGCGGCAGGTCGCCACCCTCGACCACCTCTTCAGCGGCATGCTCAGCCGCCCGGTGGTCGACCTCGCCAGACGGCTGGCCGGTACGCTGCCGGCGCCACTGGAGAAGGTACTGCTGTTGACGACCGGCGCGGAGTCGAACGAAGCGGCGATCCAGATGGCGAAGCTCGTCACCGGCAGAGACGAGGTCGTCTCGTTCGCCGGGTCCTGGCACGGCATGACGCAGGCTGCGGCGTCCGCCACTTACGGTGCGGGCCGCAAGGGCTATCGCCCGGGTGCGCCCGGGAACTTCGCCCTCCCGGTGCCGGACGCTTACCGGCCCGATGTCACCGCAGCCGACGGCTCGCTGGACTGGCAGCGCCAGCTGGACTGTGCCTTCGAGCTGATCGACGCGCAGTCGGCCGGCAGCCTGGCCGCGTGCCTTGTCGAGCCGATCCTCAGCTCGGGCGGCATCATCGAGCCCCCGGCCGGCTACTTCGCCGCGCTGCAGGCCAAGTGCCGGGAGCGCGGCATGCTGTTGATCCTGGACGAGGCCCACACGGGGCTGTGCCGTACCGGGACCTGGTACGCGTTCGAGCGTGACGGTGTCGTCCCCGACATCCTCACGCTGTCCAAGACGCTGGGTGCGGGGCTGCCCCTCGCGGCGGTGGTCACCAGCGCCGAGATCGAACAGTCGGCGCAGGAGCGCGGGTTCCTGCTCTTCACCACGCACATCGCCGATCCGCTGGTGGCCGCGGTCGGCAACACCGTCCTCGACGTCCTGGTCCGCGACAAGCTCGACGAGCGCGCGCAGTCGCTCGGCGCGTTCCTCCGCGACGGCCTGGAGAACATTGCCGGCCAGCACGAGGTCGTCGGGGACATCCGCAGCCGGGGTCTGCTGGCCGGACTCGAACTCGTCGTCGACCGCGAGTCGAAGCAAAGTTCGAGCGAGTTGGGCGCGCGGGTCACCCGGCGCTCCCTCGAACTCGGCCTGCATATGAACGTCGTCCAACCGCCGCACACAGGCTCGGTCCTGCGGATGGCACCGCCGCTGACCGCCACGCGGGACGAGCTCTCGCTCGGCTTGACCATTCTGGACAAGGCGATCGGCGACGCCCGCGCCGCGCTCTGAGACATCGGCCCACCGCGCGGCGCCTCCAGGGGGACGCCGCGCACTTCGGCCGGTCGGGCGCGCTCAACCTCGGCCAGCGGGCCGCAGAGCCCGGCCAGCGGTATCCCCTCTCACCCGTCGAGTGCGGAACGCAGCAGCGCCGCAGCTGCCGCCAGTTCGCCCGCGGCGCACTGTTTCTTCGCTTCGGCGACGCAGCACGGATACGGCCGCAGACGGGGGTTGGCCGTTGGCCCCCAGACGGCGTCGAGGCGTTCTCCCACGGTGACAGGGCGCCCGCGTCGCAGGAGAGCGCACTGCCAGCACGGTGCGTGCTGCGGCGAGCTCCGGCGGGTCCAGACCAGCGGTGCGGCCCTCGCCTTCGAACCACGGGCTCATGGAGAGAAAGTCATCCCAGAGGAGAGCCGCACCCGTCACCCCCAGCAGCCGGCGGCGTGACGGTCGGCTGGCGGGTCATCGGCGGTGGCGAGCGGATGGGCTGAAAATGGCCACTACTCCTCCTTCACCGAGGCCTCGTAACGCACACGAACCGCGAGGTTGTTGTTGACCGTGTAGTACGGCCGCACCGCGTGGGCGGTGCCGTCGGGGCTCGCCACGTGCCGCGATGGGTAGCTGAAGACGTGCTTCTTGTCCGGGATGTCGTCCAGGATCCGTGCGAGGCGGACCGGGTCCTCGGAGTCGGAAGGCCGCAGCCACAGGTCCCACACCTGGCGCCCGGGCAGCAGGGAGTTGAAGGGCAGTACGGCAGCGAATCCGCGCTGGGGGTGCTGTGGGCCGGGGGTGTGCTGCGGTGCGGTTTCCCTTCCGGGGTGTTCCTCCTGGTCCGGGCGCACCGGTACGCGCACTGTCGGGGCTGCCGGGTCGCGGGGGTGTGCTTCCAGGCAGGCGGTGGGGGAGAGCTGCGCGCCGTAGAGCGTGCCGTGCAGCGCGATGGTGGCGTCGTCGATGCGCAATGTGCCGGCTTCGGCATGCGGTCGCCGCACCCAGGTACGGATGGTGAGGTTGCCGTATTTGGTGGTGTAGGGGATCCGGACGCCGAGCCATGCGTGTGCGTCGAAGAGTGCGCCGCCGACGAGGGAGCGCAGGTCTGGTATTCCGGGCAGCAGTCGTTGTGGTGGTTCGCCGGTGCGGGCGAGGTAGACGTCCCAGCGTCCCTCGCGCAGCCATGTGGTGGCGGGCAGCGTGGCGCGCAGCCCGCCGTCCGTTGCCGCACGGGCGAGCGGCAGGCTGAGGGAGGCATCGGGGCCGTGATGGTGGCGCAGGCGCAGGAGGACGGCGGCGTGCTCGTCCGCCTCGGGAGCTGCGGCTTTCTTGCCGGTTTCGTCGGAGAGCCGCACGTCGAAGGTCAGGCTTCCGTCGCTGTGGGCTGTGCAGTCGGCGCGCGGGCGTTGGAGCTTGCGGCCGGGGGGTGAACTGACGTCTGGCGTGGATGCCGCTGCTGTGTCGAGGGACGGGTGAATCATGCCCGTGCTCCTTCCAGAGCGTGCCCCACACCCAGGCGTACGGTCTCGCGGGCCGCGTAGGCCCCGCCGAGGAGGGTGCCGCGTGCTCGGCGCAGTGCGCCGGCGGGGCGGCCGGCCAGCGAGGTCAGCAGGTCCTCATATCGGGCGGCCACATCCGCGGGGTCGAACCGTGCCGACGCGGTCAGTGCGGCCCTGCCCATCTCCACACGCAGCTGGTCGTCGTTGATCAGGCGCAGCAGTGCGCCGGATATCGCGCTCACATCGCCGGTGGGGGCCAGGAGTCCGTCCTGGCCGTTGCGGATGATCTCGCCTGGCCCGTGCGGGCAGTCGGTGGCCACCACGGGAAGACCGCACCGCATCGCCTCGACAATCGTCATCCCGAACGACTCCAGGCTCGAAGTGACGGCGCAGATCGATCCCTTGACCCATTCGGCCTCGATGGGATGCGCCGAGCCCATCAGGAAGACGTGGTTGTAGAGGCCGAGTTCATCGATGAGATTTCTCAGCTTGCCTCGCTCGCGGCCGTGCCCGTAGATGCGCAGCCCCCAGTCCGGGCGCTCGCGCACGACGTCGGCGAAGGCGCGGATGAGCACGTCGTACCGCTTGGCCGGGGCGAGCCGGCCCGCGGCCACGACCCATTTGCCGCTGCCGTCGGAGGGCGTGACCTGCGGTTTGGGCACGCTGTTGGGCAGCCCCTCGATGCGTACGCCCGGCAGCCGCAAGGTCTTGCGGTAGTCCCGGGCGTCCGCCTCGGTCACCGTGGTGACCGCGTCCAGTCGCGGATAGACACGGCTGAGCAGAAGCTTCATCCGCGCCGAATGCGTGGCCAGGGTGAGGTGTTCTTGTCCCACACGCACCGGGCCGCGGCGCGTCTGCCGGGCTACATGCACATTGAGGCCGGGCCGGGTGCCGAGGACCACGTCGGCCTCCGTGCCGGCCAGGTATGCACCGATCCGCCGGTCGGTCAGCGCGCTGTGCCGGGCGTACTGGCCATCGGCGCTGGGGAAGACCCGGGCAGGCTGTGCGTGTTCGGGATCGGCGCCGTCATACGTCGGACTGCGCCGACGCATGTCCACCAGCGACCTGACCCGGACGCCGTTGCCCGGCTCGAAGAACGGCTTGTCCCGGTACCGGAAGACGGATACGACCTCCACCTCGTGCTGCTCGGCGAGCGCTTGCGCCAGATTGAAGGTGGTACGGACCGTGCCACCCATCCCGTACGCGCTGAAGATCAGAAACGAGATGTGCATTGTTCCCCCTATGTCCCTATTTTTTGGTCGCGTCCCATCGCGACTCGCGGTAGCAGTTGGACGAGGCTTCGGCAGGCCCCGCCCGTCCCCTCCAGAACGGGACGATGTCCACGGTTCGGGAGCAGGCGGCCCCACGGCCCGTCTTGACGACGGTGAAGGCCCGTGCACCCCGCAGAGGCGTCTCCCGGTCGGGTGGGAGGCACCCCTTGCGGGGTGGGATGCGGGTTTACTGGAGTACCTGCTCGGTGGTGTCGTTCCAGCAGGTGGCGGTCGAGTTGTCGATGAGGGTGAGGTCGACGCGGCTGGGGGCGGTGACCTTGCCGCCGCCGACCGGTATAGGGAACTGGGCGTCCGGGTAGCCGTACTGGTCGCAGTGCGTGCTGCCGCTGTTGGTGGCCTTCAGCGGAATGACCGGGGCACTGCCACCGGTCTCCTGGAGACTGACGGGGACCTTGCCGACAGTGCACGCGGCGCCCTTCGCGCCAGAGGTCCCGCCCCCTGTCGGCTTGTCCGCCCCGTTGCCGCTTTCCTTGTTGCCCTGCGCACCGCCGTTGCCCGTGGAGCCGGAGTCGGAGTCGGCCGGGCCCGATTCGTTCCCCCGGAGTCCTTCGACGCCCCGGCGGAGGACGAGGATCCGGCGTCGCGGTCCATGCCGCCGTCGCGCTGGCAGGCCGCCCGCGAAACCGCAGCGGCGGCAGCGACAGCCACGAGCCGGACGGCACGGACGGCGCTGCCAATGGCTTTCATGAGGTCCCCCATGGGTGTCGGATGCGGTGCCCCACGGAATCGGGGCTTCAGGCGTGGGCGCCTGGCATCTTCCAGTGGAGTTGCCGAAGATCATGAGCCGACGACGCCTGTCACTTAGTGACTATGTCACTAAGTGACAGGCAGTGCAAGTTGCCCCCGCCGAGGTGGACAACTCCCCGCGAGGACACCGACTTCGGGAACCCGCCCCCAGTGAGTACCGGTTCCGCAGTCCGGAAACCGGGGAACTGAGCCCGATCGTGCTGTTGAGAACCCGCCGTTGAACCTCAAGATCCGCACGTGCCAGCTGATCGGTTCGGCTCGTCGAACCTCACGACCGGACACATGGAGTGAAGAGGCAGGCGCCTTCCAGGCAAGAGGCTCGACCGCGGTAACGACTACGCGCCCCACTCCATGAGCTATCCGGCCGCGCTCACAGATGCTGTTTGAGCTGGCATCGGGAGTCACTTACTGTCATTCTGGCACCGGGTGGGCAGGGGTGTATACGGAGCGGGAGAGGGCTGGGGTGGCATCGACCAAGCGCAGCGGGATGAGTGAGCAGCGGCGGCATCGGTTGCGGCTGGAGATCTCGCGGGAGGCTGCCCGGCTGTTCTGGGAGCAGGGTGTGGAGGCGACCACCGGTGACCAGATCGCCGAGGCTGTGGGGTTGTCGACGCGTACGATCTGGCGTCACTTCCGCAGCAAGGAGAGCTGTGCCGAGCCCATCGTGATGCAGGGTGTGGAGTGGGAGATGTCCATGCTGCGCAGCTGGCCTGCGGAGCGTTCTCTTGAGGAGCATCTGTCTGCGGAGTCCATGAGGTATGCCCGTGAAGCCGGCGATGTCGAGCGTGCCGACGACGCGCTGGCGATGAGGATGATCAGGCTGGCGGATACGGAGCCGTGCGTGCGCACTGCCTGGCTGATGGCCTGTGACCAGGTGGAGCGCGAGATGGCGGAGATCTTTGCGGTGCGGCTCCAGCTTCCGGCCGGCGACCTCCAGGTGCGCCTGCACGCTGCGGCGGCCTCGGCTGCTTTGCGTGTCATCAATGAGGACATAGGTGCCGCCCTTCTGGTGGGCGCCGATCCCCGCACATTCGCCGACGCTCCCGAACGAGTCGCCCACGCTGTCCGCAACGCCACCGGAGGCGCGGTGGGAGACCCCGTCACCCCGTAGAACGACACTCCTCCACCGGCAAGTTCGTCCCCCAGTCGTAGTCGGCTGTTGCTGCTGGTCGGGGTGCTGTTTCCAAGTGCAGCGAGCGGGGCCAGGGGATGTGCCGGTGCCTGCCCGTGGTGCGGTGACCGCGCACTGGTCCGGGCCGCACTTGTCCTTCGTGCTTGGGAAGCACGACCCCCGGCCCCTTCCGGAGCGGAGCACTTCCGGGTACACGATTGCGTTCCTGTCACTTAGCGACGTATTGTCGCTTGAAGACAGGGCAGGTGTGACGAGACGTCGCCCGTCGATCTCGGGCGACCTCTTGAGTGCCCGGCGGTCTGGAGGTACGGAAACCCGCCGCAGCGAGTGCTGGACGAAGTGCCTCGGCGTCACCGTTTTCGCCGACGCCGGCTCCCAGGAGTTTGCACGCGAAGACCTCTCCGCTCACGGCGTCTGAGCCGACACGATCCGCACGGCCGTCGGCGGAGTCGCCGCCTGCGCTGCCGACCACGTCACCCGAGGCGTCAACCCCGCAGCACACCGCCCCAACTGGAGCAGATCAGAGGAGCTGCCGTATGCCCGCCATCCCGCGCGAGATCCCGCATATCGCCGTCGAGGAGTTCTTCGGCGCGCCCGTCCGCGTCGGCGCATCGATCTCGCCCGACGGTGCCAGGATCGCCTACCTGGCACCGTGGCGGGAGCGGCTCAACATATGGGTGGAGAGTGTCGATTCGGATCGGCCGGATGTGGGGGAGGCGCGCTGTGTCACTGCGGATGACCACCGGGGTGTGCACGTCTATCACTGGTCGGACGATCCGCGTTGGTTGCTCTACGAGCAGGACAGCGACGGCGAGGAGAACTGGCACATCTACCGGGTCGATCTGGAGGACCCCGATGCCGAGGCAGTCGATCTCACCCCCTTTCCCAGGGCCACGGTGGCGGGTTTCGAGGCGGCTGCCTCCCGTCCTGGCAAGGCGCTTGTCCATCTGAACAGCAGGAACCCCGCTGAGTTCGACCTCCATGAGCTCGATATCGCCACTGGTGAGCTGACGATGCTGGCGCAGAACCCCGGCCAGACCGCAGGCTGGATGCGGGCGCCTGATGGCGCCGTGTACTCCCAGACGTGGAAGGCCGACGGTGACATCGAGTTGGCGCGGTGGGATACCGGGACAGATGCATCGTGCGAGGTCACTACGTTCGACGGCTCCGACTACCCGTTGGGTATCAGCCCGTTCCAGCTCACTTCGGACGGTACTGGTGTGTGGCTCGGCTCCAACCGCGACAGTGATCTGACCCGGCTGGTCCGGCTCGATCTGGCCACCGGGGAGGAGACCGAGATCGACAGCCACCCCACCCTCGACATGGACACGCGTTCCATGGTCTTCCCCACGCTGCCGTCGCCGCTCATCTGTGACCGGCGTACCGGAGAGCCGATCGGGGTGCGCTATCGCGGTGAGCGGCAGGTGATCCAGGCGCTGGATCCGCATTTCGCCGCGGTGCTGGAGAATCTGGAGGCGCTGTGCGAGGGCGACTTGGCCGCTGTCTCGTCCGATGTGAGCGGTCAGCGCTGGGTGGTCAGTTTCACTCATGACCGTGACCCCGACGTCACCTATTACTACGACCACTTAACGGGGGAGAGCCGGCTGCTGTTCCGGCCCTTTCCGCACCTGGACCCCGAGGTTCTCGCCCCCATGGCGCCGGTCACGTTCCCCGCCCGCGACGGGCTGGGCCTGCCCTCGTATCTGACGCTGCCTGTGGGGGTCGAGCCGAGCGGGCTGCCGTTGGTGCTGCTGGTTCACGGGGGTCCGTGGGCCCGGGACAGCTGGGGCTACCACCCCGTCGTGCAGCTGCTGGCCAACCGCGGCTACGCGGTGCTCCAGGTCAACTTCCGCGGCTCGATGGGCTACGGCAAGGCGTTCCTCAAAGCCGGTATCGGCCGGCTGGCGGGGGCGATGCACGACGATCTCATCGACGCCGTCGACTGGGCCGTCAAGGAGGGATACGCGGACCGGGACCGCGTCGCCATCTTCGGCGGCTCCTACAGCGGTCACGCCGCCCTGGTCGGCATCACCTTCACGCCTGATGTCTTCGCTGCGGCGATCGATGTCTGCGGCATCTCCAACCTCGTCACCTTCCTTGAGACAGTGCCGGAGTTCGCGCGGCCCGACCTGGTCAACAACAGGTACCTCTACGTCGGCAATCCGGACGATCCGGAGCAGGAGGTGGAGCTGCGGGCCCGCTCGCCGATCAGCCGGGTGGATGAGATCCGCACCCCGCTGATGGTGGTCCAGGGCGCCAGCGACGTCCGCGTCGTCAAAGCAGAATCCGACCAGATCATCGACGCGCTCCGCACCCGCGGCGTCGAAGTCGAATACCTCGTCAAGGACGACCAAGGTCGCGGCTTCGTGAATCCGGACAACAACATCGACGTATACCGCGCCGCTGACCGCTTCCTCGCCCGCCACCTGCGCGGACAACCGGACACGGAGTAGCGGGTGCCTCATGGGCAGCGCGGCCCGCAAGCCGGCCGCACCGTCGGCGTCGCGCGCTCGCCGCACCTGACGACGGCGTCGTTCCCCGGCCTGCTGCGGCTCGACGCGGATCCTGAGCCCTAAAACTCACAAGAAGCGGGCATCAATTGACAGGCAATCGGTCTCATTTCAGACCCTGGTTCAGCGATAGAGTGAACGAGATTTGTGGGTGCCTAAAGTAAAGTCGGAGAGCAGGCCCTCGACGGTTCGTCGTGCTGAGCACGACCCTTAAGGCGTTGGTCAGGTAGGTGCAGACATGGCGCCCCCCTTCGCATCGCAGATACAAGGACGGGAAATTTGTCCAGCAAGCAGGAACGCAAAACTCGCCCGGAAACCGACCAAGAAGAGGATGTGGCACCCTCCGACCCGGAGCAGCGGAGTGCTTCCGCGGATTCCGCTGCGGAAGCGTCGTCGAAAGCTGCGGACGTGGTCGATGCCATCGACGAAGTCCTCGATGAGTTTGATGATCTGACGCTTGTCGAACTCGGATTCCAAAAAGATGAATTAGTGGACCCCGCCCTGATAGACGAGGCCATCAGGAAAAAGGTTGAGGGGTACCGGCAGAAGGGCGGGCAGTAGTCGATGGCCAGGATGGCATCGAAGCCCGTGCTGGTGCTCAACGGAGAAGGGCTTGGCCAGCATTTCGACCTTGCAAGTGAGCTGCTCGCCACGGGCGTTGAGGTCGTTTTCCGTAGTATCGAGGAACTTGCCATCGACATCAGACCGGGGGGAGTCCGGGTCCGCGAGACGGTGAACGGGCGGGATCTGGCCGACTTCGGTCTCGTGCAGGTCCTGGCCTTCCAACGCCCCACCGCGACCCTGTTGAATGCGGTCGCGGACTACCTCGCCGCCAGAGGTGTCCGCGCCGTGAATGTCGCAGGAATCGGCGCGCCGACCAGGTTGTTCAAGTACGTCCGGCTGGGCAACCGAGGACTGTCCATACCCTCTACGGTCTACCTACCGCCGCGATTGCTCCTGGGCGCCTATCACGATCTGGCCGCGCAGCTTGATCTGCCGTTCGTGTTGAAAGCTGTCACGGGCGGCAGAGGTGGCAGGACGAGCCTCGTCAGTAGCGAAGCGGCGTTTATCGAAAAACTCCGGGGTGCCGACCGCACACGCGGGTTCCTCGCTCAGGAACTCGTGCCGCCTGATGGTTCGTATTTCCTGCTCGTGTTGGGAGGTCACGTCGCGTTTGCGGTGCAGTATCGCAGCGGTGGTGGCGGCGATCTGCTGGCGAAATCAGGCTGGGACGACGCCACTGTCGTCGACCTGCAAAGGCTGGATCCGGCGGCGCAGGGGACGGCTGTGCAAGCTGCGATGTCATTGGGCTACGACATCGCCGGAGTCCACCTCGTCCGGCATTGGACGACCGGGCAATGGTGTGTCCTGAACGTGAGCCCGAACCCACCGATCGGCAGCGGTGGGCACACAGCCGACAAGGTCAGCGCATACTCGGCATACTTGAAAAGACGACTAACCGATCCTGAGCAAACGGATGCCGACGGCTTGCTGGATCCCGATGTCACTGGGTTGCGGCTGGACTGATACTCCAGTTGCAGTTCGCTATCGCCTCTGGTCGGGAGCCTGTTTCTGAGTGTAGTTGGCTGACTGGCCGTCATGTGGCGGGAGTTCGTGACCGGCGATGCGGGACTTGTAGTAGCAGCGCATGGCGGCGGCCTGGTGTCGGCGGCGCCAGCAGGACCACCTCGGTGCCCGGTCGACGTGGCGACGCTGGTGGTGGGCCGTCCCGGAGCGCCGAGCTGCCAGGAGCCCGCGGATTTCTGCCAGGCTGAGCGGGGCGAGGGGTGATCCGTTTCTGCGGCCCCTTTCGCTTCCGTCCTGGGCGGTCATGGCGGCGAGGAAGGCGTGAGTGAGCATGGCCAGGGTGATGTGCCAGTACCAGTCCGTGTAGCGGCGGACTTCGTACTCGTCCAGGCCGCACTGGTTCTTCGCACTCTGGAAGCACGACTCGATGGCCCAGCGGCTGCCGGCGACCTTGACCAGCTGGTCAACAGTAGTGCTGCTGGGAGCGTGGGCCAGGTAGAAGGCGATCTCATCCGGTCGGGAGATGCTGCGGCGTGCCCATCACCCACCGGCGGTGGGAGGGCTCGTCACCGTCGAAGAACGGGACGGCCGGCAGCTGGGCAGCCGCCCAGTCATGGACGCGCGGGCCCTTGGCACCGTCACCACACGAGAGCCGTTCCCAGGCGTCGTCAGGGGCATCGCCGATGAGCTGGTCGATGCGCCAGCACCCGGCGAGGGACTTGACCTGCCGTGACTTCGGGACGGCGACGACGTATCCGAGGCCGGCCTCCTCGATCATGCGGCGGAAGTGCCAGTCCTGGCCGTAGAGCGCGCCCCCGGTCACCCAGGAGACCGGTAGCGGCGAGGACAGGGCCCGGGTGACCAGAATGCGGGCCGGCTCGGTCTTGGTCGCGAAACCACGGCCGCCAGGCACCCTCGCCGCCCGGCACCGTTCACGGTCGGATATCCAGGACTTGGGCAGGTACAGCTCCCTGTCCACCAGAGTCCTGACCTTCGACCAGGTGTAGGCGGCGAACACCGCGACCTGGCAGTTCTCGGTACGACCCGCCGTGCCCGAGTACTGCCGCTGGACACCGGCCGAGGTGTCGCCCTTCTTGAGAAAGCCCGTCTCGTCGATGACGAGAACACCGCTCTCCTCGTCAAGCGGTTCCGCGACGTATGCCTGCACGTCGTCACGGACCTCATCAGCATCCCACCGGGCCCGGTTGAGGAGGTTCTGGAGCCCGTGAGGTCCGCTGTGACCGGCATGCTCGGCGAGTTGCCAGCTGCTTTTCGCCCCACCGGCCCGAGCAGAGCCCGCACGTAGTCCGTAGTCCCGCATGCGCCGCCGCAGATCAGCCCGGCCGAACCGGTGACCGACCCGCAGCGGCACCTCCTCAAGCTCCCCGGCCCACACGTCAAGGCGCACATCATCTTGCGTGATCAGAACAACAGTGATCACGCATCGCCGGTCACGAACTGCCGCCAAATGACGGACGGCCAGTCAGCCAACTACACTCGGAGCAGGCCCCTGACCAGCGGCGATAGCGAACTGCAACTGGAGTACTAACCCTGTCGTCAACCATCATCGGCTCTCATTGGATCCGAGCCGTCGTCAGGCCCCGGAACCCCTGGGGTCATTGGACGTGCGCCGCGCCTGTCGTCATTCGATCGCTTGGCGACAGGACCGGGGTGACCGGAATGTCCCCAGGCTCGACGGGCGAACAGGGTTGGCGGCACGGCGATTCACTGCGGCTGTGGCGTCGATTCCCGGCCCGACAGAGCGCCACGTCAGCGTCCAGTTCGGGTCGGCTTCCTCGACTGTCAGCGGTGGACCGCCGAGCGAGATGAGCGGTTCCGGTGGCGCTGACCAGTCTCAGCGGAACGCGGCGACATTGCGGGTGGCCCAGTCGGCGAAGGGGCGCGGGGCGCGGCCCAGGACCTGCTGGACGTCCGGGCTGACGCGCAACTCGGCCGGGCTCGGGGAACCGAGGATGTCCAGCGTGTCGTCGGCGAGCTCCGCCGGCATGCTCTGGGTCATTGCGGCCTTGGCCTCGTCGCGGGTGAGCTCGTGAAACCTCACGGGCGAGCCAAGTGCGGCGGCGATGGCCGCCGCCTGCTGGCGCGGAGTGATCACCTCCGGGCCGGTCAGCTCGTACGCCCTCCCGGTGTGCCGGTCGTCCAGAAGGCAGGCCGTCGCGACCGCGGCGATGTCCGCCGGGTCGATGATCGGCACCCCGACGTCGCCGAAGGGCGCGGCGACAACCTGCTGTGCACGGACGGACTCGGCCCACCACAGGGCGTTGGAGGCGAAGCCGCCCGGCCGCAGGATGGCCCACTCCAGGCCGGACTGCCGCAGGGTGTCCTCCAGCGCGCGCATCGCGATGCGCGTTGTGCCGAAGGGCCTGGTCACCACGCCCAGGGTGGAGAGCAGCACGACGCGGCGGACCCCGCAGGACGCGGCTTCGCCGATGATGTCGGCAGGGTTGGCTCCAGCGGCGTGCAGGTCGCCGGACAGCAGCAGGAACAGCGACTTCGCACCGGCCAGCGCGGGCTTGAGGCCGGCCGGCTCGGCCAGGTCGCCCACCACGTGGCGGACGCCGTCCGGCACCGCCGCCGCGTGCCGTGACACCGCCGTCACCTGCTCGCCCGCCTCGGCCAGCGCCCGCGTCAACGGCCGCCCGATGTTCCCGGTGGCCCCGGTTACCACGATCATGATCAGCTCCTTGTCGGATGTCCCCTGTGGCCTTCACGCTAGGAGCGGGGACTAACTCTTGGTAAGGACGTACCTTTAGGTAAGCTCATGGCATGGTGGAAGGCGTGCAGCGTGGACGAGTCGAGGTGGGGGAGCGGTATGACGTGTTTCACACCGACTGCCCTGCGCGGGACATGGTCGACCACGTGACCAGCAGATGGGGCATCTGGGTGCTGATCTCCTTGCGAAGCAACAGCCTCCGGTTCTATGAGCTGCGCGAGAGCATCCAGGGCATCAGCGAGAAGATGCTCGCCCAGACCCTGCGCGCGCTCGTCCAGGACGGCCTGGTCTGGCGGGAGGTCGAGCCGACGACGCCGCCCCAGGTCACCTACGGCCTGACCGAGTTCGGCCGGAACATCAACGAGCCGCTGACGGAGCTGTTCGACCGGATCACACAGCGGCTGTCCACGCGCAGCGCGGGGTAGGGCGGTGGCGGCTGGTGCCCTCCGAGACGGCCTCGGAATCCCAGCCCAGACACCAGCCGCAAACCAGCCCGGGTACGGGCTTGCTGCTGTGGCGGCCTGTTCGTCGTGTTCGTGCAGCATCCGCATGACGGTGGCGGGTGAGGGGTGTTGGCCTTTCTTCGTGCCGGTGGTGATGACGAGTCGCTTGGCGATGTCGCGCAGCTCATCTCCAGGTCGCGTAGGTGGAGGGCCATGGACAGCATGTCCTCGTCGGTGACGCCGGCGCCGCCGATGGTCTTGCCGCGCTTGCGGGCGGACTCGTGGCCTTCGAGGGCGTGGTCGCGGATGTACTCGCGCTCCGTGCCGGACATGGCCGCGAGCACGGTGAACACGATCCCGGAAGGGGCGTGCGAGCCCTTCAGTTCTCCGGCGAGGAACTCCAGGCCGACGTCGATGGCCTTGAACTCTTCGGCGAGCATGGTGAGTTCGATGCCGCGGCCGAGCCGCTTGTGCTCGTGGACGACGACGGCCGTGAGCGCTGGTGTCCGACCGCGCGGAGTCCACAGCGCCCTTCACCTGGTCGATGGTGGCTCCGCGCGCTGCGAAGGCGCCCCACCGAGTGCTTCCGGATGTCAGCCGCTCACCACGGCACGGGCGTCCCGTCCCAGGAGAAGAAGCCTCCCGTGGGGCCGTCGTCCGGCAGCAGGGCCAGGCGGACGGCACCCTGCGCTGCCTCGGCCGGGTCGCCGCCGGCTGCGGCGGCCCGGGGGTTGAGATCGGTGGCCCGCAGGCCGGGGGCGAGTGCGTTGACCTTGAAGCCGCCCTCGGCCAGGGTCTGGGCGTAGAAGACGGTGAGGGCGTTGAGGGCGGCCTTGGACGACCGGTAGGCGGCGGCGCCACCGCTGCCCGGGGTGAACTGGGGGTTGGGGTTTGTGCTCCAGGTCAGCGACGCGGTGCCGCTGGAGACGTTGACGATGCGCGGGTGCGGGGACTGGCGCAGGGCGGGCAGGAAGGCATTGGTCACCGCCACCACCCCGAACACGTTGGTCTCGTAGGTGCGCCGGTATTCCTCGACGCGAGTGTCGGCGGGCGGGGTGAGTGACGGTGACACGCC
This sequence comes from Streptomyces oryzae, assembly GCF_017676365.1. GTDB lineage: Bacteria > Actinomycetota > Actinomycetes > Streptomycetales > Streptomycetaceae > Streptomyces > Streptomyces oryzae. Next base: position 30,270 of record NZ_JADKMA010000003.1, read on the forward strand.
GGCGTTGTTGACCAGCACGTCCAGGCGGTCCACCTGAGCCGCGGCCTGTGCGATGCCGTCCGGGTCCGTCACGTCGAGGACCAGCAGCCGGGCACCGACACCGATCTCCTCGACGGCCCGCTGTCCGCGCCCCGGGTCGCGGGCACCCACGTACACGGTGAGGCCCTCGGCCGCGAGCAGCCGGGCGATGTGCTTGCCGATGCCTTTGTTGGCACCGGTGACCAGAGCTGTGCGATCGTTCATGGCAACTACGGTTCCCTGGTTGTGGGTGCCCTGCCAGGGACAGTCTGTACCAGGCAAGCGGCAGGAGGTGGCATGGCGCGGCAGGAGCTGGCCCGCTTCCTGCGGGACCGCCGGGCGGGCTTGCGTCCGTACGAGGTCGGCCTGATGGCGACGGGCACCGTCCGCCGTACGCCGGGGCTGCGCCGCGAAGAGGTGGCGGAGCTCGCCCATATGTCGGTCGACTACTACACGCGGTTGGAGCAGGCCCGGGGACCGCGGCCATCGCCCCGGATCCTGGACGCGTTGGCCCAGGCGCTGCGGCTCACGTCGGCCGAGCGCAGCCACCTGTTCCGGCTGGCGGGATCGAACCCGCCGCCTGGCAGCAATGTCGTGCGGCGGGTGCGCCCGCATGTGTCCCGAATGCTGGAGCGGCTGCCGGAGACCGCTGCCATCGTCACTGACGCGGCGTACGGCGTCGTCGCCTGGAACCCCCTGGCCCAGGCGCTGCTCGGCGGCGACCTCGCCCGCGGGACGACGAACCTGGCCCGGCGCCGCTTCCTGGGCCAGGGGCAGCTGCACGAGAGCTCCAGCACCGAGGAGTTCGGGCACATCGTGGTGGCGCGGCTGCGCCGGGCCGCCGACCGCTATCCGCACGATCCGCAGCTGACCGCCCTGCTGGCCGAACTTGACGCCCACAGCGAGGAGTTCCGGCAGATCTGGCAGACGCGGCCGGTCCACGCCCCCGGGCACCGCTCCAAGACCCTCCACCACCCGGAGGCCGGCACGCTGCGGTTGAACTGCGATGTCCTGCTCGTACCCGAGGACGACCAGGAAGTCGTCCTGATCACGGCCGACCCCGGATCATCTGCCGCAAGGACCCTGTACAGGCTGGCCAGGCAGACGGCCTGATTCAAAGGACTGGCACAGGTCCCGCCAGTGATTGCAGAGCGTCGCAGCTGCCGGGACCAGTGACTCGGTCGGTACCGAACTCGCCGTGCTCGCTCAGGAACTCAAGGCCGGCGATGTCGGCCCGGGGTACCTCGTCGGCGAACTCAAGGGCTCACACAGCCCGTCCGTCATCATGCGCACCGTGCTCGCGGCCATGTCCGGTGTGGAACCCCGAGCACCGCAAGGCCATCGGCGGTGCGGGATCGACTTGCACTGCCTGTCACTTAGTGACATAGTCACTAAGTGACAGGCGCCATTGGCTCATGGCCTCCGGCGAACCCACCACAAGTTGCCGGCCGCCCATACGCCTCAGGCAAGACCAGGAGCGAGACCAGGAGAACGGACTGGCCCGACCACCGTCGGTAACGCGACCCGGCCGGCCCACACCGGCAGGACATCTGCCCACGGCGGGCCACGTCGGTGCCCCGGAGCAGTGTCCATGTGAGTGCCATATCCGCTGATTCGACCGACATCGCATGCCGCGTACCTGCGGCCGGGGCAGTGAACCGAGCATGGCGTCGGTCCCGGCGTCCGGCCGGACCACGGACCGCACCTGCCCGGCGCCTCACTCCCCTTGGAGGTGCCGGGCAGGTGCCTCGACCCGAACCGCCTCGGCTCCCTGCGGAGCCGGGGCGCATCCCCCGGTGCCAAGGCTCGGCCCCGGCTGAGCGGCTGAGACCGCTCGTCCGCCCGGCCGTTGACGGACGGCCCTTGCCATGGCAGCGCCCGCACCGCAGCCAGTGACCGTTCGGCTTTCACCATCACCGCCCGCCTGCTCCGAGGTGAGGACGGCATCAGGAGGAAGGGATGACCGCAGAACTACTGGAACGCGACGCCGCACACGCGTTACTGGCGTCCGAGACGGAGCGCGTCCTGGCTGGTGCCGGCCGCCTCGTCCTGGTACGCGGCGCCACCGGTACCGGCCGGACCGCCGTACTGGAGGCCGCCGCTGAGCACGCCGCGCACAGCGGGCTCAGGGTGCTGCATGTGCGTTGCTCCCGTGAGGACACGGCTGCCCCCTTCGGTGCGATTGACCACCTCCTGGGCTCTACCGACCACCGCCTGGGCCGTGCGGACAAGGACGCGGACCGCACATCTACCAGGAAGGACGGAGACAGTCCCGCGCAACTCTGGCGGCTGCTGCGCTCACACAGCTCGGCGTGCCCTCTGATGGTCGGCGTGGACGACGTTCACCTTGCTGATGCCGCCTCGCGCCGCTGGCTCGCCGACGTGGCCCGCCGCATCGACCGGTTGCCCATCTTGCTGGTGATCACCGAGCGCAGTCAGTACGACGTCTCTCCCCAGCCGGCCGGCGTCACGCATGCCCTGTCGCCTTCTCTGGTGCGCACACACACCTTGGCTCCGCTCACCGATGACGCCTCGACCGCGCTGGTCCGGGCCGCCGTTCCCGCAGCTTCGGCACAGTGGACGGCGGACTGTGTCCGGGCCGGCGCGGGCAATCCCCTGCTGCTGCGGGCGCTCCTGGACGACCTGGGTGGCGCCCCGCATCAGGCCGTGCCCGAGAGGTGCGCGGCGCTCTATCCCGGGGCTTACCCTGCGGCGGTCTCCTGGTGGCTGGACAGCACCGGGCCCGCAACGGCCCGGCTGGCACGGACCCTCGCGATCCTGGAGCGCACCGGCCCGGAGAACGCGCTGGACGGACTGGCCGGACTGCTCGCCGAAGCGTCCGGGTCCGACCCGGCTCGAACGAGGGGCTGGCTCACCGCGATGCTCCGGATCGGGATACTGCGCCCCGACCCAGCGGGCCTCGTGCACTATGCGCACCCTCTGCTGCGCGACGCCGTACTCGCGGACTGGCCCGCCGAGGCGAGGAGGGCCGCCAATCGGGACGCGTCCGAGCTGATGTTGCGTCGTGGCGACCATGTCGAAGCCATAGCCCGGCAGTTGCTGGACAGCGAGACCGTAGGCCAGTCCTGGGTACGGCGTGTGTTGCGGGACGCCATGACCGTCGCTGTACGGGGGGAACGGCCCGGCGACGCCGTCCGCTACATGCGCAGGGCTCTGGAGGAGCCGCTCCCCGACAGCGAACGGCAGCCGCTGCTCACAGAGTTGGGCTCGCTGGAGTACGCCTGTACCAATCCGTCAGCGGGTATCCGACGTCTCTCCGAAGCCCTGTACCTTCCGGCCGAGCCCCGCGAGCGCGTGCATACTGCTCTCGCCCTCGGCGCCGCTCTCGCCGACAGGGGCGAGCTCGACTCCGCCGTGAGTCTGCTGCGATCGAACGAAAGCGAGCTGACGGGGCATCCGGAGCTCGTCCGTACCGTACGGGTCGCCTCCGTCGCGCTGTCCGATCAGGATCTGGCAGCACGCCGGGACGCGTACCAGCGGCTGAAAGATACGTCCGAAGACAGCCAGGAAGCCGTCGGCGCGGCAGGCCGTGCTCTGCTGGTCCGTTACGCGGTCACCGCCGGTGCGATCTCCGCTCGGACGGCAATGACGCAACTACGGGAGCTGCTGACGCAACCCGTGGGTCCGCTGGAGGAGCCCTTCCTGCTGGGCACATCGGCCGCTGTCGCGCAGTGGGCGGACGAACTGGACGAAGCCGAATGGCTGGTGAAACGCGGGCTGGCGGGGCAGTCCCCGCTTCTGCTGCACCCGATGCATCAGGTCCTGTGCGATGTCCGCGCTGGTATCGCCGCCGCTCGCGGAGACTACGGCCGACTTCTCGCCGAGTATGCGGAGCAGGACTCCCGAGACCACCGCGCCGAGCCGACCGACGTTGCCGCGTATGCTCTGCGTGCTCTGGTCGAGACCGGCCGCCTCGAGGAGGCGCAGCAGCTCGCAGACCGCTTCTCCCTGGACCCGGCGCTGGATTCCTGGCGGATGAACCTGTTCCGCTATGCCCGTGGAACGCTGCGGTCCGCGGTGGGGGACACCACGGGTGCGCTCCACGACTTCCTGGAGTGCGGGCGGCGGCAGTCGGCACGCGGTGTGGTGAGTCCGGTCGTCACCCCATGGCGGGCAGCAGCGGCAGAATGCTGGCTTGCACTGGGGGATCGGCCGCGCGCAGTGGCACTGGCGCACGAGGAAGTCCGGCTGGCCCGGCTGTGGAACACTCCGCGAGCGGTGGGCCGGGCTCTGCAGAGCCTCGCCTCGGCGACCGGGGGGCAGCGTGGGCTGGAACTCGCCGAGGAGGCCGTAGGTGTCCTGCGCCGCTCGCCGGATGGCAGTGAGCTGGTGTCCGCACTGCTCGAGCAGGGGCGCCAACTCACCGGTGCCGACCGGCGGAACAGGGCTCGGGAATGCCTCCTGGAGGCCGCCGAGCGGGCCGAGCTGCTGGGGGCCGAACGCCTTCGGCTCTGCGCTGAGAAGGCTCTGCGGGCAGTCGGGGCCCGTCGCATCACGGCAGCGCTCACCGGCGCCGAAGCGCTCACCAGCAGCGAGCGCCGCATAGCGGAACTGGCCGCCGACGGCCGCACGAACACCGAGATATCCGCGTTCTTGAACGTAGCCCGCCGGACCGTCGAGACGCACCTCACCAGCACCTACCGCAAGCTTGGCATACAGGGCCGGGGAGAGCTGCAGGCGACTCGCAGTGTGCGAGGCGAATAGCCGTGTCGCCATTCTGGACAAGGCAATCGGCAACCCTCGCGCAGCGCTCCGAGGCGTCGGCCCATCGCGCGACTCCTGCGACTGACCTGCGGCGATGGATGGAGCAGACCAGACTGCTCGTGGTGGTCCCGCTGCTGATCTCGTGGTGCGCCTCGTGGTGCTCCACGATTGCGCACGCCGCAGCAGCCACAGAAGTATGGGGAACGACCAGCCGCCACCGGCCCTCGCCGGACCAGCGAGCCCGTGCACATGGTGAGCGGATGTTCAGTCCTCCGACGGCAGGCCGCGGCGGGTGTCCAGCGCGGACGCCGTGCCCTTGGTGCCGACGCCCCGGGCGAACCCACAGTGCAGACGCGGCACATTCGTCGTCGGGGGGCGTCCATACCAGCGGTCAGTGGGTGAACTCCTGGCAGGGTTCCGAGCAGAGGCGACCCGATGTCGGGCGTCCGGCCCGCGCCCCGCGTGGAATTCCGTCATCGAAGCGAAGCACGCGGACCTGGCAGTGCCTGTCGGGCCGTCCCGCGCCGGCGTCTGCCGGCAGTGGCTGGTCATCAGAGAGGGCTCGCGCGCTGCCGGCCGAGCAGCGAGCCGGATGCGGGCCTTCTGCGCGAACATCTCCCGAGAAAGTGGGCGAGACGGAGTGAACTCGACCGAAGGACGCACTACATACCGCTTGCTGGGTCCTGTCGAGGTACAGCGCGGCGATTCCACCCTGGATCTGGGACCGAGACAGCGCAGAGTGCTGCTCACCCGCCTGCTCATCGAGGACGGTCGGCCCGTTCCCGCCAACGAGCTGTGCCGCTCCCTGTGGCACGACGGCCAGCCGGCCGGCGCCATGTCCTCCGTGCGGGCCCACATCAGCAGGCTGCGCTCAGTCCTCGATCCGGTTCGGGAGGGCCGCTCCACCGTGCTGGTTGCCGATTCGGCCGGCTACGCATTGAAGGTGCCCCGCGACTCGCGGGACACCGCCACTTTTGAGGACTCCCTGCACAGGGTGCGTGGAGCCCTGAAGCGTGGTCAGCTCTTCGCCGCACAACGCGAACTGGACACGGCTCTCGCCCTGTGGCGCGACGAGGCCCTCAAAGACGCCGCTGATTACGCCTTCGCCGCACCTGAGCGGTCCCGGCTCAACGCTGCCCACCAGGACGCCAAGGAACTACAGGCCACGATCCTCCTCCAGCAGGGCGACCTGGAGCGCTCGATCGAGGTCGCCGAAGGGCTCGTGCTCAGCGCCCCGTTGCGAGAGTCATCGTGGGCGCTGCTGATGCGCGCGCTGTACGCTGCGGGCCGGTCGGTCGAGGCCCTCCGGCGGTACGAGCGCTTCCGGGGCATGTTGGCCGAAGAGCTGGGCCTGGATCCCAGCCCTGGGCTGAGCAGGCTGCACACGGCGATCCTGCGGCACGACAGCGATGTCCTTGAGGGCCTACTTCCTTCTCCTGCCGCCACCACTCTGTCGGCAGGCTCAGGTTCAGCCCCAGTACCCGTCACCGAGCCCCTGGTCGGCCGGGACGAGGAAACCGCCCAGCTGGCTGCTGTGCTGTCGGCCGCTGCCGCAGGCCGAACCGAGTGGGCGGTGATCTCGGGTGAGCCTGGTTCCGGCAAGACCCGACTGCTGGAAGAGATGGCCACCAAGGCGGCGGCAGAGGGGTTCGCTGTCGCCCGGGTCGGAGGCGGTCAGGAGCTCAGCTCGCACCGCAAGGTCCTCGGAGGGCGCCCGGTCGCTCAGCTCCTTGGCACGCTGCGGCAGGACGGCGGGGATGCCGGCCCGGAGGGGCACATGGAGGAAGAGCCCCTGGACCAGCTCGTCCGTGAACTCACCCGTGCTCCGACCCTGTGCCTCATCGACGACCTCGACTGGACGCCCCCCGATTTCCATACCTTGCTGCTGCGCCTCGTCGATGCTCTGCCGGACGCTCACGTCGCGATCGTCTGCGCACTGCGGAACGCTGACGATCCCTCCGCCAGTGGATTGCTCTCGGCGCTGGCCCGTCGAGGCACGACGTGGCTGCCACTTGAGCCACTGACTGTCGCAGACGTGACCGAACTCCTCGCCGCGCACGGCGGCAGTGCCGCACCGGAGGAAGCCGCGCTGCTGCACCGGCGTGCCGTGGGAAACCCGTTCACTCTGGGCGAGCTGCTCAGGCTCCCGCCGGAGCGGCGTACCGGTCCTGCGGCTCGGGTGCCGACCGCGGTGCGCAGCGCGGTGCACGCGCGGCTGGCCGAGCTTTCCGAGCCGGTGAGGACGATGCTCAGGTACGCCGCAGCCGATGGCGAGTGGCTCGACATCGGTCTGCTGTCCGAAATCCAGGCCATGCCACTGCATTTGCTGTTGCCGTTGGTCGACGCGGCGGTTGCCGCTCGGCTCCTGGTCTGGGAGGCCGATCCCGAAGAACGCCCCGCAGGTGGCTACCGGTTTCCTGAGCTGCCGCGCGAGGTGGTGCTGAGCACACTCACCCCCTCCTCGCGGCAGCTGACGCACGCAGCGCTCGCACGCAAACTCATCGACCGCGGCGACGCCGATCCGGCACGTCTGGCACGCCACTTGCGGGTGGCAGGTCCCACGGCTCCGGCCACGGAGCCGAGGTGGGCGCATTTCGGACCCGAAGCGCGGACATCGGCACGCACTCCGTCTCACACCCATCCAGCCGCACCGGGATGTCATTAGGGCTTCGCAGGAGGAACGATGCCTGGGGAACCACTCCAGCAGCGAGGGCTCCACAGCCCCAGGCGGGGAGGCCGACGGCGCACCCGCCGGGCCGTCTTCGGGGACGCGTGGATTGTGCCCTGCTGCTCCCCTCCCGGGCCAGGTCTGGCCCGGCTCAGCTATTTCTCACCAATCCCCGTACTGAAGGACGTCATCCTCATGACACTCAATATCAAGGCCCCTGCCGTGCTCGCCCTGTTGTGCGCAGTGGCCGGTGTCGGGCTCGTCGGCTGCTCGGGCTCCTCGAAGGCGGACAGCAATCCCTCCGCCGCCCCGTCCACGCAGAGGAAGGCCGGCGCCGGGGAGAATGTGTTCACCGAAATCAAGAAGATCACCGTCGACGGCCACCGGGTGAACGTGTCCTGCTCGGGAACTCCGGTGGACGACAAGCCCGTCGTCGTCCTGCTGGCCGGAGGGGGCGACCGGCTGGAGAAGCTGACCAGCCTGCAAAACACCCTCAGCAGGAGCGAACGGGTCTGCTCCTACGACCGGCTCGGCCAAGGCGCCAGCGACAAGCCGAACGGGCCGCAGACCTTCGCCACCACCGGGAGGATCCTCACCGGCGTGCTCGACCACGTCGCCGGAGACCGGCCGGTCGTCCTGGCCGGCCACTCCCTGGGCGGAATCATCGCCGCCCGCTACGCCCCCGACCACCAGGACAAGGTCAAGGGGCTGGTCCTGCTCGACGCCACCTCGCCGACGAACACCGCCGACATCACCGACGCGATCCCCGAGTCCGCCACCGGAGACGCGGCCGAGCTGCGCGCGCAGCAGCTCGCGATCTTCCGGGGGAAGAACCCAGAGCGGCTCCGGATCCCTGACGGCAAGGTCCAGTCCGCCGGGGACATCCCGGTGGAGGTGGTCAAGCACGGGAAGCAGTACCTCGCGGACATCCCCAAGTACGGTCCGGCCCTGGAGCGGTCGTGGTCCAAAGGGCAGCGCAAGTGGCTCGCGATCTCCAGCAACAGCCGCCTGAGCACTGCGGACGACAGCGGGCACTACATCTACGCCGACCAGCCCGACGTCGCCATGAAGGCCATCCAGCGCGTCACCTCGCAGGCCGCACGCTGATACTGCTGTCGCGGACCACGTGTACGGGCTGCTCGGTCCGGTCGGCCGGAAGGACAGCCGGCCGCTCGGCGAGTACGTCGGACGTGCCATCCCGTATGGCCTGGCATTGCAAAAACGTTGGCGAGAGGTTGTATTCAGCCTGAGGCCGGATGCCCGGGCATGAAGGCGGCTTATTCTTAGCCAGGCTGAAACGAACTGCTGGCCGCCTCGGTCGGCCGCGAGTCGCGGTGCGAATTCCATTGTCGATGCAGTCGCGTTCGACTGCATCTACGAATACCAAGCAGCGATTTCTCGTCCCGCCGCGCCGGGTCCCTCCGCACCGCCCGGTGCTTTCGGCGCCCATAGCCGACCTGACCGCCGAGGTCGCGTCAGCGTCGGCGTGCCACCAAGGAACCGGACGCGTTGTCGGTCGACAGCTTCACTCCATTCCACACAGATGGTCTCGCAATGCCCAAGCCCTCGCCCTCGGAGAGTACGAAGCACCCCCGAGCGACCCCCGATCGACTGGCCTTTGTGGCGATGGTGGTCACCGTGGTCGCCTTCTGGCGCAACGCCCTTGGCTTCGCCACGCTCGGGCCGTTCCTCCTGCTGGTGCGGCGCCACCGCGAGGTGGCGCGCGTCGCCCGCGGTGAACGCGGACTGCTGCGGCACGAGCAGTGGCGGCCCCTGGCCCGCGGCTTTCTGGCCGCCACATCGCTCGCGCTGCACTTCGCGACCTTCATGACGAGTACGCGGATGTCCACCGTGGCAATGTCCACGGCGCTTGTGGCCACCCAGCCGATCTGGCAGGCCCTCATCGACGCAGGTCAGGGAGTACCGGTCGCACGCCGAACATGGCTAGGGCTGCGCTGGCCGGGTACACAGCCCTGAGCCAGAAGGCACGCACGGACGTGAGCACCCCCCTGTACTCAGTGGTCACTTCCCTGGTCTGTGGGCTGGAACTCCTCGCCGTCTGCTGGCTGGCCGGCATCCCGCTCACCGGCTTCGACCAGTCCACACAGCTGTCGTTGCTCGGCTTGCTTCTCCTGCCTCAGCTGCTGGGACTGGGCTCGTTGAACTTCGCCCTCGGCCGCGCTTCGGCGACGACGATGAGTGTCTTCCTCCTGCTGGAGACTCCGATCGCAGCGCTCGCTGCATGGTGGCTCATGGGGCAGGGCATCGAGCCCGCGACCATGCCCGGGCTCCTGCTCATCATCGTCGGCGTCACGGTCGTGTTGACGAACGGCGACGGCGAGCAGACCCGGCGCGGCCGGCACCGCAAGAGAGCACTGCCGCAGCCTGACGCTCACCCCCCACGGCGCCGGCGCATTCGACACCCTGTACTTGCGTCGGGCCCCCGCGAGTGATCCGCCCGTCTGCTTCATTGCATTGTTCTTGCTTTTTGATTGTCGAAGGGCTTGGGGAGCCCGAAACCGAGTCGGCTGACGTGCTACATCCGAGTTGTTCCGATGAACTCTTCGGAGAACCTCTCAGGTCTCAATTTCCGCTATTGAAAAGGGCTTTGCTCCGTGCTTGACTGTGGATTGAGCTGAAGGCGACGCGACAGCGTCGGGACCAAGCCGGCCCAGTGGCCCGTCGGCGGGGAGGCGTTGCTGCCTCGCATCGGGCACGTAGCCGCACTTGTGCTATTCAGCTTGCCCCGCTGATGTTCCCGTCCGGCCGGGTGCTGCCCATGCGCGCGCATTGGTTCCCTGGCTCTTTCCAGCCGCTCTGTCGGTTCCTTTTGGGCAACACCCGGCGATTGCGGTGCCACATGGCGGACTCAGGTAAAGAACAACGTTTGGAGAAAAATGCACAGCATAAAGCGGAAGGCCGCGGTCGCGGCCGGCAGCCTGGCGGTCGCGGTGGGGATCTCCCTGTTCGGCGCGGGCGCGGCCTCGGCCGGCGACTTCACACCCCGTGAGGGCGTGATCGGAGACGGAAGCCTGCAGGCGTGCCAGACGTACGGCAACACCATGGCGCAGCAGGGCGCGCTCACCGGCTACACCTGCACGAAGCTGTCCAACGGCAAGTACTACTTCAATTGGTACTGAGACTCCCTCTCACCGGGCTCATCGGTACTCAGCACAGTAGAGCCCTGACGGTATAGGGCTTCAGCAGAAGGGTTTGCCCGAGCACCGGCTACCCGGTCGTCCGGCCGGCGCCGTGCTCGGGCGGACTCCTTTCTCTTTCCCGCCGCGTTCCCGGCCACCCGGCCCGGGGCGATCGCCTGACAGGTGCAGCTCTCGGGAAGGCGAACCGGGGCCGGCCAGGGCCTGGTCGACACCTCGTCACCCTGCTGTGACCGAGCGTGCTCGAGACCTCGCTTGGGTTAACCTCATGGGATGTCAGAGTCGCGTCGGCCTTACCACTCTCCGCGGCGCGAGCGGGAAGCGAGGCGAACCCAGCAGGAGATCTTGCAGACCGCTCGCGATTTGTTCATCGCACGCGGCTATGCGCGGGTCACCATGTCCGAAATCGCGCGCACTGCCGGAACAGCCGTGAAGACGGTCTATGCCAGTGTGGGGACGAAGGTTGACCTGCTGCATGCGCTGATCGACTCCGACATGGCCGGCTTCCAGACCACCGCGGCGCTCGAGCAACTGGGCGACGCATCCAGCCTTGAGTCGGCCATCGCACTGGTGGCACGCGGCGCCCGCGCCGACTATGAACGCGCTCAGTCCGTGATCGACCTTCTGTACTCGGCAGCGGCCAGCGACGACGGTGCGCGTGAAGCGTGGCAGGACGTGATCACCCGGTACCGTCGCGCGTTGCGGGAGGCCGCGGAGGAGATCGTCCGCAAGGGCCTTGTCGCCCCACGCTTCGAGGTCCAAGGCGTCGCGGACAGGCTGTGGTTCTGCTTCGGGCTGGCCGCTTGGCGGGCCCTCGTCGTCGACTGCAAGTGGACCTACGACGACGCGGAGAAGGCGCTCAGGCGCCAAGCCCGCTGCATGCTCACAGAGGATTAGCCGGGGCCTTCGCTCATAGCCCGGCATCCCGAACATCGCCCCGAACATCTGCGAGATGCGCGGCGGGTGCCGTCACAGTCGGTCGGCGCCGGCCAGGCCGGCCAAGGTTGGCGTGCTTTGCGTGCGACGCGACGGTACTGCCGCATGCCGCTGTCGCATGCCGCTGTCGAGGAGAGCCCCCACCGGGATCGTGACGCGGTCGCACGCGCCCGGCATCAATTCGATGCATGCCTTGTGTAGTCAATACCTGTGGCCTAACCTGGACCCCTGAACGTTGGGGGGACGGGAAGTCAGATCCCGGTTGGCGCCGTGCCGTTCGGCGGGCGAGCAGCTCACAACCGCAGGAAGCGCCCCCGGACACCGTTCTCCCAAGCGGCGGTCTTCCGACCGCGCTCACTGCTCAGAACCACTGCGGCCCGCATCGGCCGGATGGAGGTGTATCCCCATGGGCGACCAGTCCATCAGCGTCGGTGGTGTGCAGTACCGGGTGACTCCGGAATATCTGTCCACCGCCTCGACGAACGCCCAAACCACCGCGGACAACCTGGCCAGAGAACTCGCCCAGATCAAGAACTACGTCCTGAGTCTGGAAGCCGACTGGCAGGGCATCGCCCACAACCAGTTCCAGATTCTGATGCAGGAATACGACACGTACGCCCGCATGCTGCACGACGCGCTGTACGGCATTTCGCAGGGACTTCGCGGCAACTACGTGAACTACAAGGAGTCCGAGGAGCAGAACCTCGCCAATCTCCTGCGGCTGGGCGAGGACGTGCCACGGCCCCCGAGCGGCAGCAACATCGTGAGCGAACCGGACCATGTCAAATCCGTACGGCCCGTCGCCGACTTCTCCTGACCTCCGTAATCCACGGACCGACCCTGACGCGAGGAGCACGAGCACACATGGCCAACATCGACGGTTCGCAGATCTACGTCGGCGAAGGACTGGGCGCCGCGGGCAGCTGGCTCAACGGCCGCGCCGGCCACATCAGCGATGAACTCCTGGCGCTGAAGGGCCAGTTGGCGCCGCTCGCAGACGCATGGAAGCAGAGCCAGGCAGCCACGTACTACCAGGACCTGCAGAACGAGTGGGACCTGGCCGCCCACGGACTCTTCGGCCCGGACGGCGTACTCGGCCGCATCGCGCACGCCATGAACGTGAACTGGAGCAACTACAGCGAAGCCGAGTGGTCGAACGTGTCGACCTGGAAGCACTGAACAATTTCTCTTCGGCTTCCCTCCCGACCGCGTATGTGCGGGGAAAAGGCAGGGGGGCCGGGACAAGGACGAACCCCGTTGTCCGATGAACGTTGCCGGGTCACCGTGATCGGTGGGCGTAAGAGCGTCGACCTGGCACTGCCCACACGGACTCCCATCGCCGAGTACGCCCCCAGGCTCGCCGGAATGTGCGGCGCCGAGGAGTCCGAGGCGCTGCCTGCGGTGTGGTCACTGGCCACGGCCGAGGCCGCCCCTTTCGCCCCCGGCGACTCCCTGGAGGAGGCGGGGGTGCTGGACGGCACGGTGCTCTATCTGCGGGACTGCCGCGCCGAGGAGAACTACGACCTCACCGTCACCGATCTCGACGATCAGATCGCCGCCGCGAACGAGGACAGCGCGAGCTGGGGCGCCCGCCACCGGGCACAGGCCGTCGTCGCCGCCGGGCTGGGCGCCTGCGCGGTCGCCGCCGGGACTCTCGCCGTACGGCAGGAGGCCGGTCTGGGCTCCGTGCTGTTCTGGGTGGCCGGTCTCGGTTCCGCGCTGACCGCCTGGTACGCCACCCGCAAGTCGTGGCCGGTGTCTGCGGCCATGCGCCAGGTGATGGCGCTGGCCGCCTGCCCGTTGCTGGCCTTCGCCGGGCTGGGCGGCCCCTTGCACGGCGAGGTCGCCACCCCCGTCGCCACCTCCGTGAGCGCCACGGCCGGCGCGCTTGCGGGACTGGTCGCGCTGCCCGCGATCTCCACCGTCGTACTACAACTCGTCACCACGCTCGCCATGGTGCTGGTGGTACCGCTGTCGGTGCTCGGCGCCGACCGTACGGGTGCCGCCGCTGTGACCACCGCAGCGCTGCTTCCGCTGATCCGGGCGCTGCCGCGGATCACCAGCCAGATCGCCGTTATCGCGCCCGGCGACAGCGGAGCGCGCGGGACGACCGAGAGCGAGGAGGTGGCAGCGGCGGTCCGCCGTGGAAATCTGCTGCTGACGTTCCTCACCGTCCTCTTCTGCACCGCGCTGGCCGGCTCACTTGTGGCCCTCGCGGTCTCCCGCGACGCCTATGCACTCGGTCTGCTGGGCTGTGCTTCGGTGGCGCTGCTGCTGGACGCCGGCGCCTCGCGGCTGCTGTCCGTCGTGGGACCCCAACTGGCTGTCGCCGCCCTCGGGCTGACAGCGCTGGCCATGCGCGTGCCGGAGGTCATGTCTCCCACCGGCGCTTCGGCGGGGCTGGCGGTGTTCGCGGCGGGGCTGGTGCTGGCGGCGTGGGGGCTCGGGATGGCGTTCCGTGCGGTCGCGCGGCCGGGCACGTTCGCCGACCGGCCCAGGTGGCTGAGCACCTGGGCGAGCTTCTTCATCGTGGTGTGTGTGCCGCTCGCGGTCGGGGTCTTCGGCGTCTTCGAGCGGCTGGCCAGTGCGGGGAGCTCGATGTGAGCGGCCCCCTGACCGGCCGTACGGCGCGGGAGCCGGAACCGTGAAGGCGGCCAAACAGTGGGTGGCGCCGGGCAGTTGGGGCGCTCACCGGTCGATCGGTGTGGCGGTGCGCGACGCGGCCCCCGGCTCGGTCATCACCGTACGCGCCGGCACGTACCGGGAGAGCGTCGTCATCGACAAGGACATCTCGCTCGTCGCCGAGAAGGGCCCCGGTACGGTCCGGGTCGTCGCGGCGCGTGGGCCGGCCCTGACCGCACACGGCGGCAGGCCCGAGGTGCGAGGCCTCTCCTTCGAGGCGTCCTCCCCGCGCGAGGCGGCGGTGCGGCTGCGGGCCGGCGAACCGGTGCTGCGGGACTGCACCGTCAACGGCGGCCGTATCGAGGTCTCGGAGAGCGCGGCAGCGACGCTGACCGGCTGTTCCGTACGGGGCGCCGAGCTGGCCTCGGTACGGCTCACCGGCACCAGCCGCACCACATTGGAGAGCTGCGACATCCGCTCCAGCGCCGGTGACGGCGTTGTCGCCGACGACGAGGCGCGCCTTGAGCTGACCGAGACGGTGATCGACGAGACCGAAGGGCGCGGTGTGTGGCTCGGCGGAGCGGCACAGGCGACGCTCACCCGCTGCGAGGTCAGGCGCAGCACCTATGCCGCGGTCCAGGCGGAGAGCCGGGCCGGTGCGGTGCTGCGCGAGTGCCGTCTGCATGAATCGGGCGCCCAGGGGCTGCGGCTGCGCGGCTCCGCGGGGCGTCTCGCGGTACGGACGGGCGCCGGTGAGCCGGTCGACACGGTGCCCGCGCGGATACCCGCGGGCACCGTGCCGGAGGAGGGGTCCTTCGGTGTCCGGCTGCGCAACTGCGAGATCTTCCGCACCGCGGGCGCCGGTGTGCTGGCCGACTCCGACAGCGCGGCACTGCTCGACAACTGCCATATCCACCACACCAGCGGTGCCTGCGTGGTCGCGACCGGCTCCAGCGGACTCCGGCTGACGAAGGTGCGCGCTGTCGACAGTGAGGACAGCGCGCTGGTGCTGTTCGGCGACGCCGCCACCGCAGCCGACGAGTCCACGTTCGCCCGCACGGGGGCGAACGGCGTCTATGCCGTCGAGAACGCGGAACTGACCGCCGCCGACTGCGAGTTCAAGGACACCGCCTTCACGGCCGTACATCTGGGCGGCAGCGCCCGCGCCCAGCTCACCGGCTGCTCGGCCACCGGCACCCCCGAGCACGGGCTGCGCGCCACCGCCCGCGCCGAACTGCTCGCCACCGACTGCGAAACCCGCGACACCGAACTGGCCGGCGTCTGCGTCGACGGCGGGGATGCGGTGCTGCGCGACTGCCGCATCAGCGCCACCAGGGTGGGGGTCCGGCTGGCCACCACGCACCGGCCGCTGCTCGTCGACTGCCTGATCAGCGATGTCACCGGCGTCGGTGTCGAGATCGGCCCCGGCACCGGCGGCCAGTTGGAGAACCTGACGGTGACCCGCGCCGGCTCCTCCGGAATGACGCTGGACGCGGACAGCACGGCGGCTGTCGAAGGCGGTGCGATACGCGAGCCGGCGGGCAGCGGCATCGTCGTACGGGCGGGAGCGCGGCCCCGGATACGCGGCACGACCGTGGCGGACGCCGCGAAGAACGGCCTGTTCGTCGAGGAGCGCGGCGAGGGCACCTACGAGGACTGCCACCTCTCCGGCAGCCGCTTCCCCGCCGTCTACGCGGGCGCCAAGTCGCGGCCCGTGCTGCGGCGTTGCACGGTCAGCGGCACCGAACAGGACCTGTTGCGGGACGAGGAGGCCGAGGTCCTGGCCGAGGGCTGTGTGTGCGAGGGCGTGGACGACGCTCAGCTTCCTGAGCTGGACGGCTCCGGTCCGCAGCCGAAGGGCGGCGCTGTCGCGGCCGCCGCGGCCGGTGCCGCCGGCGCGAACGGCACAGGCATGGGGCCCGGCGACGGCGGCGAAGCGGCGGACGACGCCGAGACCGCCGAGGACAAGCTCCGCGAGCTGCATGCCGAGCTGGACCGGCTCGTCGGTCTCGACGGCGTCAAACGCGACATCGTGACGCTGACGAAGCTGATGCAGATGGTCAAGGTCCGCCAGGATGCGGGACTTTCGCCGCCGCCGCTGAACCGGCATCTGGTCTTCGAGGGCAACCCCGGCACCGGCAAGACCACCGTCGCCCGGCTCTACGGCGGCTTCCTGGCGGCACTCGGGCTGCTGGAACGCGGCCACCTGGTCGAGGCCGACCGGGGCGACCTGGTCGGCGAGTTCGTGGGGCATACGGCGCCCAAGACCACGGCGGTCTTCCGGCGGGCGCTGGGCGGTGTGCTCTTCATCGACGAGGCGTACTCGCTGGTGCCGCACGGCTACGGCAACGACTTCGGCACCGAGGCCGTCTCGACGCTGGTGAAGCTGATGGAGGACTTCAGGGACGCGGTGGTGGTCATCGTGGCCGGCTACCCCGGCGACATGCGGCGCTTCCTCGACTCCAACGCGGGCCTCGCGTCCCGGTTCACCCGCACTCTCACCTTCGAGGACTACTCCTCCGAGGAGCTGGTGCGCATCGTCCAGCACCAGGCCGACAGCCACCAGTACCGCTTCTCACCCGAGACGGCGCAGGCCCTGCACGACTACTTCGACGCCGTTCCGCGCGGCGAGCGGTTCGGCAATGGCCGCAGCGCACGGCAGGTGTTCCAGCTGATGACCGAGCGGCACGCCCAGCGGGTCGCCGGCACCGATCTGGCTGGGCTCGACCCCCTCGACCTCGGGTCCTCCGGGGCCGAGGTACTGACCACCCTGCTGCCGCAGGACCTCCCCCCGGAGGACGCGCTGTGAAGACGACCGCTGGAAGCACGACGAGCACGAGGAGGGGGAGGAGTTGAGCGACTCCGGCTACACCATCGAGCAGTTCAGGATCGACCTGAAGCAGCTGAACGAAGCCATCGGCACGATCTCCACCATCAAGACCGAGATCACGGACAACATGTCGGCCGTCCGCAAGATCATGAACAGTCTGGGCGACGCCTGGTCGGGGCCGGCCCACAACACATTCCACCCGATGAAAACCTGGTTCGACACCACCCAGACCGACCTGGGGGAGATGCTCGACGAGATCATCCGGCGGCTCCAGTCGTCCTACGACAACTATCACGCGGCGGAGCAGGCCAACTTCGGCAACGTCACGCCCGAAGGGCCTCCGCCGCCCGGAGGGTCGGCGTGACCGCCGCCGGCGCGCCCGTCATTGCTGTGCCGGCCTCGGTGAAGTGCCCCCCGGCACACGGGAGGCGGCCGGCCGCGGTGCCCGGCCGCCTCCCGGAGCTGTCACTTGTTCGCGGGGGGATCCGGGAAGACCGACTTCCGGTCGGCTTTCGCGTACATCTGCCCCACAGCGTTGAGGGTCGCGATGTACTCGCCGGTGGCCTGCAGGACGCTGGCTATCTGCGCGAGCACCTTCTGCTGGATCGGGTTGATGACGGAGGCGAACTCCTTGGCGGGTTCCGCCCACTGCGAGTCGTAGGTGTAGGCGTGCATCTTCCCCTCGCCGTCGACGGTGGAGTGCCCGCCCTGGAGCTCCTGGCCGAAGACCGTGTCCTTGTTCGCCGCGACGTTCTGACGCAGTTCCTCGTACTTGCTCACGGCGGTGCGGGCGTCGGACAGCATGCTCTCCTCGGCCGTCCGCATGCTGCTCAGGCTGATGTAGAAGGCGTTCGCCGGCGGTATGGCCGTGTCGCCGTCGCCCGTCCCTCCTCCCACCTTCGGGGGATCGTTGTTGAAGCTCGGCGGTTCGGTCCACTCGACCGACACCTCCGGGACGCTGTCGGAGAAGTCCTTGTCCTTGTCGGGAAAATCGTCGGCGCTGTCGCCCCCCTCGGCGTCCTCCTTCTCGTCGTCCGGCGGCGGTTCGAGCGGATGCTCGTCGTACTCCGAATCAATGCGCTCTGTCATTTCTCCCACTCTCAGTTCGTCGTCTCCGGGACCAGGTTTCCGGCCCGGCGCCCTGTGAATAAAGCCCGGCACCGTGCCTCAATTACGTGTATCAGATTCGACGGGCGATGTCAGTACGCCGCAGGAAGAAAATCGCCTCGAAAATCATCCGCCCGAAGGGCGCCCGCGGAAAGGAGCCGGTGAAAAGCCGTGTGCGCTGATTACGACTACGCGACTCTCCATATCGCACCCAACGACCTTAAATCCAAGAAGGATCGTCTCGTCACCACGGGACAGGAGATCAGTGATGCGCTCGGCCGTATCAGCGACACCCTGTCCGCGCTGCGTCTGGAGTGGCGAGGCAAGTCCGCCCAGCGGCAGCAAGAGATCAGCGACGAATGGGAGCGGGTCTTCGGGGAGCTTTTCGGGACCAAGGACAAGCCCGACACCGGCGTCCTGAGCGCACTCGCCAACGCCGTCCACAACGCCGCCAAAAATTACGCCGAAGTAGAGAACGGTGCGGCCGATATCTTCGACAGGCTGCTGTTCACCCTGATGAAGCAGGACATCAACCAGGCAACGGCCGAGTATTTGTCGCAGGGTACGCCGAATCCCGACGAGACATACCAGAAGATGTTGACGATGCTCCAGGGTGAAACACCGCCGCTGGAGGACCAGGACGACGCGAAGAAGTCTGCGATTTTCACCGACTATCCAAATGTCTGACGCCGCGCAAGGTATACACCCCCACTCCCCGGACCCGTTCTTAGGCATACGGCACCCATGAGTCGAACCGCTTTCCACCGCCCCGTCCGTATCACCCCTCCCCCCATGCCGGAGGGGAAGACGGTCCTGGCCACGCCGCCCCAGCGCCCCGAGCCGCCAGGGGCCGGGCAGTGGGTGATGCTGCTGCTGCCGCTGTTGAGCAGCATCAGCATGGCCGCGTTCATGATCTCGAGCGGTCGGCCGTGGATGATCCTGCTCGGCATCTCCTTCGTCGTGCTGTCCGTCGCCATCACGATCGGTGTCCGTATGCATCTGCGCTCCGGACGGCGGCGCACCCAGGGCAAGCAGCGGCAGAAGTATCTGGAGTATCTGTCCGACATCCGCAAGGACGCGATGCGGGCCGCCGCCTTGCAGCGGCTGGCCTCCGCCTGGCGGCACCCGCACCCCGACAGGCTGTGGGCGATAGCCACCCGGCGGCGGCGCGTGTGGGAGCGCCGCCCCGACGACTCCGACTTCCTCCTGCTGCGCGTCGGTACCGGCCGCACCCCGCTGGCCGCACCGCTCAGCATGCCGCGCCAGACCGACCCGACCGCCGAAATCGACACGGCAGCCCAGCAGTCCGCCGCCGACCTCGTGGAGAGCCTCAACACCGTCGATGGCCAGCCCGCCTGGATCGACCTCCAGAAGTCGGGCGTGGTCAGCCTGCTGGGCCCGGCGGAGCGCACCCGGGAAGTCGCCCAGAATCTGCTGGTGCAGCTCGCGGTGCTGCACGCCCCGGACGATGTGCGGGTGGCCGTCCTCACCGGCGGCAACCCCGCTTGGGACTGGACCAAGTGGCTGCCGCACGCCCAGGATCCGTACACCGAAGCCACCGCGCGCGACCAGGAAGTCGTCCCACTCGTCGCAGCCGATATCTCCGGGCTCCAGGAGCACCTCCAGGAGACGCTGGACCGCGCACTGACTGCCCGCGCCGAGCGCGCCGGCCGGATGCTGCCAGGCAGGGCGGACGGTCCTCAGCAGCAGTTCGTCCTCGTGCTCGACGGCTATGACCCGGCAGCCTCCTGGGCCCGTACCTCCCTCGTCGGCGATCTGCTCGCCCAGGCCGGCCGGGACCTCGGAATACACGTCGTCTGCCTCGTCGCCGAGGAGCGGGACGAGCCCGGCCGCGTCGACGTACGGGTGCGCGCGGACGGGCGCGGGGGGCTTGCGCTGGAGGGCCGGGATGCCGCGCTGTACTCGGCCGTTCGGGACGGCGTGGCGGACGAGACGCAGCCCGCGGTGCGGGAGAACGCGGTACGGGCGCTCTCACCGCTGCGGCTGACCGGCGAACGTGACCAGGTGCTCTCGGAGAACGTGTCGCTCTCCGCCATGCTGGGCATCGAGGACGTCGGCTCCCTGAGGACGTCTCAGTCCCGCCGCGCCCCCGGCGACAAGGATCTGCTGCGGGTACCGGTCGGCATCGACGGCACCGGCGAGCCGCTGGAGCTCGATCTGAAGGAGTCCGCGCAGGGCGGCATCGGCCCGCACGGACTGGTGGTAGGCGCCACAGGTTCCGGTAAGAGTGAACTGCTGCGCACTCTCGTCACCGGCCTGTCGATCGTCCACTCCCCGGACCATCTGGCCTTTGTGCTGGTGGACTTCAAGGGCGGCGCCACCTTCGCCGGAGTCACCGAGCTGCCGCATGTCTCCGGGCTGATCACCAACCTCGCCGACGATCTGGCGCTGGTGGACCGGATGGCGGCGGCGCTGACCGGCGAACAGCAGCGCCGGCAGCGGATGCTGCGGGACGCCGGAGACATCGACTCGGTACGCGAGTATCAGCTCAAGCAGGCCGCTGGGGGCACCGATATCCACGGCAACCTGCTGGAACCGCTGCCGTATCTGCTGATCGTCGTCGACGAGTTCGGCGAACTGCTCAGCCAGCGCCAGGACTTCATCGAGCTGTTCGTGCAGATCGGCCGGGTCGGCCGGTCACTGGGCATGCATCTGCTCCTCGCCACCCAGCGGCTGGAGGAGGGTCGGCTGCGCGGTTTGGAGTCCCATCTGTCGTACCGGATCTGTCTGCGCACCTTCAGCTCCTCCGAGTCCCGCGCGGTCATCGGCACCTCGGACGCCTATATGCTGCCCGCCATCCCCGGCTCCGCCTACCTGAAGGTCGACGAGTCGGTGTACGAACGCTTCCGGGTCGCCCACGTCTCCGGGCCCTACCAGCAGTCCGAGGCAGCGGAAGCCGAGGAGGAGGCCCTCGCACCCGTCTCCTACGCGGTCCAGGGGGATCTGCCGCCGCTGCCCAAGGACGCCGACGAGAGCGGCCCGGCCAAGGAGTGGACCGAGGACGACGAGACCGAACTCCAGGTCGCCGTACGCAACATGCTCACCGAGGACGCGCCGGGACACCAGGTGTGGCTGCCGCCGCTCCCGCCGCGGTTCACGCTCGCCCCGCTGCTGGGCGATCCGCAGCCGGACGCCGACCGCGGGCTGTCCGCCGAACACTGGCCGGGCACCGGCAGGCTGCGGTTCCCCGTCGGCGTGGTCGATGTGCCCGTACGCCAGGAACAGCAGCCCCTCGTAATCGACCTCACCGACCGGCACGCGCATCTGGCCCTCGTCGGCGCCCCGCAGAGCGGCAAGAGCACCTTTCTGCGTACGGCCATGCTCAGCGCGATGCTCACCCACACACCCGACGAAGTGCAGTTCTACGGCATCGACCTGGGCGGCGGCAGCCTGCACGAGCTGGAGGAGGCTCCGCACGTGGTGGGTGTCGCAGGCCGCCGTGACGAGGAGCGGGTGCGGCGGGTGCTGGCGGAGGTCGGCCATGTCGTCAGCTCCCGCGAGCGGATGTTCCGCGAACTGCGCATCCAGTCCGCGGCGGAGTTCCGTGCCAGGCGCGAGGCGGGCGAACTCCCTGAGGGGGTACGTGCGGCCGACATCGTCCTCGCCGTGGACAACTGGGGCGCATTGCACGCCTCCGACGACACCATCACTCCCACCGTCACCGACCTCGCCTCCCGTGGACTTGGCGTCGGCGTGCACGTGTGGCTGACGGCCAACCGCTGGATGGAGATCCGCGCCGGGCTGCGGGACAACATCCCCGGCAGGCTGGAGCTGCGGCTCAACGACCCCTCCGAGTCGGAGATCAGCCGGCCCGCGGCGCGCGCGCTCGGACAGACACCGCCAGGACGCGGGCTGACCTCGCCCGGCTTGCTCCACCACATCGCGCTGCCCCGGGTGGACGGTGTGGACAGCACGGACGGGCTGCCGGAGGCGCAGGCCGCGCTGGTCTCGCGTATTGCCGACTCGTGGAAGCTGCCCGCCGCGCCCGCGCTGCGCATCCTGCCGGACCGGCTGACGACGAGGGAGCTGGCAGCCGCCATGGCAACCCCGTCGTCGCCCACCGACCGCTGGGAGGGCCACGGCCAGGGCCTGAGCGAGGGCGAGGTGCCGATCGGGCTGCGCGAGTCCGACCTGCGACCGATCGGCCTCGACATGACGCGGGGCCAGCCGCACTTCCTGGTCTTCGGCGACTCCGAGACGGGCAAGACGTCCTTTCTGCGCGCCTGGATGCGCGGTCTCGCAGCCCGGCACACATCCCGCGAAGTGCGGTTCATGGTGGTCGACTACCGGCGCAGCCTGCTGGATGTGGTCCCGGACGAGTACATCGGGGCGCAGGGCGGCGACTCGGACCTGGTGGCCCAGCAGGCCGCGGCCCTGGCGGACAAGCTGCGCGAACGCACTCCACCGCCCGGCATCACAGCGCGCCGGCTGCGTGAGCGCGACTGGTGGGAGGGTCCCGAGCTGTATGTCGTCGTGGACGACTACGACCTGGTCGGCGGCTCCGGCATGAACCGGGGCCCGCTGGCCGGGCTGGCCGAGTTCGTCACCCAGGCCGGCGACCTGGGCCTGCACCTGGTGCTGGCCCGCCGTGTCGCCGGTGCCGGCCGCTCACTGATGTCCGACCCGCTGATGGGTCGGCTGCGCGAGCTGAGCGCCGACGGACTGCTGCTGTCCGGCGACCACCGGGAGGGCGCGCTCATCGGTGACCACCGCGCCCACCAGCATCCACCCGGGCGCGGCCTCCTCGTACGGCGCCGTCGGCAAGCAGCACTGGTGCAGGTCGCGCTGGACGACGAGGCGGAGGGGACACACGGCGTCCAGGAGGGGGCGGAGCTGTGAAGGACTGGGAGGAGATGCTCGACGGGCTCGACCTCGACGCCCTCTACGAGCTGGGGAACCAGTGGGTCGCGCTCGGGGACCTCCTGTACGAGAAGGCCGACTCCGTCGGAGGGCACGTCGAGTCGATCACCTGGTACGGGGACGCCGGCGTCAAGGCGGGCGAGGCGTGGGAGACCGGTCTCGGCCCCGACATGCGCGAGAGCGCAAACAGCGCGTGGAAGATCGGCCAGGCGATCCAGAACTACGCCGACGAGATCAAGGCGGCGGCCAAGGAGGCGGCGAAGCAGTACAACGCGGGCCTGTTCACGCAGATCTTCGGTCTGCTTCTGAACGTCGTCACGTTCGGGGTCGGTGGCGCCATCAGCGCCGTCCTCAACATCGTCAGGGCCGCGCTGAGCACGCTGATCAACGTCGCCGTCCGGTTGGCGTCCCAGCTCAGCAGATTCGCCGGGACCAGTGTCGCGTTCCTGGCGAACATCGGCCGCTCCGCCGCCTCAGCCCTCGGCAACTCCCTCACCTTCAACGTCCTCGGCGGCGGGGTGCTGGGCGCCGCGGGGGCGCTCGGGTTCGACGAGGCCGCGGGGCATTTCGGCGCCGCCGCTGCGGGCACGCATTACGACACCGACTGGGAGAACGAAGCCTGGAATATGGGCGCCGGGGCCCTCATGGGCGGCTTCATCGGCGGCGTCCTCGGGCCGGGTGGCAGCGGTAAGGGCGGCGGGTACAAAACACCCGGGGGCGATATCCTCGGCGGCGCCATCAAGAACCTCCCGTCGCCCACCCGCGGCCTGGGCGGCGACGGACTGGGAGCGGGCGGCGGCCACAAGGGCGACGGGTTTCCGCCGAACAAGGGCAGCGGTAACTCCTCCCCCTTCAACGCCCGCCCCTACGACCTGGGCGGAGGCGGCCACCACGCGCCGCCCGTCCCCACGCCGAAGGGTGGCGGCCAGTCCTCCGTCCGACCGGACTCCAGCCCCGGAGGCAACGGCTCCAAGCTCCCCGGGGACTTCGGTATGCCCGGGCACACCGACCGGCCCGGCGGGCAGAACGCGCCTGGCGGGGGCGGCCGTCCCGGTTCGAACGGGGAAGGTCTGGTACAGAACCCGCCCGTGCGGAGTGAGTTCCACGGCCCGCAGAACGGCGGCAGCCACCAGGGTGGTCAGCCGCCCGCCCGGTACCCCGACAACGGCGGTCGCGGTGACTTCCAGGGTCCGCCCTCCGGCGAGCGCCCCGGCGGCCAGCCCGGCGACCCCGCCCCAACTCCCTTCGGGCCACCGGTCGGTGGCCGCGGCGGGGGTCCGGGTGGCGGTACGGTCACCGACCGCCCGACGCCCCCGCCGGCCTCGCAGCGCCCCGCACCGGAGACACCGTCCGACTCCGGACAGCCCCCGGCCAACACCCAGCGCCCCAGCGACGAGCCCGACGGCTCGCCGGCGCCGCAGGATCCGGTTCCGGGTTCGCCTGCGGCTGGGCCTGGGCATTTGACGCCGCCTGGTTCGGACAGGTCGGTGGCTCCGCCGTCGTCGCGGGGGTCTGGTGGGGAGCATGAGGGTGCGCTGGCGCCGCAGGATCCGGTTCCGGGTTCGCCTGCGGCTGGGCCTGGGCATTTGACGCCGCCTGGTTCGGACAGGTCGGTGGCTCCGCCGCCGTCGCGGCAGCCTGGTGGCGAGCACGAGGCCCCGCCGGTGCCGGCAGGTGGCGGGGAGTCGGGGCGTCCGCCGGTGGCCGGTGGCCCGGAACACGGCGCGCCCGTACGCCAGGGAGGGGAGGGCCAGGCGGCGCCGCCGGCCGAGCGTCATTCGTCCCCCACCAGGGACGAGGACGGCCAGGGCTCCCCGGTGCCGGAAGGCGCGGGGGAACGGGCGTCGGCACCGCTCGTGGGCGGTCCGGAGCGCGGTGCCCCGGCGGGTCCGCCGCCGGCGCGTGGCGGGCCGGTGCCCGCCCCCCGTACCCCGGCCGGCGAGACCGGGCAGCCCGGCGGGCCCGCCGGGCCCGTCGGCGGGAGGCAGCAGCCGCACGCCGGAGACGAGCGGCCGGGCGCGCACCGTCCCGGCGGCGAAACCGACGAGCCGGGCGCACTCACCCCTGCTGACGGCGCGCCCCTTCCCCCCGCCTCGCGCGGGGGTCCGGAGGGACAGCCTCAGGGCGGCACTCGCGGTGAAGTGCAGGAGCCCGGGGAGCAGCCGTCCGCCGGGCAGCCGCGCGCCGAGGTGAACGAAGGCTCGCTCACTCAGGCCCCGCCCTCGCCGAGGGAGCCGGCCGCCAGGGGCGGCCGGTCCGGGACCCCCGGCTCGGGCGACCGGAATACCGTCGTACCGCCTCGTGGCCGGGAGAACGGCGGCGCCCGCCCGGCACCCGGCAATCGCGACAACGGCGCCGTCGCGCCTTCGCGCCCCCTGCCCAAGCCGGGCGCCGAGGGACGTCCGACCCCGGCGCCGCACGGTGGCGCGGCGTCCGTCGGTCAGCGTCCTGGCGAGGGCAACACCTCGTCACGCGCCGTGGAGCGCGGTACGCCGGGCGAGGGGCAGCGGGACCCGTATGGGGTGGTTGAGGCGCGGAACCGCGGTGGTGCGGGTGGCGGGAAGCCGTCCGCGGATGGCGGTGGTTCGCGATCTCGTTCGACCGTGGGTGAGGGCGAGCGTTCTGTCGGTGGTCCGCAGAACGACCCGCACGGGACCAGCGGGAAGGTGGGCGAGGGGAAGTCGTCCGCGGGCGAGGGGCGTCGTCTCGGTGGCGGGCAGCGGGACCCGTACGGGCACGGTGAGGCGCTGAGCCGCCGTGGTGGTGAGGCCAAGGCGCCTGCGAGCGGCGAGAGTTCACGGCCCGGTGACGGGCGACGTCTGGGCGGGCCGCAGAACGACCGGCACGGCACGGGCGAGGCGCTGACCCGCCGTGGCGGCGAGGGCGGCGGCCGACTGGTGCGTCCGCCGGAGCGTTCCGGCCAGCTGGCCGGGTACGCCGCAGACCGCGGCATGCCGCACGGGGAGGCCGCGGGCTGGCAGCAGGCCCTGGGCGACGCACACCGCTCCGGGGACAGCGCCCGGATCAGGGACCTTGAGGGAAGCTGGAACAGCCGCCTCGACGAGCTCGGGATCGACCGACCGGGGGAGCGCGCACTCGGGGAATACGACGGCACACACTTCTCCTCCGGCAGCCTGGAGCAGCGCGGCGGGAACGGCGAAGTGACCGGGGACCGGCGATCCGAGGACGCCGGCAACTCCCGTGACCAACTTGACAACGACGTTCTGGATTACGAGACCGCGGAAAGCCTCGCCCAACTCGAAAGGGACCTGAACCTGAGCCCTGCCGAGCGGAGCCAGGCCCAATTCGACAGGAGCCTGACCCAGCTCGAACGGGATCTGAATCAACTCCCCAAACGGGAGGTGGGCGCGTCCACGCCCCGTCCGTCCGGTACGGACCCGGTCGGCCCCGAACCGGGTTCCGTCGCTGACTGGCTGACGAGGCCCGACTCTCGGGGCGACGAATCGGCGGTGGACCTCCCGCCATCCCGGTGGAGCGACCAGGTCGCGAACGAGGCGTTCCAGCGCGGCTTGCCGCTGTCCGAGATCGCCGAGTGGCGGAGCAACGCGTACGACGCCCACGCCTCGGGCGACGTCAGCAAGGTCCGGGGATTCCACAACGCGTGGGATCAGCAGAAGCGGGAGCTGTCGGCGCCGGACGAGCGAGCGGGGGCGCCCACCCCGGACCAGTGGGTGGATGCCTGGGGGACGTATGCACGCGAACGCGGGATGTCGGATGCGGAGTTCCAGGGCGAGTGGGCCGGCCTGATCAAGAGTGCCCACGAGTCCGGCAACTCCGTCGCGGTGAGCAGTCTGGAGAACAGCCTGGTCAAGCGCGTCGTCGACATCGAGCAGGGCGGCCGGCATCTGGACCTTTCCGGACCGGGCCGCTGGGGCGACCAGATCGTCAACGAGGCGCATCAGGCCGGTATGACACCGGAGCAGACCGCCGACTGGCGGCAACAGGTCGACGAGGCACACAACTCGGGTGACCCGGACGCCGTCAGCAACTTCCACGACATGTGGGAGCAGCACAAGTCGGAACTGTCGCCGCCGCAGGCCGAGAGCGGGGGCTCCCCGCTCACCCCCGACCAGTGGGTGGATACCTGGGGCAACCATGCCCGGAACCAGGGCATGTCGGCAGCGGAGTTCTCGGGTGAGTGGTCCGGCCTGATCAGGGGTGCCCATGAATCCGGCAACCCCCACGTCATACACAGCGTGGAGAAGAGCCTGGGCGATCGCCTGGGCGACATCCGCAGCAGCAGGGACCTCGACCTGCCGCCCACCCGCTGGGGCGACCTGATCGCCGACGAGGCGTTCAACCGTGGCATGCCGCCGAACGAGATCACCGAGTGGCGCGCCGCAGCCGACGAGGCGCACGGTTCCGGCGACAGCGACAAGGTCTCGGCGTTCCACGACAGCTGGGAGCGCCGGGGGCAGCAGTTGTCGAAGCTGCCGGAGGGCGCCGAGCCGGTCACCCCCGACCAGTGGGCGGACGCCTGGGGCGGGTATGCGCGGGACCACGGCATGTCGCCTGCGGAGGTTGCCCGTTGGGGGCAGGATCTGAAGGGCGCGCACCAGTCCGGTGACCACTCCAGGATCAACTCCTTGGAGTCGGCCTGGCACGAGCGTATCGACGAGATCCAGGCGAACGGCGACCGCCCCGAACCGCCGCCGGAGCGGTGGGCGCCGGACTTGGACCGGCGGTCGCCAGAGGAATTCGGCCAGAACATCGCCCAGTACGGGCGGGATCGCGGCATGTCCGTGCCGGAAGCGGCCGACTGGCGGTCCCGGTATGTCTCCGCGCACCGCTCGCGCGACACGGGTGCGGTGCGGTCGCTGAACGAGGCGTTTGACGCGCGGGTTTCTCAGTTGGAGGGCGGCGGGCGTCGGGCCGGTGGGGATGGCGATTCGGTCGTTTCCTCCGGCGGCGGGGGAGGGCAGGAGCCGCTGTCGGATGTGGCCGGGCTGTCGCCGGAGCAGCGTGGTCGGGCTGTCGCCCAGTATGGGCGGGATCACGGTATGTCGGAGCTGGAGGCGAAGGTCTGGGGGGACCGGTTTGCCTCCGTGCACCGCCAGGGCGACGCGGGTGTGCTGCCGTCGCTGAATGAGGCGTTTGACGCGCGGGTTTCTCAGTTGGAGGGCGGCGGGCGTCGGGCCGGTGGGGATGGCGATTCGGTCGTTTCCTCTCGCGATGAGGGGGAATCGGTTGCTTCCTCGCCGGACCAGGGGGAGCAGGGGCCGCTGTCGGATGTGGCCGGGCTGTCGCCGGAGCAGCGTGGTCGGGCTGTCGCCCAGTATGGGCGGGATCACGGTATGTCGGAGACGGAGGCGAAGGTCTGGGAGGACTGGTATGTCTCCGCGCACCGCGAGGGTGATGGGGGCGTGGTTCGTGCGCTGAATGAGGATTTCGGTGCGCGGATTTCGGAGTTGCAGGGTGAGCGCCGCGCTGGTGGGGACGGCGATTCGGTCGTCTCCTCTCCCGGCAAGGGGCCGCAGGAGCCGCTGTCAGCACTGGGCCCCGTCTCGCCGGAGGCGCTCGGCCAGTCCATGGCCCGGTACGGGCGTGATCACGGCATGTCGGACTTCGAGGCGAAGCTCTGGGGGGACCGGTATGTCTCCGCGCACCGCGACGGGGACGTGGAGGCGATTCGGGCGCTGAACGTCGAATTCGAGTCCCGCATCTCCGAGTTGGGCGGCCAGGGCCGGGCCGATGGGCACAGCGAGCCGGCCCCCGAGCCGACGACCACACCGGAGCCCGGCACGGCCGCAAGCCGTGGTGGCTCCGAAGCGGATGCGGGCCCCGTGCGCGGGGCTGATTCCGATGCGGGCTCCGGCCGTGGTGCTGCGTCGGATACCGGCTCCAGCCGTGGCACTGGCTCCGGCGGGGGCGGTACGGACCGGCCCGGTGCGGGCCAGGCCGATACGGGGCCGGGCGCGGACGGGGCCCTCGGGCCTGTCGGTGAGGGCGGCACCGGCGGACCGGGCGGCGGTCATCAGGGTGTGGGCGCGCCGGGTGGCCGCTCGTCCGGCCCGACGCCGGACCAGATCGTCCAGCGCGGTGCCGATCGCGGTATGACACCGGCCGAAGTCGCGGACTGGCGGGCGAGGTTCGATTCCGCGCTGCGTTCGAACGACCCCAGGCAGATCGCCGCGGTTGACCAGGCGTGGCAGAACCGCCTCGACGAACTGACCGACGGCGGCGTGCCCGTGAAGGACATCGGCCCGCTGCCGGGCGAGGCGCGCGACCAGGGCGTATCCGGCGGCGACCGTACGAGTGAGGGCGACGGCACGGTGACCGAGCGCGGTCCCGGCGGCGGAAGCCAGGACGGCGAGGGGCTGGGTACGGGCGAGGGCGCCGGCGGCGGTGGGCCACTCACCCTCGACGACATCCTGGGCGGCCAGGGCGGCGGGCCCGGAGGCCGAGGGGAACTCGGGCCGCACGGCGGCAGGGGCGGTCCCGAGCCGGGCGGCCTGGGTCCTCGTTCGCGCGGTCCGGAACCCGGCGCGCGCGACGGCGACTCGGAGGACGGTGGCGGCGGCGCGTCCGGCGGGGGTTCCGAGCCGTCCGTCATCGACCGGATCCAGGAATCCGCCCGGAACCAGGACGGTGAGGACCCCTCGTCCTCCGGCGACGGCGACCGCGACGGCGCCAACAGCCCGAAGGCGAACGAGGCGGCAGCTGCCGAACGAGCAGACCAACTCGCCAAGCAGGCCAGGGACAAGGGCGCGTCGCCCGGTGCCGTGGCCGACTGGCGGGCGAAGTTCTACTCCGCCTTCCGCGACGGCAACGTACGCCAACTCAACGCCCTCGACCGGGACTTCCAGCGGCATCTCGCCGACCTGTCCCGCAGTGGCAAGAGCCCGTCCGGGCCCGGGACGGGCGGCACCGGCCGCGAGGCCCCGCCGGTGCTGGAGATTCCGCGGCGCGAGCCGCGGCCCGAACCGGCCCCTCCGCGCGCGGAGGAGCAGCCGGAGACCCCGGCCGGCCGGCCCGACGAAACCCCGGCTGCCGAGACGGGTACGCCTCCGCCGGGACGTGCTCCGGAGCCGATCCCGTCGAACGTTGATGAGGGCGGGCACCCTCTCGGTGGTCCGCAGAACGATCCGCACGGGACCGCTGAGTCGTTGGACAGCCGCGGTGGCGGGGTGGAGTCGCCTGCGGAGGGTGGCGGTTCGCCCAGGGCCGTGCCCTACGTGGGGGAAAGCGACGGCGCGGAGGGTACGGACCAGACGCAGACACCCGTCCCGCAACAGGCGCCGACACCGTCGGACGAGACGGACACCCCGAACACCGCCGCAGAGCCGGTGGCCGGGCAGCCTGTGGTCACACCACTCGCGCCCACGCCCCCCTCCGCGCCGGGGGCGCACGGCGATGTGCCCGGGGGAGCCCAGGCGCCGCCGACCCGGGACGGCGGCGGCGGCCGGCCCGGCGCCGAAACGACCACCCGCCCGCCCGCAGGGGCCCCGGCCGGCACCCCGAGCAACCCGGCGGCGCCCCCGGCGGGACGGCCGAACACCCAGCCCGCACCGGGGACGCCCGAGGCACGGCCGTCCGGCGACGGTCCGACGCAGACGCCGCCCCAGTCGGAGCCCGCGCCCGTGCCCGCGCCGCCAGCCGAACGGCCGCGACCGGAGGCACCGTCCGGCCAAACCCCTCCGCCGATCTCCGGCGACCAGCCCGTCAACGAGCAGCCGTCCAACGACCAGTCGGCCCCCGGTCGGCCCGCCGCTGACCAGCCGACGGCACCTCCCATCAGCGCCCCGGTGGACATGTCCGCACCGCCGACGGGCGAAACCGCGCCGACGACGCCCCACACGCCCACCGGCCCGGCCGGCCCCGACGCCGCCGACGTATCCGGACAGACACCGGCGCCGACACCAGCGCCGACTTCGGGGACGACCGGCGACCCGGCCGACGGCCAGGGCCAGGCGCCGACCCAACCGGTCGACACCACCGGCGACACCGGCAAGACCGAGGGCACCGGCACAACCGGTAACACGGGCGACACGGGGAACACCGGCAACACCAGCGAAACCAGCAACACCGGCGAAATCAGCAATACCGGCACAACCGGTAACACGGGCGACACCGGCGACACCAGGGAAACCGGCAACACCGGCGGAACCAGCAAGACTGGCAACCCCGAAGACACCGGCCGCACCGGAAATGCCGGGGTTACCGACCCACAGCCCGCCCGGTACCCGCGTGCCCAGCGCTTCGACCACGACGCCGCGCAGCGCCGCCTCAACGACCCCTCAGTGCCCGCCGACCGGCGGAACGAGGCGCTCGACCAGGCGCAGGATCTGGTGTGGGACCGCATTCACAAGGTGGCGCCGGGCGAGAACCCGTGGGGCGTCGTACCGCGGGTCGAGGAGGTCATCGAACTCGTCGCGGCCGAATATCTCCGCGCCCACCACCTCCCGGCCACCAAACTCACCAACGAGCTGATCCCACACAGGCTGGGGCCGTTGTCGGACCTTGACGCCGAACTTCTGCGTACCGTGATGAACCGTGAGTTGAGGCGGCTTCACTGGCGCGGCGAGCCGGTGGACACTCAGACCGCGCTGGTGGCGGATGACCCGTCGCTGCGGAAGCTGCGGTTGCGGCGGCGCGGGAATGTGATCGCCCAGATCATGCGCACCATGCGCCGCAACGACCAGGGCGCCGTCATCAAGCCCCGGCGTCCTGTCCGCTTGCCCGGTGGTGCGCCTCCGCAGGGTGCCTCGGAGCCGGTCCCGCTGGACCAGGCCCAGTCGTGGTACCAGGAGGCGGCGACCCTGGGGTATGAGGACTCCGACGGTGGCAGTTGGCCGCTGCCGCACAACTACCCAGAGGCCGGTGACCCGCTGCGTGCGCATGCGATGACGCTGTTTTTGCGGCAGCGGGGCGCGCCGGTTCGGAAGATCTCCGTCGCCCAGGCCGGAGGGATCTCCTTCTCCACGCACACGGCGGCAAGGGCCACCAACCAGGTTCCGTCGCGCGTGAATGTGCCGTACCGCATTGCTCCGAGCGTGGATGTGCGTTTGCCGGACGGTTCCGTTGAGTTGTTCGTGATCGACCCTGTACTGGGACAGGGTCTGTTGACGGAGCAGCAGTGGTTGCAGGCACTGGGCGTGAGGATCACCCAGCCGGAGCGGCAACGCTATGAGGGGCAGTTCAGGGTAATTCAGGACGTTTTCCGTGAGGAGGCCAGGGAAAGGCCATGGAAATGGGAGCGGAACACTCTCAGCAATGAGAGGGGGCTACCGGTTGATCCGGTAGTAGTGATTTCCGAGGACCATACCCCCTGGTTCCCATTCCCGTTCTCGAGTGGTGACGGCTCCTCTCCCTCGTTTGACGACGAGGCCTTTCAATCGCTGCGGGACACTCACGAGTATTTCCGCAGTCGAATCGACCACCTCGCCCAGCTCACCTTGGAGGGCAGCAAGCGTGCGGCGGCCAGGAGCATGTGGGACGTGCTCATCGCCGGGGTCGGCACGCCTGCTTGGGCACTGGAGATGTACAACCGGTTGGCCCACATGGGGTGGCTGGAGGAGTGGTTGGAGGAACATCCGGAGTTGGCCGCGTCGTTGGAATGGCTCAGCTCCCAGCCATCGCAGCCTGGTGTGACCACCGCCGAGTCGGCGTCTCTCGATTCGTTCGAGCCGTCCCTTCCCACCCCGCGGACATCGCTGCCCTGGAATTTCGACTCGTGGGGGAACGCGGGCGGCGAATTGCCCATCAGCCCCGGTGGGGAAGCCGCGACCAGCCATACGGCCCCGGAGCCCAGCGCAGCCACCGAGCGTGTGCACTCCTCCGAGAAGGAGGAGCTGGCGGCGGCGGTCGGAGCCGTAATCAACCGCAGCGATTATGAGGGCAGGCGCCCGAATGCCGGTCAAGTGATCGCGTTGCAGCGGGGCCTGGACGCTTCGGTTCGAGGCCAGGAGCTTGGCATCCGGGCGGCGGCTATCGCACAGACCTGGATGGCCGAACAAGAAAGGAAGGGCCAGGGCGGGTCGAAGGCCATGGTCCGCGCGCTGGTGTCTGCGGTCCGTGACGAACTCGGACAGAACGGTTGGGTGGGCAACCACCCAAGTCCTGCGATGGTGTTGTCTTTGCAGCGGGACCTGCCGGCTTCGGTTCGTGACCAGGAGCTTGGCGTCCGGGCGGAGGCCAT
The DNA here is from genome assembly GCF_017676365.1 of Streptomyces oryzae. Classification (GTDB taxonomy): domain Bacteria; phylum Actinomycetota; class Actinomycetes; order Streptomycetales; family Streptomycetaceae; genus Streptomyces; species Streptomyces oryzae. The sequence goes on from NZ_JADKMA010000003.1 coordinate 63,374, forward strand.
CGCGCGGGCCTGGATGGCCCAACAAGAGCGTACGGGCAAGGGTCGGGCGTGGCGGCCCAAGGGCCAGGTGTCCAGCGCAGCCACCGAGCATGAGTCCTCCTCCGATGCGCCTGCGGCGCACGGCAGCTCGTCTGCTGGAATGCCGGGCTCTGGATCCTCGCAACAGCACGGGTCCTCGTCCGGCGGGCCTTCGGGTTATTACGGGGGGCTGCCCGGCGGTTCGCCGGACACCGGTGTCGATCCGCTCACGGCGCACTGGCCCATCGGCCATCGATTCACCGTCGCCGAGCCACGCTTCGGCGACGTCACCGAGCTGCCGGTGGACCGTGCCACCGAGGCGACGCGCGGCGCCTCCGGGCAGACGTTCACCTATCGGCGGCCCTCGCCGTCCAGCTCGACACCGTTGACGTACCAGGTCACTGACACTGGAGAGATCACCCTCCGACCGGATGAGCCGGATGAGGCACCGCTCTCGTCCGACGGCTGGACACGCTTCGGGGACGACTTCGTCCACCGGCCGTCGGGGGCGCTGCTGCGCGGTGACAGCGGATGGATCGGTGAGGTCGAGAACCTGGATGCGCTTCTGGAGGTAGCGGAGAGGCTCGACCCGAACGCCGCCCCGCACACACTGAGGGCGAACGAAGCGGGCCTCTATCTGATCCCCGACGACCCGGCCACGGGTGCCCTCGCGGTCCACATCCCGTTCCCCGCCGACAGCACCCCCATCGCGGAGGACACTCCGCAGGAGAGCCCCCAGGACCGTCCCCGCCCCAAGAAGCAGGTCAGGTTCGCGGTGCCCGGCGAAGGCGCGGAGACCGTGCCCGGTGAGGATCCGGGCGCTGTCCTGCAGGGGATTCGTCTGTCCGAAGTCCGTGCTGCCGTACAGGCCTTGGAGAACGAGCGGACCCGGCTGCGCCGCGACCACGGGCGCCCCGGCCCCCGGCTGCCCGGCGGCGCCGCGGACGGTTACCCCGCCGTGCCCACCGACTCCAAGGGGAAGGCGCCCGCGTCGGCAGAGGCGCCCGCACCCCTGCCGCGTGCGCTGACGGCGCGGGAGCAGCAGACATGGGCAGCATCCGTCGCGGTGCGGCGGACGCTGCATCCGGAGCCCGGCGGCGCTCCGGCGGGCGCGTCCCGGGACGCGGACGCGGCACGTGCCGAGGCCCTGGACTATCTGCGCGACCTCCAGCGCGAGGTGCTGTACGCGCCGCGCGACGAGAATGGCGCTCCGCCGGACCTGGCAGGCGGCCAACTGATGTTGCCTGCCGCCCAGTTGGAGACCGACAGCGTCACCGACAGCTACCGGATCACCCCCGGCGGCCACCGGGACCCGGCCATCACTGAGGGCGACAGGCAGACCTTCGCTGACGGCAGCAGCCTGGAGCGGCACGCCGTCACCGTCGGCGGGACGCGGATCGAGCTGCGCGAGATCGAGCCGGTGGCCGAGTCCATCGTCGGCGCGCTCGACATCCACCCCCAGGACATGGGGCGGTTCCGCAGGAGCCTGCTGCACGAGCTGCGGCAGCGCCCGCACGCGTTCCTCGCCCGTATTCCGGGCACTCCGGGGGAGCTGGAGGGTGCTACGGAGCCCGGTGAGGTGGGCGACGGTGTCGCGTTGCGCTACCGGGGTGCCGATGACGTCTGGCGCGTCGCGAAGGTCAGGGCCCGGAACTTCGGCGACTACGCGGTCTACGCCGACCCGGCCGGGGTGAAGATCGCCGAGCGGCAGCGGGTGAAGGAGAAGAGCACCTCCGCCACCCAGCTGAATCCCGTCGGCAAGCCCGCGATCGGCGTCGGTAACTACCCGGGCAGCGAGTGGACCGTCATGGGCAGGGCCGAGTTCATCGGCAGCTACAACCAGGTCACGTTCAAAACGTCGCAGAGCACCACCTTCCAGGAGACCCGCGCCGTGAAGGCGCTGGGCGGCAGTCATACCTACGTCAACGACATGCTCTACGACGTCGAGGCGTACGAGCAGAGCAGCGAACACGGCGGCCTGGTCCCGTACGCGTCCACGTCGGCGTCCGGGTCGGCGCGTGGCGCGTCGCCGCATGTGATCAGGCTGGGAGTGCGGTCCGGTTTCCGTTGGAGGGTGCCCGACGGGATGACGCGTAAGGTGCCCGACGGCCCGGCGGGGCTGCCGCGCGAACTGCGCATGCCGGAGAAGGTGCTGCCGGACCAGGTGACCGCCGATCAGTTCGCTCCGCCCCCGGCGCTGCTCGACTGGGCGCTGCGGGTGGCGCACAAATACGGCGGCGTCACCTTGGAGCACCTCGGTGCCGAGGACATTCTCAAGGTGTTCAGGTCGTCCTCGATGCGCGAGCTGATGGTGAAGTCGACCCGTGGGGAGGGGCAGACCCGCGCCCTCCTGGCGGGAAACCGGGAGGCCGGCCACTTCACCTACCGGACGGGTTATGACCGCGCCCAGCCGCAGACATTGGATCGTCCCTTCTACGACGGGAACGTGCACACCGAGGGCGACCTGATCACCGATGTGGATCTGGACCGCTCGGTCGGCAAGAGCGCGGCCTTCAGCCTCTTCGGTGGGCCGGTGGCCAACTATGTCGTCGTCCGTGCGCAGGGCGGGGCCGGCGGTACGGTCAGCAGCGGCCGCAGCGACGCCACGACGCTCTCGCACTCGGGCACCGTGCGGACCGGGCGCGAGGACAAGGGCACCCACGGCTCGTATCGGACGCCCGCCTGGATCGAGGTCACCTACCATCCGCCGCACGAGATCGCCGGCTTCGATCCGCCGCCGCACATCCAGAACCCCGACGCGGCGGAGCTGACGCAGCGTTTCAGGGCGAACGGCCGGCTGCGCACTCCGGCCGACGACGCACGGGAGTGGGCCGGCTGGGACGCGAACCGGAAGCCGCAGGAGGAAAACGGGGGCGTTCCGCCTGAGCTGCCGGAGGATCTGCGCGATCGTCCGTTCGCGGCGATGGCCTATCAGAGCGGGCAGTTCCTCGGGGCCGAGCGGATCAGCGGCCTGCTGCCACCGCGCAACACGGCGCCGAAGCACGGGCTGAGGATGGCGTCCACCACGAGCCGCAGGCTGATCGCCGCGCAGGGAACGGAAACGGAAGCAGAGGGCAGTGCGCCGTCTGTGCAACGTCGGCGAAGCGGGAGCTCAGGTTCGCAGCCGCGGAACGGATTGGCCCGCCTTCGTAGCCTGGCCTCCAGGGCGAGCGGTCGCAGCTTCGGCAGCGGCGAGGCGAGTCCGCAGTCACCGGCACGGGCGGGAAGCTCCCGGTCCGGACGTGCCACGCCGGTGCCCGCCGAAGAGCGGCCGTTGGCGACTCAGATGGTGTCGGGCATTCTCGAGTCGCTGGAGGACATCCCGGAGCTGAGGCCCTTCGTCAGGACCAGGCCGTCCCGGGTGCGGCGCACGGTGAACCGGGCACACCACGCCGTCTCGCCCGGGTGGCGGAAGGCCCGTACGGGGATGGACAACGCCGGCCGGGCCGGGTGGGCGCGGCTTCGCGGCCGGCCCCTTCCCGCCCCGCGAAAGGCCGCGCTGCGCTTCGACTCGGTGTACCGGAAGGCGGGCAGTGCGCTGCGGAACCGCAGGCGGGTCACCTCCGGCTTGTCGCCGATGGCGTTCGATCCGCAGATGCGTGTCCTGTTCGACGGGGAGAAGTACTTCATCGTCCTGACCGACACCGGCCGGCTCAGCAGGCGCAGCCTCGTTCTGGAGGTCAGTGCCGAGAGCTGGACCGAGCCGAAGTGGAAGGGCGTGCGCCCTGCCCAGAACACCCAGGGCTCGCGGGGCGGCACCACCGGCATGGCACAGAGCTCCGAGGTGACCCGGGGATGGTCGGGGGGTGCCGGCGCCGACGCGGGGCCGAAGCTGGAGGGCGCCTCGAACGGGCTGATGTCGGGGTTCGGTGCCACCTACGGACGCTCCCAGGCCCGCAAGGGCGAGACAGGCTGGTCCGCCGGAACCGACCACGAGGTGGTGTCAGGACCCCGGGTGCACGTCTACGACACCCGCGTGACGGTCAGTGTGAAGGCGTATCGTGCACGGCTGCCGAGGACGGCGCTGCGGCTGTTCACGGGCTCGGCCTTCCGCGAGGGCCCGCACTCGACGCCGCTGGCAGGCCCGATCCCGGAGGGCGCGCGCATCCCCCTGAACGGCAGGAGGGACGACGGCGCCCTGGTCATACGGACCCGTGCGCGCATCTTCCATCCGGACGCCCTCATGCCGCACAACCTGCGTACCGTGCGACGGATTCCGGGACCCACCCCTGACAGGCCGGCCCTGCCGCCGCTGCACTCGCAGCGGCTGTCGGAATCCGAGGCGGAGGCGCTGCGTGACGCCGCCACCTCGCGGCCGGTGTCGGAGACGGAGCGGGTGCACCGCACCCATCTGCGGGTCGGCCACGAGAAGCCCCTGGCCGGGCTGATAGCCGACGTACTGGCCAAGGTTTCGCCCGAGGAGACCCGGTGGGCCCTGAGCGTCGAGGGCAGCAGTGAGCGTCTGGGTGTCGAGCTCCTCGTCGGTGGCGGAAAGCTGGAATCCCAGCTGGACGCCATGCTGCGCAACGGCCGGGACCTCTCCCGGATCTACGTCCAGGGGCAGGTCTTCCGGCACGAGGCGGAGATACGGCTGCACGCGCTGTCCCGGGGCCACCGGGTACGGGACGTGGTGGACCGCGGTCTGAACAGCACGCGGGCCGCCGCGGGGACCCTGACCGCGGGCAGCGGCAAAGCCCAGCAGAGCAGCATGGATCTTGCTGCGCGGCTGACCGGCTTCACCGGCCTCAATCCGACGACGCCGGGAGCAGTGCCGGGCGCGATCTACACAGGCCCCTCCGCAACGCTCTACAACCGCACCGCGGGCGAGGGCGAGTCGAGCGGCCTGTCGGCCTCGCGAAAGGTGACCGAAAAGCGGTCTGGCCGCCAGGTGCGTACCGAGTACGACAGCACCCTCTACGTCGCAGAAGCCTCGATGAAGTCGCGCAACCGCCTCTCCTCCTCCGCGCGCTCCGCGAGAGTGGCGATCGCGGCGATGGAGGTGAACCAGAAGCGGGACGAGCTTCTCGACTGGCAGGACGCCAGGAGGCTCGGACTCGTCGACAACGGCCTGCCCCAGCTCCAGCCCCCGCCCGCCATGCACCCGCTGACGGACGAGCCGCTTTTGGCGTCGGTACGCGGAGCGATCGACACCGGGCCGGCGCTGCGGGAGTTCGCGCTGCGGCTTCAAGAGCGGGGACTGGGCCTGACGCTGCCCGACTCCGGCATCGGGGACCTGGGCGGTCTGCACGACTGGCTGCACAATCTGCTGAGCAGCCCGGACACCGTCAGCGGCACCTATGACCAGCTCGCCACCGACGAGGGAATGCCTTTCCGCCACTTCCACAACCGGACCTACACCCGCTCCACCGGCGAGTGGGGGCCGCTCACCGGGGAGGTGCGGGCCCGCCTGGTGCGTGGCAGGCCCGTGGACCGGCGGCAGCCGCACTACGAGAACACCGTGGAGATCGAGAACCCACTCTCCGCCAAGGGGCAGAACTCCCGTTCCCGTACGCCCGTCAAGAGCCTGTCCTTCTGGGTGCGGGGCGTCCCCGGCACCGAACCGAACGCGGCGGACGGCTCCGGCCAGGGCTCGTACACGGTCGCCAACGCCAGCGCGTCCATCGGCCTGCCCACCTCCGAAGGCAGCACGGAGGCGCAGGACGTCATCGTCATGCCCGTACTCACCGTCGAGGGGCGGCACGACGAGTTCGACGTCCCGGTGAGCCTGGAGCTGAGCTACACCCGCGACGACGGCGAGATCGTCACGGTGCTGGCACCGGCAGGTCAGGTCGTCGAACTCTGGCCCGAGGCAATGCTCGTACCGGCGGACCAGGAGCCGGAGGGGCCGGAGCCGGCGGAACCCGTGCAGCACGGACCAGGCCGGTCCGAGCCCGCACGTCCCGCGCCACAGCCGATCACTGTCGCTCCGGTACAGGAGGGCGAGGAGTGGGGCCCGGGCGCGCAGCAGCAGCCCTTGGCCGAACTGCTCAGGGACAGCAGGGTCGCCCTGCTGAACGGACCCGACGCAGCACGGCTGATGGACCACGCGATCGCCGTGCTCGATCACGCCGCGGGAGTTCCGGACGCCGGTAGGCCCCGCACATCCGACGTGCCCGGCACGAGCACGACACCGGGAACCTCCGCAACCGAGCCGCACACGCACGGGTCCAACCATCCGGCGACGGACGGCAGTTCATGGCGCCGCGCCCTCAAACGGCTCGCGCCGCGCGGACGCGGCCACACCACGCTGACCCGCCCCGGCACCATGCCACGCCAGACGCTGAAACAGCTGCTCACCAGCCGCCTGCTGCGCCTGACCGGCCGCGCTGCGCTGGGCCCGGACGGCTACGAACTGCCCCCGGTGCACGACGGTTCGGCTGTCGGCTCGGGGGTGGGAGATGTCACCGTGCGCTGGCGCCCGGACGCGAACGGCAGGCCCCGAGTGCACACGGTGACCGACGGCGTCACCTACCACGTCGAGCGGCAGGTGATGGACACCCCGCAGCAGCAGGAGGGGGGCGCTTCCGGACTCGACGCCGGCTTCAACGGCTCCGCCTATCCCCTGTTCCCCACTGGGTCCAGCCCTTCTGCCCCCACCGGCTACCCCAGCGAAAGTGTGCCGGTACTCGGGACCGGTGAGGCCGGCGGCGGCCAGTACGGCGAGGGCACCGGCTTCCGGATCAGCGACGTACCCGAGGGAGGCCGCAAGCTGCTCGTCGGGACGACGATCGAACAGCGGGTGGAGGGCCGCGTCACCAAGAGCTGGCTGAAGCGGTCCACGAGCGCCGTTCACCGGTTCGTCACGGGACAGCCGTCCGCGGGCGGTCGGCGCGGGCAGCGGTTCGCCTCCTCGTTCACGTCCGAGAAACAGCTCTTCGCGCTGGTACCGGAGGAGCTCGCACGTGAGCACGGCCTCATCGACGACGAGAACTTCCCGCAGGAGCTGGCCGACGCCTACGATCACGTCAAGGATCTCAACGAGCGGATCGGGCGCGCGGCGAAGGCGCACCGTACCGCCACCATCCAGGTTGAACGCGACTACGAAGACCTCTACGACCTGCTCGGCGAGGCCGGCCGGACAGCTCAGGGCGAGCAGTGGCCCCTCCCCGGCCCCACAGCGGCCGACGACGACCTTGTCGGACGCTACCGGGCCGCCGTACACCGGCTGACCGGTCATCTGACCGAGCTGGCGCGCGAGCGTGACACCTACGAGCGGCTGTCGGCGGAATACGGCAAGGCGAAACGGGCAGCGCAGCGTCAGCTCGACTGGTTCCAGCAGGATCCGGCCACCCGCGACGAGTCGGCCAGGCTGGCCCCGTACGAGCCGGACGAGGCGCACACCGGGACCCCCGTCCCGGTCGGTGACCCGGGCGAGGCCGGTGACCGCGACCACCCGGCCGCAGCCCCGTCCCCATACGAGGCGGAACCGGACCTGCCGCTCCATCTCGACCCGGACGCGCAGCGACTGGTGACGCGGGCCGGCTCGCCCGGCGGTATCTGGCCCGGCGCGATCCCGCCCCAGCATCTGCTGCTGCGCGAGCGGCTCAAGGCCGACGGCCTGCGGCAGGCGCTGCGCGGCAAGCGCGCCAAACTGGCCGAGGCGCGGAACAGCGGAGACGAGGACCAGGCGGCGCTGCGCCGTGGCGAAATCGCCTACCTCCACGAGGCGTTGGTCGCGGCGGCGAACACCGTCAGCAATATGGCGGGCGAGATCCACCGGCATGTGGGCGAGCTGAACGCCATGGCGGAGACCTCGGACAGGGGCACCGCAGCCGAGGCGGCGGAGCTCGCCCGTGAAGCGGCGGCCCATCTGCTCGACGGCGGCGTGCTCGATGTCCGTCCGGGCGCGGCCGACGCGCTGACGCAGGAGGTCGACCGGGCCCGTTCCGGCCTGGACGAAGGCCCCCGCCCCTCCCGCAACGTCCTCCGCAAGGCTCCGCCCGGCGGAGTTCTCCCGCAGCCCGTCGACGAGAACATCCGGGCACAGCGCCAGGAGCGGCTGGACAGGCTGACGGGCGAGCTGCACCAGGCACAGGTGCAGCAGTCCGTCCTCGACTTCGTCGACGAACGGCTGCCCCAGCCCTCGGTCTTCCCCGCCACCCGGCCCACCGGTGACCTTCCGGAGCCGGTACGCGGCGCCCTGGAACTGGAGGAGGCGCTGAACGCTCCGGTCCGCGGCGAGGCCGTGCGGGACGGCGCGGGCGGCGTGGACGGTGCGCACCGGCCCGTCACGCACTACGTCGACATGGATGGCACCGTCTACGACGTACACGACCCGCACGACGCCGCGCACCCGGAGGCGACCGCGGGCGAGGGCCTGCCGCTGTCCCTGGGCCTCGGGCTGACGGCGCTGCACGCCGAGGGCCGGTACGACGGCAACAACCCGTATGCGCACGGCACCCCGCAGCAGCGCGCCCAAGGGGTGCGCGAGGCGCTGGCCGCTGAGCTGCACCGGCGGCCAGGTCTGGCCGACACCTGGTTCGGCCCCGAGACGGGAGACGTCTTCACACGTGAGGACCTCGCCGCCGCGGGCCTGGAGGGGGCCCTGTCGGCCCCGCACCAGACCGAGTTCGACCAGGACGGCGTACTGCACCCCAACGTGCGGCTGACCCCGCAGCAGCGCGCGACGTTGCTGGCCCGTCAGCTCACGCGCGGCGGAAGCACGACGGTCGCCGGTATCGCGAAGGCCGGGTACGACAACGCCGCCTCCGACTACGTCCCGCAGCTCTTCGCCCGGCTGCACGGAGTCGACGTACGCGTGGTCATCCCCGACCAGGGCGAGCTGGTCTACCACCCGGACGGTCTGGACAGCGCCGACCCGCAGCCCGAGCCGGGCCGCCCCACCGTCCATCTGCTGCTGGACGGCGACACCTTCAAGGCACTGATCCCGCGCCGCCTGCGCGTCCCCGCGGAAGGCGCCCAGCCGACGTCGGAGCGCGAAGAAGAGCGCGACGGACATGGCGAGCACGAACAGCCCGAGGGGCAGCCGTACGACTGGGAGCGCGAGCTCTTCGACGCGTACGAAAACGGCGAGCGGCAGCACGGCTACGGCTCGGGCTCCGACGACGACCTGCACGAGTCGTCGTCCGCGACGGGCGAACCGGCCGGCTCACCGGACACACCGGTCATCACCGAGGACCAGGCCGCCCAGCTCACCCGCCAGATGCTGCGGCCGGTCTTCGTGCCGGCCGACGGCAAAGCCGTGACGCACGCCCTCACCGCCGTCGCGTTCGACGAGACCGCGGCGCTCGCCGGGCGCCCACTGCCGCCCGGCGGGGAGGAACTGCTCGGTCTCTTCGCCGACCGGCTCGCAGGCGACCTGTCCCGGGGACCGTCCGCACGGCGCTACTGGCCACTGCTCGATGGGCTCGCCGTCCCCGGCGCCCCCGAGCCCGCACAGGCACCGAGCGACGACCAACGCACCGCCGACATAGGGGAGATACGCGCCAGCGAGGGCTCGTCCCGTACCGACTGGCTCGTCCTCGCGGCGGGCGCCGCGGTGCTCGGCCTGCGGATGACCGTGCTGCTGCCCGACGGCGGGCAGTGGCAGGCCGGACCACCGCGCGGCAGGCAGGTCTCACTCCTGCTGCTGCCGCAGAGCGGGCCGCACCACGGCCGCTGGGCGGGCAGCACCCTCCTTCAGGAGAGCTCTGTCCGCAGCCGGCCCGTTCAGAACCATTGGTCCACGAACAGGGCCGCCGTGAACGGTGCCGACAGCCCCGCCGCACCGGCCGCGAGGCAAAGTCCGCCTGCCGCAGGCTTCGAGACCTTCTTCGACGCCGACCCGCGCCCGGACTCCCCCTCCGACGACGCGGACAACGGCGTAACCGAGGGCCGCGAGCCAGCAACCTCCCAGAAGGCCAGGCCGACCGCTGCTCCGGCTTCGTCCACTCCGGCCTCGCCTGCCTGGTCGGACACTTCGTCTGCTGAGTCCGGCTCCAGTGACTCCGAGAGCGAGTTCAGCGACTTCAGGGGCGGCTCCGAGAGCGAGTTCGGCGACATCAGCGACGCGTTCCGCAGCCTCAACGTGCCCGTGGCCGCTGAGGGCTTCGGTAGTGCCTCGGGTCACGGCGACGACTCGCTCGGCCCGGACGCGAAGCCGTCGAGGAAGATACTCATCCGGCCCGTGGCCGGTGCGCCGAACCGCATATCGACGAACATGGCGGCTGCGGCGCCGACCCCGTCGACGAACATGGCCCCGCCGGCTCCGGCGTCTGCCGCCGGTCCGTCGTCCGCGGTCACGCCGACGCCGCACGGAGCGACGCAGCTCTACGACGGGATCCTCATCGCGCTGTACGGTCCGACGCCTCCGGGCGGGCCGCAGCGGACCGTGGAGCGAGTAGCCCTGGCCTCGTTGGACAGGCTGCGTGCGCAGGTACCCGCGTTGCAGGGCGGGCCGCTCAATATGGAAACGCTAACCCGCCATGTGCTGATGCTGGAGCCGGGTCAGCCTGTGACGCCGCAGGATATTCGCGAGTTGCTTCAGGTGGCGATGGCGCCGGAGGTATGGGGGACGGACAGCCTGCAGAAACTGTCCGCGTCCTACCTGGTGCGTCACGGCATGTATGACGATCAGTTCCGCCACCTGGATTCCCAGGGCAACCCCTGGGGCTGGGACTGGACGCCCGGTCTGCCCGCCGGCTTGGACCTGAGCAAAGCAGGAACGGTCAGCGGTCCGAATCAGGCGCCCGTCACGACAGTCGGTGACAGTCCGTGGAACGGGGAGCCGTATCTCTACGCCGGGAACGGCAGCGATGCAGAGACGGTCTGGGTGCGGGGCCGTCACGGGTTCGAGCGGAATGTGCCGTTCGAGGTGTTCTACGAGGCAGTGGCGTTCGACCCGGTGCTGTCCGTGATCCCGGGCGGGGTGGACTTCGACTTCCTGCTGGCGATGCCCGATGCCACCGGTCATCACCTCCACCTCCCGGACGCGCTCGCGCTGCAGTACAACAAGCGGGTCTGGGCCACCAACGGCTTTGCGGCGGCGACGTCCGTGCCGGGGCAGTCGGCCCGCCCCATGTTCCTGCTGGACGCGCGGGACGACGAGATCCGGGCGCGCTGGCTGGTGCGGGATCCGGCCACAGCGCGTGCCGCCAGGCCCGGAGGCGGTGAAGTCGACTGGAGCCGGAAGGAGATCGCCTTCCCGCTCGTCGGCGACGACCACCGCGTCTTCGGCTACCTCTCGATGGACCCCGCCGACCCCAAGAACGCATTCGTCCGCCGCACGCATTGGTACAGCAAGCTCCTGGGGACCAAGACCTACGTCAGCTACCGTGTGGGGCAGCTGGGGGCGAAACAGGGGCAGGAGTCGAGCGCACAGCGTCCGCGAATGGTTCCCTGGGTCGAGGCCAAGCTGCCTGATCCGGTCATCGGGGTCAACCACGGGGGAGCCGGATTCAGCACCTGGCACACCAAGGACGGGATCGAAAGGGTCCGCGGGCCGGAGATCGGGCGCAGGGTCGCCTACCAGGTGGCGCTGACCGGGGCGTCCCCGGACCGTCCCCTCGTGTTGCCGAACTGCTTCGCCGGAATGTTTGACGCGGCGGATTCCCTGCCGAACCCGCCGGTGTCGTCCGATGGACGGCCCGCGGGAGTGGACCCGCTCGACGACGTGCCGACCGCTCAGCACGTGGCGAACGAGACGAAGCGGACGGTGTACACCACGCCGTTCGAGAACGGCGTCAACTTCGAGGACTACCTCTTCCCGGATACCGGGTCGGATCAGCCGCAGTACTTGGTCTACTCCGATGGGCGTGGCAGGGAAGAACGCTGGCTCGTCTTCCGTCCCGAGCCGGCCGGTGCCGAGCTCGACGACGTGGTGCGGATGGCGCATCTGCACCACGGCCCCGGGTCGGCGTCCGAGAAGCGGGAGCGGGCGCTGCGTCTGGTGCGGGCCCTGCGGCAGGTTTTCGGCGCCTTCGTGGATCAGCGTCCGGACTACGCACGGTTGGTGAGCGGTATCGGGGCTCTGGAGAAGCGGAGGGAAATCGATACCCCTCTGAACCGTCCAGGAGCCCGCAAGTTCACCATGGAGCTGTTCGAGGCCCTCGCACAAGCACATAGCAGCTCCGGGCACCCGCAGGCAGCTCAGGGCGTGTCGAAGGTGACCGGTGACACCTACCACCGTCTGCTGGAGCAGGCGGCGGACAGATGGGACGCACAGCAGCGCGGCCCGCTGACCGGCTGGCTGCCGCTGCCGACCGTCACCCAGAAGCTGGAACGGCTGGCAACGTTGCCGGATGCCGCCGCGAGTATCAGGGCCCTCCTGGGGTTGGACCCCACCGCGCTGCTCGGGGAGAGGGAGTGGTCTCGGACGCTGTGGGCTCAGGTCAAGACGCAGCAGATCGTCGACGGGGTTCACGACACCGGGAGGTTCGCGAAAGACATCCTGCGCCTGCCAAGGCCGGATCCGAACCGTTTCAACGAGGCGGTTGTGGCGGTACGCAGAGCGCTGGCCGCCGGCCGGGACGCCGGGGACGTCAACGAGTTGGCCTCCCACGGTCCGGAGCGGGCCGGGGCGCTGTCACTCGCCACGCTCATGCGGGACCCCAGCGGTGAGGCATGGGGCAGGCGGCCCATCGCTCCGAACCAGCCTCGCGCGAAGTTCGACGCCAGCGTGGTCACACTGATGAGGCGGGATAACGGTTCGTTCGAGGTGGACGGCACGGAAGACGCCCCCTGGAAGGACCTCCCGCGCCCCTTCGTGTATGACGTGCGCGGCAGCGTTCCTCCCCTCCCGCACCTCGCCGATCTGGCCTACCGCGACCCGGAGTTGCGAAAGCGCGGAGAGGACGCTCCCGTGATCGCGACGTTCGCCGACGTCAACGCACTCGGTCAGTTCGTACGCAAGACGGGCAAGCCGTGGATCGGCTCCACGAACCCGGTCGCCTTGCGGTTCGACCCGGCTCGCGACGCCTACACTCTCGCGGTGTACCCGAAGCCCGCGGAGCACGCCGCTCCCCGGGGCACGTGGCGAAAAATCAATCCGCGGTACGGCGACGTACACGTCCCGGTCCCGCCGAACGCGGCGCCGACGGGCGCGGCGACCGGCACCAACCAGGCTTCCGGGCACGTGCACACACAGCCGGTGAGCAATGCGCCGAACAGCTCCCCGGCCGTTCCGTCGCCGAATGCGGACCATGCGTCGGATATGTCGGGTCGTGCGGAGCCGACGGTGCCGACAGCTCCCACCTCGAACACCGCCGGCCGGTCGGCTGCCCGAGCGCGGGCGCGGGCCTCGTCCGGACAGCCGGTGTCCGGGCTGGAGACGGCCGGCTCTTCCGCGCTGCCGCCGACGGCGCCGAAGGCTGTGGGGCCGGTGTCCGGTCCGAAGCTGAGCCGCGAGGAGCTGACCCGGCTGGTGCGGGATGTCGCCCGGCGGGTGCCGTCGGGCGGGCTGTCCGAGGAGTGGTGTGCGGACCTGCTGCAGCAGCTGCGGGACGAGTTGTACCCGGCGGGCGTGCGTGCCGCGGGTGCGCTGGACGATCTCGCGGTGAGCCGGAGTGCGCGGGAGGGTGCGCTGGCCGCGGGACCGGGCTGGAGGTCCGTGCGGGAGTGGGAGCACGTGGCCGAGGCGCTGAAGGGGGCGGGCCCGCGGTCCGCGGCCTTCGTGCTGGCGCGGCGGCCGGGCAAACGGCCGGGGCACGCGTGGGCGGCGTACCACCTCGGTGGCGAGGACGGTGTTGTGTGGGTGGACCTGACGCGGCCGAAGGGGCGTCAAGTCTCCGATAGCCCGCCGGACATGGCGCCGGCGGAGGCGCGCGCTGTGATCGTCGGGCCGAAGGGCCAGGTGCTGGAGGACGCGCTGCCGCTGTTCGCGCAGTCCTCCGAGACCGGGCGTTCAGTGGTGGACGCTGCCACGGATCGGAGGTACGCCGCGTTCGGGGTGGAGGACGAGGACATCCGGGTCATCCGTATCAAACACAAGAAAGGTGATCCAGCGGATCTGGGGCATCTGCCCCTGGCCAGGGGGCACGGACTGCAGGCTGTCGTCGACAGCGGGCCGTTCTACCGGGATCCCCGGACCGGGGCGTTCCGGGCCACACCACCGGAGGTTCCACCCGGACAGGACCCGCCCGAGGCAGAGTGGATCTACATCGTTGAGTTCGATGTCGATCCGATGGAGGTCGTGGAGGAGGAGCAGCGGCAGACCCTCGATGAGGGGCTGTCAGCCCTGGAGCGTGCCCAGTCGGAGCTGGGCTTCGTCGATGAGCTGGGGGAGCCGCTGCCGCTCGGCGAGCTGCTGCGTCAGGCCGAGGGGTGGGAGCTGACCGACTTGGGGGAGCGGACCGAGGTCCAGCCGAAGTCGCCGGACGCCGGTCCCGGCCGCTACGGGCAGCTCACCGCAGGAGTGAGCGCGCTCGGCCTGCGGAGCCTTCAGCATCAGGTCCTCCGTCGGCTGACGCAGCCGGTCCTGCAGCCGCTCCTCCTCAAAGGCAGCGACTTCGGTCAGGTTCTCGCTCGTCAGTACGTGCTCGGACTCATCGGCAACGCCGACGCGTCGAGGGTGGATGCGCTCACGCCGTTCCTCGCCGCTGTTCCGGATGTCGAGGAGGTGTGGGGTTACTCCTGGCTGCTGTTCAACGACATCGCAGCCGAGCCGGTCGTGGCCACGTTGGAAGGGCAGGTCCTCACCAAGCACTTCCTCGCGGCAGCGTCACGGCACTCCTTCGAGTACCTGCGCAGGGCGCTCAGGCCCCGCACCCGGCAGTTCCTCCAAGACCACGTCGACCGGATCAACGAGGTCTCCGCCGGGCACCTGACGGAGCTGATGGAGCAGCTGCAGCAGACCCTGAAGGGGTTCGGGAGGTTCCCCGTCAACGTCTTCGACCTCACTCCGCGCTCTGCGGATCCGGACGCGAAGCCGGCGAGTCCGCGCGAGAAGATGAATGTGGGGCTGACCGGCCGCATGTCCTCGGGGAAGCGGCTGGGCAGGTTCGACAGCGTCGGCATGGCGGAGTTCGGTGCACTCGATACGGCCTCCGGACGACTGCTGGTTGCTCTCATTCTGGTGGAGCTGCGGCACTACGGCTTCCAACAGCTGATGCAGCCGGGAGAACTGCGCCGACTGGCGACCGAACTGGCCGACTTTCTGCGGAGGGATTACGAACGGGCGAAGGCCCACCGCCTCCCGCTGTCCGAGGACGCGCTGCGGGAGTCCTTGTCGCGGATTCTCGACAGCTCCGTGGCGCAGGACCTCGCGCCCTTCCTGTGGCTGGCGGACGAGGGACTGCCGCTGGCCAACGGCGAGCGGCATATGCTGCTGGACACGCCGACCGCCGCGGACATCGCCTCGGCCGTCGGGTCCTGGACCCTGGGCACTCCGCTGCCCGAGGAGCTGCACCAGCGGCTGAGCGGCGCGGTGCAGGAGGCGGAGTCCCGGCTGCCGGGACTCTCCCGGCCGGACCAGCAGCAGATCGTGCCGCTCGTCGACGACGCGTGGGCCGCTCTGGGGAAGCTGGCGGATCCGGAGGAGCTGCCGAGCCCGGTGCGCTGGGACACGGTGGTCGAGGCAGCGGACGGGGAGCTGGTGCCGCTCGACCAGATCGCCGTCGACCTGCACCGGGCCGCGGAGGGCGATCCGGCGGAGGGCGATCCGATGGCGGTGTCGTCGGGCCCTGCCCAGGACCGGGCCAGGTGGCAGCGGTCCTTCGGCCGACTGCCCGGGGTTTTCGCGCGGACGCCGGAGAGCAAGGGCGGCGACCGGGGCGTACCGGCGGTGACGGGCAGCCGGTCGGTGCCGTTCGCGAAGGCGTTCGGGCTGGGTCTCAAGGCGAACGCCGGGCTCGTGCAACTGACGCTGAAGTCCGGTGCGGTCAAGCAGTTCAGCTTCCCGGCGCTGATCGACGTGCTGCACGCACTCGCGCCGGATCTGAGGGCGCAGACGTCGAATACGGCCGCAGTGGTGATGGGTACCGATCTGGCGGGCCCGGCGATGGCGGATCCGGCGATGGCGGATCCGCTGGAGCACCCGGTGGCCGGTCAGTACCTGGCCACGGTGTGGGACCGGTGGCTGTTCGGGACCGCGAGCGGGCGAGAGCCGAGGATCGTGGACCTCGGCCCGGGCCAGAACCCTTCGGCCCGCTTTCAGTTGGCCGAGGGCGACTGGTGGGTGGGCTTCCGCGCGGACCCGGGCGAGCCGGAACTGCGCGCTCTCTCGACGCGAATCACGGGGGACCAGGCATCGCCGCAGCGGGTGCTGCGCTGGGTGCGGGCGATCCGGTTGATCTACGGCCCGATGCTGGAGAAGGACCAGGCGGCGTTCGACGGCCTGTTGCGCGGGTTCTGGGCGCTGGACTTGCAGCGGGCCGATAACGGCGACCGCTCACTGCTGACCATGGGTTCGCTGCGTCAGTTGACGGTGTCCTTCGCTCGCTGGCGCGGGCAGCCTGTGGGCCCGCTCCCGCGGGCCCTGCCGCTGATGATGGATGTCGCGGCGAGTGCGAACGATGTGAACCTGGACCTGTCCGGCGTCGACCTCACACCGCGGCACGCGCCGCCGCTCGCGGGGGAGTGGGCCGCCGAGGGGCCGTCGTTCTCCGGCCCCGCCTCGTCGTCCGTCCGGTCCAAGCCGGCGCGGGCCACCGCCGGCCGGTCGGCTGCCCGAGCGCGGGCGCGGGCCTCGTCCGGACAGCCGATGCCCGGGCTGGAGACGGCCGGCTCTTCCGCACCACGGCCTTCCCGGCTGTTCACCCAGCCCGTGCACTCCGCGCCGGTGCCGGCTCTGCCGCCCGCGAAGCTGGTGCCGCTCACCGGCCAGGGGAACACGCCCGACGGGTTCTCCATCGGGAGGTCGGCGGCGCAATTGGCCAGGGTCGGTGTGCGCAACCGGGACTTGAGGGTGTCCCTGCCGGATGCCGTCATCACGGGGTACGGCGCCGACACACCGTCGGGCGGCGGGGACGCGGAGTGGCGGCGGGCCGCTGAGCAGGCCGGTGCCGAGCGTGCGCGGCTGGTGCGCACTGCGTTCGTGCAGAGTCTTGCGGCGTCGCTGCACTCCTTGCAGGGGAACCTGCCCAGGGAGCAGCGGCTGACGACGGCGGACTTCGACGTGCATGTGCGCGGCCGGGCGCGGATTCCTTCGTACGATCCGATCGGTGACGCGTTGCGTGGGGAGGCGACCTCTGCGGACATCGAGCGGCAGGTGACCATCGAGTTCGACTCCGACACGGACGCGTCGGCGGTGGAGATCCTCGACGTGCTGCGCGGGGAGGACCGACGGCTGGACGGTGAGCCGTTGGATGTGGCGGGGCCGGCCCGGAAGGTTCTGCACCTGGGCGAGACCGCGGAGGTGAATGAGCCGGAGCGGCAGGCGTTCTTCGAGCTTGTCGAGCGGGCCCGGGAGGCCGGGAGGGCACGGAGCTTCGCGGCACTGGCGGCCTTCGATCTGGAGGAGCGTGGACTGCTGGCGCGCGACCGGAAGCGGTATTTCACGCGGAACGGTGTGCGGGGGCCCGGGCTGAACTGGAGCTCGGCCAAGGTCGTCGAGCTGGACACCAGCCGCAGTTTCACGCGGGTGCAGCGGGCGGACGGCTCCGAGCGGGAGCCGGAGAAGGGGTCCGCGCCATGGGCGCGGCACCCGCGGGCCTATGTGGTGGCGGCCGAGGGGCGGCACGACTGGGTACGGGCGCGCTTTGACGACGAGTCGGTGCTGGACATGGACTTCGAGGAGTTCGTCGAGACGGTGGCGGCCGATGTGGCGCGCCTCAGGCTGCCTCCGGGGACTCCGATCGTGCTGGCCATTCCCTTCGCCGGTGACCGGCTCCTGGATCTGCCCCGGCTGCTCGCGGACCGGACCGGGATGACGGTGTTCGCGCACAGCGGTCGGGTTGAGCTCCGCGAGGAGTCCGGCATGGCCACCGTGGACGTGGTGCACCGATACGGGGAGCCGAAGGGCGACTGGATACCCAGTCCGCCCGGCATGGGGCGCGATCCGCGGGACGGCGACGAACTGGCCGAGTTCCGCGGCATGTTGACCCGGGCCGCCATCAGTGAGACGACCGGAAAGCAGATCGGGCGGTCGTCGTTCAAGGACGCGGAGCTGGGCAAAACGGGTTACGAGGACCGGATCCGGAATCTGGACACGATGACGACGTTCGTGCATCGCCACCCCGTCACCGGGGAGGAATCGGAAGAGCTTCCGATGCCGGCGCCCGGCGAGGAGAGTGACGCCTACCACGAGGACATGCACGGCAGCCCGGAAGGGCCGAGTCCGGCTTGGGCAGACGGCAGGCGGCAACGGCTGGCGGACGAGGACGATTTGCGGCGCTGGTACCGGCGCAAGAGCGTGACCGGGAACCCTCATCGCTGGCTCAGTTTGGAGGAGTGCTCGCTGAGTCAGCATCCGGACCGCTCCCTGCCGCGCCTGGTGGAGTTGGGGGCGAAGGAGGAGGCGTTCGTTCCGGACCCGCTCGGGCAGATGACGAAGGCGCGGAAGATCGCGACTGCGAACGGTTTCTACGTACGGTCAGCCAACCGCAAGCAAGGCGACAAGAAACTGCGGGACGGCCGGTACGTGCGGATCCTGGACACGGACCTGTGGGGTAGGCCCGGGCGGTGGATCATCGATCCTCCCGAGCCCAGGGGGGCCGGTCTGGACCGGCTCGCCGCTGAGATGGGGTGGCATTCGGGCCAGGGTGAGGCACCGCCGCACGTGCGGGTGCGGACGCTGCGCGCGTGGCGGGCGCTGGTGCTGGTCTTCGACTGGAAGGTGGACAAGGAGCCGGACTACCTCGATCTGCTGCGGGGGGTTGCCGCGCTCGATGACATGTGGGGGGCCGATGACCGGTTCGCGGATGTGGGCCCGTTCACCATGGACTTGTTCCGGCGGGTGGTGGAGGCGCACCCGGAGGGCGGGCCGGATCCCGACCAGGCCGCGTACCGTGCGGTGCTGGCCCGCGCCAGGGCGGTGTGGTCCCAGGCCAGGGCGGAGGAGCGGGACACGCCGCTGCGGGACTTCATGACATCCCCCACCGGCAGCTTGCTGCCGGCCGTGGACGCGGCGGCCGCGTGGGTGCAGCAGGCGGACCTGGACGACGAAGTGGCCGAAGCCCTGGACCTGGAGCAGGGCCGGAACGGCGTGGGAGTGGCCGAGCGGTCGCGGGTGTTCTGGGCGCGGGTCAAGGCCGAGGAGACGCTGAGCGATCCGGACGCCGACCCCGACGGGCAACTCGCGGACGTGCTGCGACTCGCCCCGGACGTCGAGCCGAACGACGATCTGCGCGCGGAGCTGTGGTCGGCCTACACCGCCGCGTACGCGGCCGGGTGGCCCGCGGCCGACCCCGATGTGGTGGCCGCGCACGGCTGGGCGCGCTTCGGCGCACTGGATGACGATTCGCTGCTGGAGTCCGTCTGGCACGACGGCGAGGACATAGAGGATATAGGGGGGCGGGACTTCGGGCCTGAGCCGAGGCCACCCATGGTCGACCTGACCCAGATCCGCACGCCCGACGGGCTGGAGACGGCGCCATGGGCGGCCGGTGACCGGAGCGGTGACGACACGGAGTCGGAGTCGGGGTCGTCAGAGGCCGCTTCTGCGTCGGAGTCCGAGTCGGACTCCGATTCCGAGCCGGGATTCGAGCCCGAGCGCCCGTTCCTGGTGCGGCGGGCTGTCGTTGACCGGAAGAACCCGGACATCGTCCACGTGACCCTGGGCGAGACGGAACACCGGATGGCGATCGGCACGTTCATCGAACTGCTGGCCGCCGACCGCGCACTGCTGGAGCGCCCCGTGAGGGCCGAGGTCGTGATGTCCGTCGAGGGGCTGGACCGGCTCGACCCGGACATGCGCCAGCTCATCGCCGACCGGATCGGCCGGGCGGTGTGGTGGACCCGCCTGCCCGTGGACCTGTCGGGGACCGGCGACAGCGGGCTGTCGGTGCTCACCCT
This sequence comes from Streptomyces oryzae, assembly GCF_017676365.1. Taxonomy (GTDB): domain Bacteria; phylum Actinomycetota; class Actinomycetes; order Streptomycetales; family Streptomycetaceae; genus Streptomyces; species Streptomyces oryzae. The sequence continues at coordinate 83,279 of NZ_JADKMA010000003.1, forward strand.
GCGGTCCGGCCCGGCCGGAACGCCCGCGCCGACGGCCGCCGCCTGGGAGAAGATCGGGCCCCGGGACGAGTACGCCGATAAGGAGTACCCCCTCTCCGTACCGCCCCCCGCGCCCCGCTCCGCACGGCGCAAGGCGGACGTCTCCGGGACGGACGTCTTCGAGTCGGACTCGGAAGCGGAGGAGGACGGCGAGCCGCAGCGGAACCCCGCCACGCGTCCCGTGTTCGACGACCGACACGCCTCCGCCCTGAAGCCCATGGGCCCCGGCGGAATCGCCCGCGCCGCTACTGCCGGCATGCCGGCTCCGAATTTCGATGTGCCGAAGAGTCATCAAGACGACGCGACGTTGCGCGGGCGGATGTCGAAGTTCGACGCGATGCGTGAGCCGGATTTTGTGGCCGCGCTGGACCGGGTGCTGGACGCCATTCGCCGGGATGGAATGGGCGGCGAGAAGGGGGTTGACGAGGCTGCGATCGATGCCTTCATGGCGAAGGTGGATGCGGCGCAGATGCTCCAGGTGCGTTATGACTGGTGGTTCGAGAATCAGCATCGGCTGAGCTTTGACGAGGCCAAGATGACGGAGGCGGAGAGGGAGACCGCAAACGGCTGGGTGTGGTCGAAGATCTCACCGCTCCCGCCCACGGAAGCCGCGTTGCAGGGGGCCGGTGTCGCTCTTGAGGCGTCGGTACTGGGGAGTGTCTTCAATGGTTTGAACTTCGGCCACAAGATGTGGTCGTCGTCCCCGAACTTGATGGCCCTGTGGAAGCGGATGTCGACCTCGTTCGTCGTGAGTCTGCACGGTCAGGTGAACGGGATGATTCTGACCGGTGTCGTGCAGAACAGCGTTCTCTCGAAGGACGAGATGCTGATTCTGGATGAGTCGATTCGAAAGGGTGATGTGCACCGGCTGAGGTTCTACCGCTACACCATTGACATGAAGCAGGGGAAGCCGCGGCCGCGGTTGGCTTCTCTGTACTCCATTCATTCCAAGGATTCGTTCCACAGGAAGCTTCCGTTGGCTCCTGTGGACGACGCGGACTGGCGGAATGCGCAGCGCGAGATCGACAAGGTGGGCAACGCCGAGCTCGCGGAGCTGTTGAGCAGGCAGGGTTACTGGGCGTTCCCGGCGCGGGACCGCTCCTCAGGTTCGGCTCGGAGCGCGAAGTCGATTGCTTCCCCTGAGACGATCGCTTCTCAGAAATTCGAGTCCCCTGATGAGATGACCGCCTCTCAGGAGCTTGCTGCCCCGGCGGTGATCCCTCCTCGGGATCAGGATTATTTCTCCCCGATGGCGCGGCGCCGGCCGGTCCCGCAACGGCCGACTCCGCCGGTACGGCGCAACGCGGAGACCGAGCTGCCCACGATTCTCGAGGGCGCTGCCGACGGGGCGGAGGCCCGGCCGGGCACCGCTGCCGCCAGCCGCGCCGCACCGGCCCAGAGGCGAGGCCCGTCCGCCGCCCGCGTCGAGACCTACTTCGACGCCGACCCGCGCCCGGGCCTCTCCTCCGACGATGACGCGGGTCACGACACGACGACCGAGGACCGCGAGCCTTCAGACTCTCTGAAGGCCAAGTCGGCCGCCGTCGTCCCGGGCTCCCCCATGTCGATCTCGGAGGCCGGCTCGGACGACTCGGATGACTCGTCCGACGGATCTGACATCGCCTCCGTGTACAGCGAGAGCGAGCTCAGCGACTACAGCGACGACGACGCATCCAGCGACACCTCCGACTCCAGCGAGAGTTCCGACTCCAGCGGCTATGACTCCGATGACGACTCGAACGGGTCCGTCAACAGCCGCGACCTCCTGCCGCCGATGACTGGGAAACAGCTGATCACCGCGGAGTTGGGAGGCCCCGGCGGCCCGGAGACGGTGTCGGTCGGACGGAACCTCACGGGCCGGCCGGTGCGCCGGCTGGTGACGGGCCAGGAGCGACTGTACGAGATCCGCGACGGCGATCGGACGCTGACGCATGACCTTCCCGCGCGGTGGGGAGAGCTGGTCTACGTCCTGGCCGTCGATGTTGACGAGAACGGTGCCCCGGTTCTCGACGGCGACCCCGTGGACCTTCCGGAGCTGGCGCAAAGGGTCGCGGAGGACCCGGTGCTGGCCGCTATGGATGTCCGCGCCGGTCGGAGGGTGCCGGTGGTGCTGGCGATGCCGTCCGGGGCTTCGGGCTTCTACTCGCCGGCACAGAGTCTCGCCGATGGGCTGAACCGTCCTGTCTGGGCACACACCCGAGGCGAGGGACTGGTGGAGGACGACGGCACACACTTCCTGGGCACCATCGACGAGGATCCGGACCTCCCGTACGGCGACTGGGTCCGGCTCGAGCCGCTGGGCGACCAACTGCCTCGTCGGGACCCCTGGCTCACCGCCACGGACGGCACCGTGATCAAGGCGAGCCAGGTGGACACCCGGCTCCTCGTCGCACCCGACGGTGAGCCTTTCGGCCGTGAGTCGGCCGGTGAGATGCACGAAGACCGGTATGCCGAGAAGCAGTTGCGCGGCTACCGGGACCACACCGAACTCGAGCACTTCACCATCACCACCGCCGACAAGCGTCAGGTGCTTTACCGCGAGCCGCTGCCCTCACAACCGGCGGTACTCGCCTTCTCCGCACACGGGGCTTTCGGACGGGTGATGCTCCGCCTCAGTAAGAGGGGGCTCGTCAAGTCGTTCGGCGCCAAGGAGGCCGCCCGGTTTGTGGGCAGCCTGCCCGAAGTGGCAGCCGTGCGTGCGAGGATCAAACGGGGTGAACTGCCACCGGACTTCAAGGTGCGCCTCCCGGTCTGCGAGAGCGCCATGGGCGCCGCGGACCCGATGCGGCCGCTGGACCCGGTGCCGCACGAGCCGGCGCCGCCGGTGGACGATCCGCTGGACACCGTGTCGTTCGGGCAGCACGTCGCCAATGTGACCAGGCTGTACACCAGCGGCAGCATCCTCAAGGCCTACGACAACAACATCGTTCGGCACTCGCCCGACGGCCGCGGCGGTGAGGTCACCTTCAAACCGGAGCCACTGCCGGAGGAACTGGCGCAGCTGGCACGGCGCGCAGGGTTGCACACACGCCAAGAGCCGGTGCCGCGGACTGTGCTGAAGCGGACCTTGCGGCTGGTACGCGCTCTGCGTGAGGTCTTTGGCCACAGCATCGAGGACAAGGCCGAATACGACGCGCTGCTCACCGGTATCGGCGCGTTGGAGCGCCTGCGGGCCAACGGCTCGAACCTGGCCCGCCACAGCCCGTTCCGTATGGAGCTGTGGAACCTGCTCGCCCGGCGGCTGGGCGGCGGCGATCCGGACCGCGATCCGAAGAAGGCCGCGTATCGGGCGGTCCTGGACGCCGCCGGTGAGCAGGTGGCCGCCGACCCGGACGCCGACCTGACCACTTCCCCCGGCCCACGGCTGGGCGCGGGCGGTCTGTCCTACCTGCTGAAGAACGCCACCGACCGGCTCGACCTGCACGGCGACAGCGTGGTGCGCGACATTCTCGGTGAGGTGGGGGAGAACAACGGCTGGACGTCCCGTGCGCAGCGCGCCCGTACGCTGTGGGCGATGGTCGGCGCGGAACAGGCGCTCTCCGAATTGTCCGAGGACGAGGCGGAGGCGCGGGCGCGCCAGGTGCTTCATCTGCGCGACACCGGCCCGTGGGATGTGCGGAAGCGTCGGCGGCACCTGGGCGACTTGAAGTTGCGGATGGCGCAAGCCCTCGCCGCGCACTGGGACGTACGGAACGCCGACGAACTCGGCGCCTTCGACATCCGGCAACGCGATGCCTTCGACGAGTCGCTCCGCATCGGTACGAAAGACAAGCCGCGCGGCATCAACTGGGGCGCCGAGCGGCTTCCGCACGGCGTGGAGACGGCACGGGTCCTGATGGACCCGGACGACGGACGGGCCCGGCGAGAGGCCCGGCCCCCATGGCGGCCCCGGGCGTCGAAAAACCCCGAGGTTGAGAACCCGTACGTCGTAGTCCTCGAACGGGACGCCCATACCGGCCACTTCGTCCTGCACCTCCCGGGCGGCGAGGTGCCCGCGACCGAAGGCGAACTTCTGGCGCTGCTGAAGGCCAACCCTGCCTGGGAGAACGTCAACGACAGGGCGCCGGTGGCCTTCGTGGTCACCGATGGGGGCGACGGGATAATGCCGGTCCTCCAGCAGTTCTCCGACCACAGCGGTCGCCACGTTCACTTCTGGACGGGCCGAGCCGGGCTCCACCCGACGTCCGATCCGGATGCGCCGCACACGATCGTGCTCCTTCCCACGCCTGATGGGCTGCCGGGCCGCTGGGACATGACCACCTGGACGCCTCCCACGACATCCAGCCCCTCCGCTCCCACGGCACCCACATCGGCGGCTTCCCCGACCAAGGGCTCCGTACCCGCGGCCTCCTCGTCCGTACCGGCGCTGGGCTCCTCCCGTAACGCGCTCCGGACCCCGGCTCCCATGAGCGCGGTGTCGGCGTTCGCGCGGGGCGGGGCCGGGGTGCTCTCCGGCCGGCAGGTTGATTTCCAAGGGGGACAGGCCGGTTCGTCTTCGGACGGCTCCGGCATGCTGCCGCCGGGTCCGGTCCGCGTCGGCATTGTGCCCGAGGCTGTGTCGGTGGCGTCGCCGTCTTCGGTCGAGTTCCCTGGGACCCCGCCTGCCCCGTCGGCCCCGCCCGCTGCGGGGGCGGCCTCCACTACGGCGCCCGCCGGCGCCGGGGCACGCCCTGTTGTCGATCCGGCAACGCATCCACTGTTGGCGGACCACACCTCCGTGTCGGGGAAATCCGCGGATCCGCAGGGGCGCAGCTGGCTGAGCGACCAGGTGAAGACGGTCATGCCGTGGCGGATACGGCGCTCCGTGATCAAGAACGGTAAGGCCAAGCGCAGTTCGCTCCTCCCGGGTATGAGGGTGTTCTGGCCGGACGCGGCGTATGTGCTCGGGGTGGACAAGGCTGTCCGTGGAGGGCTGCTCCTCGGCAACCGAAAACTGAACGGGCAAGTCCTGCCGACCCGGCTCCAGGACCACCGGGATCTGGATCATCTGGACATAGACCCGGACACCGGTTTCCGGATCATGGACGTGCACACGCTGGCGGATGTACTCAACGCCGACCCGAACTTGGCCAGGCTGCCCCGGGACGTACCGGTGGTGCTGGCGGTCCCGAATCTGGGGGTGTTGAACCCGGACTTCGGGTGGGAGCTCGCGGACGCTCTCGGCAGGCGGGTGTGGGTTCCCACCAGTGACTGGCGTCTGCGACGCGACGGGACCGGCAAGGGACATGTGCTCGAACTGCACGACACCGAAGGAGAGTCGACGCCGGTCGGCGCCTGGGTGCCGTTCGATCCGAAGCCGAACCGGAGGCGTCCCGCACCGCGGCAGTTGAAGGATCTCTGGAGCCATGCCGAATTCTGGGTTAGCGACCTCCACCGCAGGCTCATGGTGGGCGACCAGCCCGAGGTGTCCGGAGTTCTGTTCACACGGGACGACGACTCCGGGCGCTTGAGGGAAATGAACGGCCGGTCGTTGGCGTCCAAGGCCACACTGGCCCACCAGGTCCGCAACGGGAAGGACCGACGTCTCTATGTGATCGACAAGGTAAATTTCACATATCCCTTCCGGTTACTCTCCCTCAACACCCACGGCTTCCCGGGCGGAGCTGTGTTCCAGACCCGTGAGGGTCTGACCGTCTTGCTGCCCGCCCAGGAGGCGGGTTTCGTTCTCGGCACCCTGCCGGAGGTGCTCGATCTGCCGCCGGATTACTGGATCCATCTCGCCGTCTGCTGGGGTGCCACGGCGGGCGACCCGAAGGCGCCGTACAGCCGTAATCTGCCGGTGACTCCTGTAGATGACCCTCTGGAGGAGCAGCCGCTCGGGCAGTGGGTGGCCAACGTCAGCAGGCGCTGGGTGGTCGGACACACCTCGGTCACGGGGTACGACAGCGTACGTCTCACGGAGGCGGCCACCGCTGCCGGTCAGCTGGGGCGCCCGGTCGTGTTCAAGCCGGAGCCGTTGCCGGACGAGTTGGCCGAGCTGGCGCGCAGGGTGGGCCTGCACAGCGGGCCCGACCCCGTTCCGGACGACACAAAGGTGCAGATGCTGCGGCTGGTGCGTGCGCTGCGGCGGAAGTTCACCCCTGTTATCGAGGACGACCCGGCGTACGAGAAGAAGCTGCGGGGCATCGCCGCGCTGGAGAGGATGCGCCTCAACGACCCGCACCTGCCCTTCTTCACGCCGTTCCGGATGGAGATATGGGACCAGGTCGCCCGCGCGGTCGCCGGCCCGAACGTTACCGAGCTGACGGAGAACCACTATCAGGACGCTCTCACGATGGCCCAGCAGCGTCTGGACGCCAATGCGGCCGCCGCCTCGCTGTCCGGCGAGTTCCCCGACCCGGCGATAGCCGCTGCCGCCCAGCGCTTGTCGAGCTTCGGCCTCGAGCCCGCTGTTCGGGCGGCGCTCAACAAGCCGGCGGGCGTTCAGCTACGGAAGGCGGACATCCCACGGGCCTTCTGGGCATGGGTCAAGTCGGAACGAAGGCTGAGCGAGCTATCGAAGAACCCACTGGAGTCCCTGGGCCGCGCCGTCCTCCACATCCCTCACCCGGTGCAGCACTCCGAGGACGAGTGGCAGGAGAAGCTGGCGGCACTGATGACCCAGGCCGCCGCGGCAGGCCGGGACCACTCGCAGAACCGCCCACTCGCCGCGTTCGACTTGGAGCGGCGCGGGGCGCTCCGGCAGAAGTGGACGACGCCGAACGAGGCGGCTGGTGGGTACAACTGGAGTGGCACGCCGCTGCCCCACGGCATCGACATGACGCAGGTCTTCCAGGTGGTACAGCAGGCCGGCGGCGGAACCGCCGTCCAGGCAGCGCCCGCACCGTGGCTGACCAAGGACGACAAGGGCAATGTGCTGCCCGTATACGGGATCCACCTTCACGTAGGAAGCACAGGCCAGATGACCATGCATCTGCCCGGTGTTGCCGTCCCGGTGACCTATGTCGAGATCTACGACCTGCTGCTGAACGCCGTGCTGGAACGGACCCTCGACGTCAAGATTCGGCTTGTGTTCTTGATCTCCGGCTTCGGAAGCTCGGGCCGCCAGTTGGCACAGGCCTACTCCGATGCCACGGGCCGGACCGCCTATTTCTATACCGGTGATCTCGATATCCGTGAGAATCCCAGCAACCCGCAGGGGCCGCGGCAGATCCTGCAACTTCCCGAAGCAGGCACCCAGAACCCGGGCACCTGGGACGCGACACATTGGAAAGCTGCGCGACAGCACATTGCGCCACCACCGCTACAACTGCCCAAGCAGGGCGGGCTACTGCATGGCGCCACAGTGCCCGCGCTGCTCGGCTCGTCCGGGCCGGCGCCCACGGCTCCGGCGCCGACGGCTTCTCTGCCCACCGCTTCTGCGTCCACGGCTTCCGCGCATGTGAGTTCGCTGCCTGTGGCCTCCTATTCCCTACCGGCGGCCGGCTCCGTGTACTCGGCCCCAGCCGATGTGAGTGCGGTGTCGGCGTACGCGCAAGGCGGGACGGAGGCGTTCTTCGGAGAGTATCCTGCCTCCCGGGGGGAGCAGAGCGGTTCGGATGTCTCGTCCGCCGGTTCCGACATCGCGTCCGAGCACAGCGCGAGTTCCGACTCCAGCGGCTCCGACGTCAGCCATCCCGACACCAGCGGCTCGGAGTCCGATGGCGACTCGGAAGGGCCGGGCAACGGCCCGGTGGTCCCGCGTGGGGCGGCTGCGGCCGATGTGAGTGCGGTGACGGCGTACGCGCAAGGCGGGCCGACGGCGCTGTCGTCGCTCCGTCCGGCGGCCCCGGCCCTCACGAGCGCGGTGTCGGCATTTGCGCGGGGCGGGCCGGAGGCGTTCTTCGGTCAGCAGGCTGATACCGAGGAAGGGCGGGATTCCCAGGGAGAGCCGGCCGGCTCGTCCTCGGACGGTCCCGGCATGTTGCCGCCCGGTGACACGCGGGCCCTCGTCCTGGCCGAGCCTGTGCTGACGGCTGCGCCGCCCGCGGGCACGCTGGCCCCGCCTGCTGCGGGGGCTCCCAGCACTGCCGCCGGTTCCGGATCGCGACCAGTCGATCCAGCGACCCATCCGTTGCTGGCTGACCACACCTCCGTAACGGGGAAGACCGGGGCTCCGCAGGGGCGCAGCTGGCTGGACACTGCGGTGAAGCGCGTCCTGCCAGGGCAGATGCGCCGGTTCGTGATGAAGGACGGCAAGCTCCAGCGGGTCTCGAATGACCCTGATATGGCGCTGTCGTGGCCGGATTCGGCGTATGTGGTCGGGTGGGGGAAGGCCGACCGCCGCGGGCTGTTGCTCGGAGGCGGGACGCTGAACGGCAAACGGTTGCAGGTTCGGTTGGAGGACCACCCGGATCTGGCACACCTGCCCCGGGACAAGGCCACCCGCTTCCGGATCATGGGCCCGGACGCACTGGCCGAGGTGCTGAAGGCCGACCCGAACTTGCAGGGACTGCCCAGGGACGTGCCGGTGGTCCTGGTGATCCCGAATCTGGGAGTGCTGGACCCGTACTTCGGTCATGCGGTCGCCAAGGGCCTCGGCAGGCGGGTGGTGCTTCCCACCAGTGACTGGCGCCTGCTTCCCGAGGAGACCGGCCAGGGGCACCTCTTCGGACTGGTCGACCCCGAAGGGACCGCCCCGGTCGGCGGCTGGCTGCCGATCGATCCGAACCCGAACTGGCGTCGGCCTGCACCGCGGCAGGTGAAGAGCCTTGGAAGCGGCATCGAATTCCGGGACAGCGACCTCTACCGCAGGCCCTGGGTCAATCGCACCATGTGGTTCGGCACCTCGTATATCCGGGATCATGACATGGGGCGTGATCGGGAGACCTGGGCCCGGTCGATGACGACCTTCATCAAGCTGTACCACTACGCCACCAGCGGCGAAAACGGGCGTCGCTCTGTGCTCGCCACTGAATTGGTCGACTACCTCCCCCTGCTGTTCGTCCTCAACGTCCACGCGATGCCGGGCGGAGCCCAGTTCGACACCTATGAGGGTCAGAAGGTGTGGCTGGCCGCACAGGAAGCTGGTCTCGTCCTCGGCACCTCGCCCGAGGTGACAGAACTGCCGCCGGGCTACTGGCTCTATCTCAACGCCTGCTTCGGTGCCAAGGCGGGCGATCCGATGAAGCCGTTCCCCAGCAGTGTGCCGGTGCCTACGGTGGACGACCCGCTGAGGCAGCGGCCGCTTGGGCAGTGGGTGGCCAACTTCAGTGGGCGCTGGGTCGTTGCATACACTTCGACGGTCGGTTACCGAGATCAGTACTTCCAGGCGGAGGCTACCGCTGCCGGTCGACTGGGACGCCTGGTCTTCTTCAAGCCGGAGCCGTCGCCGGGTGAGTTGGGCAAGCTGGCGCGGAAGGCGGGCCTGCACAGCGGGTCGGACCCCGTTCCGGATGCCACAAAGGACCTGACGCTGCTGCTGGTCCGCGCGCTGTGGGAGACGTTCACCCCCGTCATCGACGAGGACCCGGCGTACGAGGAGCTGCTGCGGGGCGTCGCCGCACTGGAGAAGATGCGAGCCAACGACCGACAACTCGCAGCCCTCACGCCGTTCCGGATGGATCTATGGACCCACGTCGCCCGCGTACTCGCCGGCCCGAACAGCCGACTTGGCGAGTCGCACTATCGGGCCGCTCTTGATGAGGCCAGGAAGCGCCTGGGCGCCAAGCCGCACATCAAGTTGAACGAGGCGTTCCCCGACCCGGCGATAGAGGCCATCGTCAGCGAATGGCAGGACTCACCCGACACCTATGCCCGCTCGGTGCTCAGACTGTCCAACCCGGCCGGCTCTGGGAAGGGCAGTACGGGTCTGGCGAAGTCCTTCTGGACCAAGCTCAAGCTGGCGACCAGCCCTCCGCTCGATGAGGCGGACCTGGCGCGAGCCTTCTGGGCCAGTGTCAGGGCCGAACGAGCACTGCGCGCGGTACCGGAGAGCGGACTGGAGGCCTCTGGCCGCTCCTTCCTCCACACAGATGAGCAACTGTCCGCAGCCGAGTGGCGGGCGAAGCTGGCGCAACTGGTCTCCCAGGCCGACGCGGCAGGCCGGATCACCCAAAGCCCCCTCCAGTCCCCGGCATTCGACTTGGAACGGCGTGGCGCGTTCGAGCAGCTGTGGACGGTGCCGAACGGCACGGCCCAGGGTTACGGCTGGGGTGGAATCCCGCTGCCCCACGGCATCGACATGACGCAGATCTTCCGGGAGGTTCGGCGGCCGGGCGGCGGAACCGTTGTCCGGGCAGAGCCGGCGCCGTGGCTGGTCAAGGACACGAACGGCAAGGTGCTGCCCGGGTACGGGATCCACCTTGAGATGCGGAGCAATGACCAGCTGGTCATGCATCTGCCCGGTGCTGCCGTCCCTGTGACCCATGACGAGATCCTCGAACTGCTGAAAAACGCCCCGCTGGAGCGAGATCTCGACATCCAGGCGCGCCTTGTCTTCCTGATCTCCGGCTTCGGAAACTCGGCAAAGGGCAAGCAGCTGGCACAGCAGTACTCCAATTACACCGCTCGGTCTTCATACGCCTTCACTGCGGTGATCCGGCTCCGTGAGAACCCCGGCAACGCGCGGGCCCCGCGGCAGATTCTGCTTCCGCAAGACGGCACCGGGACCCCGGGCACCTGGGACAGCTGGAACTGGCGAATCCCGAAGGTGTCCCCGCCAAAGCCGCCCAAACTGCCCAAGGTTCTGAAGTCCAAGGGTCAAGTGGGAGGCAGTGCAGCTCCGCTGCCCGCTCCGCCTGGATCGCCTGGAGGCGCGCCGACGGCTTCGGCTGAGATGAGTGCGGTGTCGGCGTACGCGCAAAGCGGGACGGAGGCGTTCTTCGGCGAGCAGCCCGACTCCGGTGGCTCCGACTCCGAGTCGGTCTTCAGCGAAAGCGAGTTCAGCGACTACAGCGACTCCGAAAGCGAGTTCAGCGACTCCGAATCCGATGACATCCCGGAAAAACCCGTCAACAACCCCGTGCCCCCGCTGCCTCACAGGCCGCCACTGAGCGCGGAGCTGAACGGGACCGGCGGCCCGGAGACGGTGACGGTCGGGCGGAACCTCATGGACCAGGCGGTGATCCGGGTGGTCGCGGGCCGACGCCGCCACTACGAGGTACGGAACGGCGCGACATCGCGGACGGAGGACCTTCCCGCGCAGTGGGGAGAGCTGGCGTACATCCTCGCCGTCGATATCGACGATGACGGCAACCCGATGGTCGACGGCCGCCCCGTCGACCTCCCGAGCCTGGCACGACGGGTCGCGGCCGACCCGGTGCTGGCCACATTGGACGAGAGGGCAGGCACGAAGGTGCCCGTGGTACTGGCGACGCCGTTCGGGGCTTCGGGCCTCTACTCGCCGGGGCAGCGCCTCGCCGACAGGCTGGACCGCACGGTCTGGGCACACACCCGGGGCGGGCGGTTGGTTGACGACAACGGTGTGCACGCCCTGGGCACCATCGACGAGGATCCGGACCTCCCGTACGGCGACTGGGCCCGGCTCGACCCTGAGCCTCACCGGTCCGTCCGAGACCGCTGGCTGAGGCCGCTCAACGGGCGCCCGTTCCGGGCGAGCCAGGTGGACACCCGGCTCATCGTCGCCCCGGACGGCGGGTCCTTCGGCCGTGAGTCGACCGACGACATGCACGAAGACCGGTACGGCGAAGAACAGTTGCGCAGCTACCGGGACCACACGGAGACCGAGCACGTCACCATTACCACCGCTGACCGCCGTCAGTCGCTGTACCGAGAATCGCACCCCTCGCAGCCGGCGGTGTTCGTCTTCGCCGCACACGGTCATCCCGGCCTGGTGGACTTGGGCGTCCGTATCGGGAAGAAGGTCTTGTGGCGGATGCTCGAGGCCAAGGAGGCTGCCCGTTTCGTGGGCAGTCTGCCCGAGGTGGCCGCATTGCGGGAGAAGTTGGCTCGCGGTGAACTGCCGCCGGGCTTCAAGGTCCGCCTCCCTGTCTGCTGGGCCGCCTCGGCCTCAAGCCCCTTGGGTGACTTGGATCCGGCGCCACATGAGCCGATGCTGGTGCGGCCGGTGGACGATCCGCTGGACACCGTGCCGTTCGGGCAGCACGTCGCCAACGTGACCAGAATGCCCACCGAAGCCAGCATCCTCAGTGCCCTCATCACCAACAGGGTCACGCACGCGCCCGATGGCCGCGGCGGCGTGGTGACCTTCATGCCGGAGCCACTGCGGCGGGAACTGGAGGGACTGGCGCGGCGCGCAGGGCTGCACCGCGGGGAGGGCCCGGTTCCGCGGACCGTGCTGCAACGGACCCTGCGGCTGGTACGCGCGCTGCGCAGGGTGTTCGGCGACGGCGTCGAGGACGACCCGGAGACGTACGACAAACTCCTCGCCGGCATCGGCGCGTTGGAGCGTATGCGCGCCAACGACCGGCACTTGGCTCGCCACACCCCGTTCCGTATGGAGCTGTGGAGCCTGCTGGCCAGGCGGCTGGGCGGTGGTGATCCGGACCGCGATCCGAAGAAGGCCGCGTATCGGGCGGTCCTGGACGCCGCCCGTGAGCAGGTGGCCGCCGACCCGCGGGCCGGCCTCACCACCGCTCCCGGCCCGCGGCTGGGCGCGGACGGCACGGCCGACCTGCTGCGGAACGCCATCGAGCAGCTCGAACAGCGGGGCGACCGCATGGTGCGTATCGGCCTCGACATGGACGACAGCGACCGGGTGACCCGTGTGCACCGCGCCCGTGTGCTCTGGGCGATTGCCGGTGCCGACCAGGCGTTCTCCGAGCTGTCCGAGGACGAGGCCGAATCGCTGGCGCGCCAGGTGCTGCATCGGCGCGACACTGGTCCCCAGAGCGAGGCGACGCGCCGGCGTCGGCTGCGCACCCTGAGGCGATTGATGACGTGGGCCCTCGCCGACCACTGGGATGTACGCGACGCCGACGCTCTCGGCGCCTTCGACCTCCGGAGTCTCGACGCCTTCCACGAGTCGCTCCGCATTGGTACGGAAGGCAAGCCGCGCGGCATCAACTGGGGCGGCGAGCGACTCCGACACGGCGTGGAGACGAAGGAGGTCTGGACCGACCCGGGCGACGGATTGGGCCCCCGACGGGTACGGCCCCCATGGCAGCCCCGGTGGTGGCAGACCGGGCGCCAGGAGGTGTACGTCGTGTATCTCGAACGGGACGCGCGAACCGGCAACTTCATCCTGCACCTCCCACGCGGCGAGATGAGTGCGACCGAGGGCGAGCTTCTGGCGTTGCTGAAGGCCAACTCCGGCTGGGAGAAGGCGCCCGAGCGAGCGCCGGTGGTGTTCGTGGTCTCCGGGCGAGGCGGCGAGGCAATCCCGGTCCTGCAGCAGTTCTCCGACTACAGCGGTCGCGACACCTACCTCTGGACGGGCGAAGGCAGGCTCCACCCGGGGTTCGATGGGGGCGCGCCGCACAGGATCGTGCTCCGGCCCGCTCCCGATGGAACGGCCGGCCGCTGGGAGAAGACCACCTGGACGCCTCCCACGACCTCCGCCCCGTCCCCTCCCACGACCCCCTCACCGCCGGCTTCCCCGTCCACGGGCTCGGCACCCGCGGCTCCCTCGCCCGCACCGGCGCAAGCCGACTCCCGCGGCGCGCGCCGTACCCCGGCTCCCACGAGTGCCGTGTCGGCGTATGCGCGGCGCGGGGCCGGGGCGCTGGCGCCTCGCAGTCGCGGAAGCCGTACCCCGGCCCCCAGGAGTGCGGTGTCGGCGTTTGCGCGGGGCGGCGGCCCTGAGCCGTTCTTCGGGCGGCAGAGTGATTCCCAGGAAGGGCGGGACTCCCAGGGGCGCTCGGCCGGTTCGTCTTCGGGCGGCTCCGGCACGCTGCCGGCCGGGCGGACCCATGCCGTCATCTGGGCCGAGGACGTACTGATGGCAGCGCCACCCGCGGGCGGGGTCGCCGCCCCGCCCGTCTCGGGGGCGCCCGGCTCTGGGA
>NZ_JADKMA010000400.1 GCF_017676365.1 Streptomyces oryzae
GCCCCGCCCGAGCCTGCGAGCCCGCCCCCGCCGGCTGCTCCGCCCGCCGCTCCGCCGGAGCCCGCGGGCCCGCCGACGTACGTACCGACCCAGACCTCGCAGCCGGCGCAGCCCGGCTACGCGCCGCCCATGCCGCCTCCGCAGCCCGTCCAGCCGGGCCCACCCAGCCCTCTCGGGATGTTCCTGGCGCGGACCGTCAAGGGCGACTGGCTGGGCGCGCTGCGCGTCGCCGGCTGGCCACTGGGACTGCTGCTCGTGGCGGCCTGCCTGCTGGGCATCTGGTCCAACGACGACATCGACGACCTGGACATCGGCTGGGGCACCCGGATGCGGGTCGCACTGGCCGCGCTGCTCCAGGGCATCGGCGGCGGGTTCGGGGTCTCCGCCGACCCCGACTACCAGACCAACGGCGCCCGGATCGCAGGAGAAGCGGAGGTCTCCGGACTGCCGTTGCTGGCGACCGCCATATGGATCGGCGCGCTCGTCGTCGCATCCCGCTTCGAGCTGCGCCGGCTCGCTCCGGCCTCGCCGTCGGCCGGTTTCGAGGCGGCGCTGCGGATCGGCGCGCTGTGCGGGCTCGGCGGACTGGCGCTGGGGCTGTACGCCTCTCCGTCGTACGAGGGGCTGGAGTTGGAGTCCTCGCCGGGACTCACCCTGCTGTGGGCGTTCCTGCTCTCCACCTTCGTCGCGGCGCTGGTGCTGACCCGGGGCGGCACCGACGCCTGGCTGGCCGCGCGCCCCGGCGCGCGTGCGGTGACGGGCGCGCTGCGCACCGCGGGGCTCGCGCTGGTGTGTGTGATCGCGCTGGCCTCCGTGGTGATGTTCGTGGTCCTGCTGGCGTCCGCGGACGATGTCGACGCCGATGACGTGTGGGCGCTGGTGGCGATGCTGCCCAATGTCGGGACGCTCGGTCTCGCGCTGGCCTGGGGCGCGCCCATCGATGTGAAGTGGAACATCACCCAGTGGAACGCGGGGCGCGAGTCGTTCGGCTACGGCGAGTTGAACGACCTGGCCCACGGCTGGGCGGTGGTGGGCGCGCTGGCCGGTGGCCTGGCGTGTGCGCTGCTGCTGGGGACGCTGGTGGCGCGGCGCAGCGCCGACCGCCGCGAACAGTTGCTCGCCGCCGGACTCTTCGTCCTCGGGCTGCTGCTGGTCGCCGCGCTGGCCGGGGCGAGCTTCGACGCCGGATTCCGCAACCCGACCGCTGAGATCGACGGCGGCAGCGGTGGCCTCGGTGACGACTACGGCGGCGGCTACGAGGGCGGCGACGGCTACGGCAACGACCTCGGTTCCGGCGACAGCTTCGCGGCACATGGCGAGGTCGCGGCCGGTATCGCCGAACTGCTGCTGTTCGCACTGCTGTGGTCCTACGGCGGCACGCTGCTGGTCCCCTTCATTCGGGCCCAGTTCGGCAAGGGCGGCCCCGGCGGAACCGGCCTGGGCGGCGGCACCGGTCCGGGCGCCGGTGCTTACGGTCCGGGGGGATACGGCGCGGCGGCGTACGGCGCGGGCGCGTACGGCACCCCCGCGTACGGGAG
>NZ_JADKMA010000401.1 GCF_017676365.1 Streptomyces oryzae
GAGCCGGCGCAGCGTGCTGCGGACCGGCGTCGCCGCCGGAGCCGTCGGCGTGGGCGGGGCAGCGGGCTCCTCCACATTCACACCGAAGTCGGCGGCGATACCGCCCAGCCCGTTGGCGTACCCCTGTCCGACGGCGCGGACCTTCCAGGCGCCGTTCCTGCGGTAGACCTCCACCACCAACAGGGCCGTCTCGGCGCCCAGTTGCGGCGGGGTGAAGGTGGCCAGCACCGCGCCGGTGGCGGCGTCGCGGACCGTGGCGGTGGGCTCCGTGCCGGCGAAGGTGGCGCCGGGGGCGTCGAGGCTCGCGGTGACGACGACCTTTTCGATCCCGGCGGGCACCGCGCCGGTCTCCACGGTGATGGTGTCGGTGGCGCCGCTGCTGTGCGTCACGCCGGGGGCGGTGGGCTGGTTGTAGAAGACGAAGTCGTCATCGGAGCGGACCTTGCCCTCCGGGCTCAGCAGCAGTGCCGAGACGTCGAGCTTGCCGGGTGCGGTCACGTCCACCGCCACGCGCTGTGCGCTCAGCGGCAGATTGGAGCCAGGAGTCATTGCGGTCATGTCGTGGCTAACGACTGGCCTGGCTTTGCAGTTCCTTTGCCGTGCCCTGGGTGCCGGTCCCGTGCGCCGCGCCCGTACGCCGGGTCCGTGCGCTCCTCGGCCGTACCGTCGCCGCCACCACCCCCGCGACGCACACCGCCATGCCCAGCACGGCCCCGCCGCCCGGCGCCTCGCCGAACATCGCGTACGCCCACAGCAGCGTGGTCGGCGGGGTGAGGTAGATCAGGGCGCTGGTCCTGGTGACGCCGTTGCGGCGCAGGCTCAGCCAGTAGAAGCCGTATCCGCCGACGGTGGAGAGCGCGACGACCCAGGCAACGGCGAGCCAGAAGGCGCCGGAGGCCGCCGGGGGCGCCGCATGGCCGAGCGCCCCGGCGACCGCCGTGAAGACCAGTGCGCTGACCGCGCAGTGCAGCGGCACGGCGTCGGCGGCGGGCAGCGGACGGCGGGCGCGGCGCTCCAGGAAGCTGGCGGCGAGCAGCCCCGCCATCCCGGCGAAGGGCAGCGCGTACGCCCAGGGCGGTGCCGCTCCCGGCGCGGCGAGGTCGTCGCGTACGACGAGCGCCACGCCGCCCAGACCGGCCAGGAGCCCGGTCCACTGGCGGCGGGTGACCCGCTCGCCGAGCAGCGGTCCGGCCAGCGCGCCCGCGGCCAGCGGCTGGAGCGCGGCTATCAGCGCCGAGGTGCCGGACGGGACGCCGAGGCCGACGGCCCACACGGTGGAGCCGAGGTAGACGCCCTGGGAGAGCAGCCCGATGGCCGCCTGTTCGGCGAGGGCACGCGGGTGCAGCCGCCGTCGGCGCCACAGCAGCCAGGCGCCGCCCAGCAGCGCCGTCGCGGCGAGGAACCGCCACATCAGCAGGGTGTCGGTGGCGGCCTGCCGGGTGCCGAGCTCGGCGCCGATGAAGCCGGAGCTCCACATGACGACGAGCCCTGCCGACACGGTCGCGGAGGCCACGGGGGCGGGGACAGGGAC
>NZ_JADKMA010000402.1 GCF_017676365.1 Streptomyces oryzae
GGGTCCGGTGGCTCTTGGCGGGCCGTCACCGGTCAGACCGGTGACGGTGGCCGAGAGGGGTCGGGGTCCCATGCCCGGCGGGGTGTTCCGCTCGCTACGTCGCCGCCGTCCCGCGCCGCCGCCCGACGACCGGCACCACCGCCAGGGCCACCGCGCCGCCCACCGCCAGCACCACCGACGGCGACGAACGGTCCAGCAGCGCGCCGCCCGCCAGCGCGCCCGTCGAGATGGTGGCCTGGAACGACGCGGTGAACAGCGTGGAGGACGCCTCCACCGCACCGGTCTCGGGCGCGGCCTTGGCGAACAGGGTCTGGGAGCACACCGGTACAGCGCCGTACCCCACTCCCCACGCCACCAGCAGCACGAAAGCGCCGGCCCCGGTCCGGCCCAGCACCGGCAGCAGAAGCGTGGCACCCGCGATCAGCGCCGCCGCTGCCGCGAACGTCCCGTGAGGGCGGCGGGCGGCAGCCGTACCGCCCACGAAGTTGCCGAGCATTCCGGCCGCCCCGTACGTCAGCAGGGCCACCGTGATCACCGCGGGGCCGGCGCCTGTGACCTGCTCCAGGAACGGCGTGACGTACGTGTACGTGCCGAAGTGCGCCAGCACGACCAGGAACGTGACCAGCAGCGCGAACCGCGTACCGCCGCACCCCAGCTGCCGGCCGAGCGTACGCAGCCGCGTCACCTGTTCAGGCGGTAGCGGGGGCAGCACCGTCCACAGCGCCGCGCAGACCGCCAGCGACAGCACGCCCATCGCGGCGAACGCGGTCCGCCACCCGGCCACGTCCCCCACGAACGTGCCCAGCGGCACCCCGAGTACCGAACCGAGCGGCACCGCGGCGAAGATCAGCGCGGTCGCCCGCCCCACGGCCGCCGCCGGTACCAGCCGCGGCGCCAGCCCGGCGCCGAGCGACCAGAATCCGCCGATCGTCACCCCGACCGCCGCCCGGGAGGCCAGAATCCATCCATAGGCGTCGGCCGTCGCCGCGACGAAGTTGGCCAGCGCCAGGAGCAGCATGAACGCGCCCAGCATCCGCCGCCGGTCCACCCGCCCTGTCGCCGCGGTCACCAGCGGCGCGGCAACCGCAGCCAGAAAGCCCGGCATCGTCATCATCAGCCCGGCCATCCCGTCCGAGACGGTGAAGTCGGCGCCGATCGACGTGAGCAGCCCGATGGGCAGGATCTCCGTCGTCACGAGGGAGAACAGCCCCGCGGTCACCGAGACCACACCCAGCCACGAGGTCAGCGGCGACCGCTGCGCCGCCCGTTGTTCTGTGAGCACTGCGTCCATGCAAGGAGTCCAGCAAGGGCGGCGTCCGAGGGCTGGCGGTATCCCGCCGTCAACCGTCCCCAGGCCGGAGGCGCGGCCGGGGCTCAGCTGGGGGCTCCGCCGGGAAAGGTGAGATGGCGAGGCGGCACCGCAGCGGTGAGCCACACGCCGTTCTCGCTCCGCTCGAAGACGTGCCCCTGCTCGTGCATGTGCCCCGCGGCCACCGTCAGCACGACCGCCCGCCCC
>NZ_JADKMA010000404.1 GCF_017676365.1 Streptomyces oryzae
GCCGGGGGGGGGCCCGGACCGTGGGGGCGGTTTTCGCTGCGCGGGGCGCAGTCGCTGCGGGGTGCCCCCTCTCGGCGCCTGTCCCAATGGCGAGCCCCTCTTTCCCGTCGCTGCCCCTCTTTCCCGCCGCGACGGCGAGGCGTGAAACGCACGTGACCGGCGGTGCCGAACCCACCGATTGCGGCGAGTTCGGCACCGCCGGTCACCTCTGTCTGTGGCTGGGCGCCGCTGCGGCGGAAAGGGGGCGGACCGCAGGTGAGGGGTCCCGCTTCCGGGTGCGGGCGCCCGAGGCCAGGGGGGACAATAAAAGGGTGGTGCCCCTTCGTGGCGGGGTCGGCCGTCGGTCGGCTAGGCCCGGCCGACGAGCTCGTACCCCGCCTCGTCCACGGCATCGCGCACGGCGGCTTCGTCCAGCTCGCCGGAGGAGGTGACGGTGACCTCTCCGGAGGCGGCCACGGCCTTCACTGCCGAGACGCCCTCGATCCGGGAGATCTCCTCGGAGACCGCGCCCTCGCAGTGGCCGCAGGTCATTCCGGAAACCTTGTAGGTGGTCGTGACAGTGCTCATGGCCCACTCCTCAACTCTTGCTGGGAACCGCACGAATGGGACCGGGCGGCGGGCGTCCGGGTGGCGTGCGCGAGGTCAACAGTATACCCCTAGAGGGTATCCGCCAAGCTCGGCTCGAGCTCCGCTTTCTTGCCGTATGCGTTGCCCGAAACCCCCTCAGGGGTTTGCTCGGCCCCGCCCTGAGATGTCCCCGCAATGGTCGGACGGCGGTGGTGCCCAGGGGACTTCCGCCTGTCAGCTGAGGCATACAGGCGGCGTCCGCAGGGGGCGCACCGGTCGAAGGCAGGTGGTCGGCGTGGAGAGCGCGCTGTGGCTGACGCTCGGACTCGTAGGGCTCACCACCCTGCCTCCGCTGGTGCCCAATTCGGCGCTGATCGCGGCGGCGGGGGTGCTGGCGGCCGAGGGGCGTCTCTCCCTCCCGCTGCTCCTGCTGACGGTGGCGGGCAGCGCGCTGGCCGGGGACGCGCTGGTCTACTGGCTGGGACGGCGAACGGGCGCGCGGACCCGCGGCTGGCTGTCGGTCGGCCCGCGGCGCAAGGTGGCGCTGGACTGGACGGCGGAGCATGTCAGGCGGTACGGGGTGCCCTTTGTGATCGCCGTACGTTTCCTGCCCAGTGGCCGCATCGTCGGCGGGCTCGCCACCGGGACGGTGGGCTATCCGGCCCGGCGTTTCCTGCTGGGCTCGGGTCTGGCCGAACTGCTGTGGGCCACCTACTCGGTCGGGGTCGGCTACTGGGGCGGGCGAGCGCTGGCCGGAACGCTGTCCGGCGCACTGATCGGAGTGGGCGCCTCCGCCGTACTGGCGGGCGCTGCCTGCGCGGCACGGTGGCTGCTCCGGCACCGGGGACTGTGGCGCCGGGTGCTGGGGC
>NZ_JADKMA010000405.1 GCF_017676365.1 Streptomyces oryzae
GGCCGCCGGTGCCTGCGGGGTGCGCCCCGGGTGGTTCGGTTTCTTGTGGGGAACTCGACGCAGTGGGGCGCGTTTCGGCCCCGTCGGCTCCTTCGAGAGAGCTCAGGTCCGCGGGCTGCGCCTGGGGCGCTTGGGCTCCTTGGGAGGGGCCGCCGGTGCCTGCGGGGTGCGCCTGGGGCGCTTCGGGGGGCGCGGCTCCGTGAGGGGAGCCCGCACCCGCGGGCCGCGGCTTGGGGGCTGCGACCCCCTGGGAGGGGCTGCCGAGGCCCGCGGGCTGCGCCTGGGGCGCTGTGGCTCCTTGGAGGGAGCGGCTCATCGCTCCTTGTGCGGAGCGGCTACGGGACATGTGCGCATACGCTCCGTTCCGCTGTGGGGGTTGCGGGGTTGCCCGCTCGGGCGGGCGGCAGGGTTGCTGCGTCAGACGTCAGACCGTCACCGGCTCGCGGTTCTGCGCGGTTTCGGCTTCCTCCGCGACGACACCCTTGACGCGGCGCAGCTTCCGCATAGGAGCCAGCTCGCTGTCGTACACCTTCTTGACGCCGTCGCCGAGGGACTCCTCGATGGTGCGGATGTCCCGCACCAGGCGCTGGAGGCCCTGCGGCTCGACGGAGGCGGCCTGGTCGGAGCCCCACATGGCGCGGTCGAGGGTGATGTGCCGCTCCACGAAGACGGCGCCGAGCGCGACGGCGGCGAGGGTGGTCTGCAGGCCGGTCTCGTGGCCGCTGTAGCCGATCGGGACGTTGGGGAACTCGTCCTGGAGGGTGTGGATGACCCGCAGGTTCAGCTCCTCGGCCTTGGCCGGGTAGGTGGACGTGGCGTGGCAGAGCACGATGTTCTCGCTGCCCAGCACCTCCACGGCGTGCCGGATCTGCTTGGGGGTGGACATGCCGGTGGAGAGGATGATCGTGCGGCCGGTGGCGCGCAGGGCACGCAGCAGGTCG
This sequence comes from Streptomyces oryzae, assembly GCF_017676365.1. Classification (GTDB taxonomy): domain Bacteria; phylum Actinomycetota; class Actinomycetes; order Streptomycetales; family Streptomycetaceae; genus Streptomyces; species Streptomyces oryzae. The sequence continues at coordinate 942 of NZ_JADKMA010000405.1, forward strand.
TCGTCGGTCAGCGACGCGGAGGCCACCTTGTGCGCGGGCACGTCGAACTTCTCCAGGAAGGCGACGGCTTCCTCGTCCCACGGGGAGGCGAACCAGTCGATGCCGCGCTCGGCGCAGTGCTCACTTATGGCGCGGTAGTCGTCCTCGCCGAACTCGACGCGGTGCCGGTAGTCGATGTAGGTCATCCGGCCCCAGGGGGTGTCGCGCTCCAGGTCCCACTGGTCGCGCGGGGTGCAGATCTCCGGGGTGCGCTTCTGGAACTTGACCGCGTCGCAGCCGGCCTCGGCTGCGGCGTCGATGAGGGCGAACGCGTTGTCGAGGTCGCCGTTGTGGTTGATGCCGATCTCGCCGGTGACGTAGACGGGGTGGCCCGGGCCGACGAGCTTGTTGCCGAGGGTGCGGGTGCGGGGGGTGGCGTGGGGGTTGCCGTTGCCGTTGGTCTGCTGGGCGTTGCTGGACATGTTCACCATTTCCGGGGGTTTC
>NZ_JADKMA010000040.1 GCF_017676365.1 Streptomyces oryzae
GGGACGTACTCCTGCACCACGCTGTCGGTGTCCCGGAAGGCGCGGAGCACTGCCGCCGTCCAGGTGTGCTCGTCCGTCTCGTGGCCCGCGACGAGCGGCCCCGCGCCTGCGACGGCGCGCTTCAGGACGAACCGTTCGCGCTGGGCCAGCAGCAGCCCGGGGAGCTCCTGTTCGGTGCCGTGCCATTGGGTGCGGCCCGCCAGGGAGAGCCGCGTCCAGGGCAGCCGGCGTTCCACCAGTGCCTGCTCGGCCCGTGTCATCCAGGGCAGCCCCTCGGAGACCAGCGCCAGCGCTCGCCGGTCGGCCAGCAGCCCGCCGCTGAGGGTCGGCAGCAGCAGGAGCCCGGCGCGCTGCGCGTCGCGAACGGCGGCCGGGTGCACCGGCGCAGGACCGGTGCGGCCTCGCTGCCGGGCGCTGCTCAGCAGGCCCATCGCATAGCGCGGGCTGCCCGGGCGGCCCAAGGCGCCGGGCAGCCCTCCGGGGCGCAGCACGTCGGCGGTGAAGCCGCGCTGCCGCAGGTCGTGCACATCGTCGGCGTGGAAGCCGGGGCCGATCAGGGCCACGGCGCGGGGCAGCCCCCGGCGGGCGCATAACTCGGCGAGCGCGTCGGCGCGTACGGCCCGCGGGTCGTAACCGAACAGCACCTCCTGGCCCCTCTCCAGGCCGTCGGCCGAGGCGAGCACCGCCCCGCCCCGCACACTGCCCAGCGTTGCGCTGGTGTCCAGCGCCACGAGCCACGGGCCCGACTCGCCGACCACGAAATCAGCGCCGGCCAGCATCGTGCAGCAGTCCGTCTCCGTGCTCTCCAGCCCTGTGGGCGGCAGGTGGTCGGCCGGGTCGGCGCCCAGTGCGACCAGCCGTTCCGGCCAGGTCGGCGCCAGCGACAGCACCGCTCTGCGCACCAGTGCCAGCAACTTCGCCGCGACCTCGAACAGCTCGTCGTAGGAGTGCCGGGGCAGCACGAGCCTCCCGGCGGGCAGCGGGCGGGCGCCGGGCCGGTCGGGTGCCGCTCTCACGGCCGCCGCCCGTGCGGGTCCAGTGCCCGGGTGACGGCGGCGTGCAGTTCGTCGACGGAGTCGGCGTACCGCGCCAGTGCGTCCGGCACCGGAGCGCGGCCCTCGTCGTCCGCGCCGTAGGAGCCGGTGCCGTGCACCACCACCTCCGGCTCGGTCAGCAGGCCCCGTTCCACGGCGTTCATCACCCCCGTCAGCGTCATCACCAGCGACCACTCGGCCAGCCGCGCCGGGTCGGAGGGGAGCTCGATCCCCGCGGGGCGCAGCATGGCGCGTACGGACGGATAGCGGGCCAGGCACTCGTAGCGCGAGACGACGATCCCGTCGCCCCCGTGCGTGCGTACCAGCGCGCTGGTCGCGGGCGCGGTCGCCGGGGCGCGGGTGAAGAAGGTGGGCTCCAGGATCTCTTCGGGGGCGTGCGTGGTCCGCGGAAAGTGCGGGTCCGTGCTCGCGGGCGGCTGCAGGTGTACGCGGCGCGCCCGGTCGTACCGATACGGCGGCACGCCCGCGCGGGAGAACGATCCGGTCAGCAGATGGAGCACCAGGTCGGGGGTGCGCAGCTGCTGCACCAGCAGATAGCGCGCCGGGCCTGCCGCTGCCGCACCGTCCGGGTCCACCAGTGTGCTGCCCAGCCGGTGGCCCAGCAGCCCCGATCCGGTGGCGACCGCCTGCGCGTGCACCCGCCCGGCGGCCGGAGCCGCACCCAGCGCTTTCCGTTCCACGAAAGCGCGCAGCGCGTCCACAGCGCGCTGGTCGACCGGATCGCGTACGTACCACAGCGCGCTGCCCGTACCGGTGCGCAGCGCGCTCGCCCGCTCCCGGCAGTAGTCGGCGGCCAGCTCGTGCACGGCACCGGGCTCCGAACCGTGGTAGACGACCAGCGGATTGCGGCGGCGCAGCTGCGGGTGCCGGGCCAGCGCCGAGTCCGCCACCTTGTGCCGCGAGCAGGCGGGCACCAGGCTGACGACCCGCACCTGGTCAGGCCCTGCCAGCCCGCACAACTGGGCGCGCAGTACGGCGTCGCGCAGCGCGGTGGCCAGATTGCCGGACGAGGGTGCCAGCAGCGTGACGGGCCGGCCGGTCGCCCGTGCGTGCTGCACGGCGCGCGCGACCATCACCAGCGCCCCGCCGGGCTGGACCTCACGCGCTCCAGGGCCGTGACACAGGTCGAGCAGGTGCAGCCTGGTACCGCGGTAGTCGGGCAGCGGTACGACGCGTGCTGCCGCGGGGGCCAGATACGAGCGCAACTGGCCGTCGAGGGGCGGCAGATCGCCGTCCGGGGTGAAGGACGCCGGGTCCTGCGGATCGCCCGGTGCGGCGGCGGTCGCCTGCTCGTGCAGGGCACGGACGAGAGCGCGGACGGTCTCCCAGTGGTCGGCCAACGACTGTCCGGAGGGCGCCGGTTGACCGAGAGGGACGGCGAGGCCGGTGTCCGTGGCGCGTCTGGTGTGCGTGGTGAGAGTCATGGCTTGTCCCCCCTCGTGGCCGGCTCCGGTTCCGGATCGGCCCTCTCGACATCCCGCCCCTGCCTGCTTATGGTGAAATCACCGTTACTGGTATGTCGTTGAAGTACATCGGTGATTCCCCGGAAATGCGACGGTGAGCCGCAGGAAAGGTAACCCGGTGGGGTCGAGGGCCGGTCGAAGCCGGTCGGAGCGAGCCCCGCCCGCGCCCGAGGAGTCGTCGATGACCCAGCCCTCCATGCCCGTGCTGGAATCCGTCACCCGCACCTGGCCCGACCTCGAGGCCGCGCACGAGAGGGCCACGGACGCCGGTGCCGCGCTGCTGCGCAGCCGTACCGAACTGCTGAGCGTGCTCACCCGGCTGGCCACCTATGCCAGCGCCCGTGACGAACTGCTGCGCTCGCTGCGCGCGGTGGCCGGAGCACCCTGGGAGCTGGCCCGTACGGGGGTGCCGCAGCTGTCCCGGATCTCCGTCGTGCTCCCGCAGCACTCCGCCCTCTACTCCTACGTCCGCGACTGCCTGGTGCCCGCGCTCTACTGCGACGAGGTGGTGGTGCGGCCCACGCCCCGGATCCGGGAGACCGCCTGCGCGGTGCACCAGATCATCAGCCGCGGGCTGGACCCGCAGCTGGCTTCGCGCATCCGCTTCACCGACGCCGCCGAGAGCGACTTCATGCCCGTATGCGCCGAGTCCGACGCCGTCGTCCACACCGGCTCCGTCGAGGCCGGCAACCGGCTGATGACCGGGATCGGCGACGCGCCGCTCTTCCTCTTCTCCGGGCCCGCGCCCAACCCGCTGATCGTCGGCCCGCGCACCGAACCGGCAGCGGCCTGCCGCACCGTGCTGCGCGCCCGGCTGTACAACTCCGGGCAGGACCGGCGCTGTCCCGATGTGCTGTTCGTCCACCGGCTGCGGCTGAACGCGCTGGTCGAGCAGTTGCGCGCCGAGCTGTCCGTGCTGACGGTCGGTGCCCGCGGCTGGCCGGACGCCGTCCTGACCGCGCTCGCCTACGGGGAGGCCGTGGAGGGTGCGGCCCGCTTCCTCGCCGCACATACCGACCGGTTGGTCACCGGTGGCGGTACCGACCCGGAGCGGATGCAGATCGAGCCGTCGCTGCTGGTCTTCGACGAGGACCCCGGCTTCCACCCGCCCGCGCTGGCGGGGCCGCTGTTCTGCGTCGTCCCCTACGAGGACCCCGAGTTGCTGCGCGAGTGGGCGCGTAATCCACGGGAGTTGGAGCGAGGGATGTACGCGTCGGTGCTGGGCGAGCCGCGGTTAACGGGCCGCACCCTCGGTACGGCCGTCGTGCTCCGGGACGGCACGCCCTTCGACGTCGAGGACGGCAACCAGCCGTGCGGCGGGTACGGGGTGCACGCGAGTGGTGTGCGCCGTGAAGGGGTGCTTCTGGGGAGGCCGCTGCTGCTTTCGCGGGAAGCCGCGCAGCAGCGTTCCGTGATCACGGGGCCGCTGCGGTAGGTCCGCTTCGGGGCGCGGTCGAGTGGGGCTGTAGAGGGCGCTGGCACGCTGCGCTGGAGGCGAACACCTTCCCGAAGGAGGCCGACGGTGGCACACCGGACGCTCATTGTGGCGCGGATGGAGCCGGGCAAGGCCGACTCCATCGCGCGGATCTTCGAGGAGTCGGACGGGACCGAACTGCCCCACATGGTGGGGGTGGCGCGGCGGACGCTCTTCACCTTCCACGACCTGTACTTCCACCTCGTCGAGGCGGACGAGGACATCACCCCCAACCTCTACCGCGCCCGCAGCCACCCCCTCTACGACGACATCAACACCCGCCTCGCGCAGTGCGTGTCGCCCTACGACCCGAACTGGCAGGAGCCCAAGGACGCGATGGCCAACCCGTTCTACGTATGGACGAAAGACGGAGGGAGGATCCAGTGAGCGAGTTCACCCAGCGCGAGCTGGCCGAGAAGCTGCTGGAGTGCGCGGGCGAGGCCGAGGACGTCGACATCACCGACGAGGCGGCCCTGGACGTGCCGTTCCTCGAACTCGGCTACGACTCGCTCGCGCTGCTCCAGGTGACCGGGGTCATCAAGCGCGAGTACGGCGTCGAACTGTCCGACGACGCCGTGGTGGAGGCGGAGACGCCGCGGCTGCTGCTCAAGATGATCAACGCCAACCTGTCCGATGCGGCATGAGCGCCGCCGCCGGTACGGGAACCGGTGTGCTGCCCGAGCCGGGGCTCGCGGGCAAGCGGGTCCTGGTCACGGGCGGCACCCGGGGCATCGGCCGTACCACGGTCCTGGCCTTCGCCGAGGCGGGCGCCCGCCTGGTCGTCGCCCACCGCACGGCCGGTGACGAGGCGCGCACCCTGGCCGAGGCGCTGGCAGCCATCGGCGCCGATCATCACCTGGTGCGCGCCGACGTCACCGAGTCGCGGGACGCCGCCCGGCTCGCCGAGGAGTGCAGGACGCACCTGGGCGGCCTGGACGTGCTGGTCAACAACGTCGGCGTCGACGGGCACAGCAAGTTCGCCGACCTGGACGAGACCGAGTGGCACCGGCTGATGGACTCCAACGTCACCTCCGCCTATCTGGTCACCCGGGCAGTGCACGAACTGCTGGCGGACGGCGCCTCGATCGTCAACGTCGGCGCCTCGGTCGCCCTGCGGGGGCGGGCCCTTGGCACTCACTACTCCGCCTCCAAGGCGGCGCTGGTCGGCTTCGGACGGGCGCTGTGCAAGGAGGTCGGCAGCCGGGGCATCCGCGTCAACACCGTGGCCCCCGGCGTCACCGCGACCGAGGACGAGCCGGGCGCGGGGCTGCCGCCCCAACTCGTCGAACGCCTCGCCGGAATGACGGCACTGGGCCGCCTGGGTACGGCGGCGGACGTGGCGGGCGCGGTCCTCTACCTCGCGGGTGACACCTCCCGCTACATCACCGGCGCCACGCTCACAGTCGATGGAGGAATCTGATGCCCTACGCGGCCATCACCTACCGGGTCAAGCCCGGCCACGAGGAGGAGATCGCGGAGATCTTCGCCAACTTCAAGCGCGTCGACACCCCCGATCTGACCGGCGACGACGGTCAGGCGGCCGGACGGCTGCTGGGCACCGGCGTGTTCATCAAGGACGACGTGATGGTGCGCGTCATCCACTACGAGGGCGACTTCGCTGCGGTCGGCAAGCACATGGCACAGCAGAAGGGCGTGCACATCCTGGAGGAGAAGCTTCAGCCCTACCTCGCCGAGGAGCGCGACACCTCATCGCCGGCGGCCTTCGCCGCCTACTTCCGCGACGCCACCATGCGGTCCGTCGCCCAGCTGACCGTGGACACGCACCCCGCCGGGAGCTGACCGATGCGGGTGGACGCTGTCCTCGGGGTGGCCGTTCTCCTCGGCAGCGGCGTCACGGCGGGGGTCCTCTTCGCCGTGGCGCTCAGCGTGCTGCCTGCGCTGTTCGCCATGGAGACGGGCACCTATGTGCATGCGCACAAGCTGCTGGGCCGCAACTGGGACCCCACCATGCCGGTTGTCGTGCTGAGCTCCACCGTGCTCGCCGCGGTCCTCGCCTTCGCGGCCGACGGCACCGTGCCCCGCACCCTTTTCGCCGTCGCTGCCGTGCTGCTGCTGGGCGTCTCCGCGGTCTCCCACCTGTGCAACGTGCCCATCAACCGGCGGGTCAAGGCCGTGGCGGACCCCACGGCCCTGCCGGACGACTGGGAAGACCCCCGCCCCCTGTGGCGCCGCTGGCACATGTTGCGCACCGCGCTTTCTCTTGTCGCCCTGGTGCTCAATGCCGCGGCTGTAGCTTGCGGCTAGCCATCAGGGGCGCGGGGAACTGCGCGAGCAACCACAACCCCACCCGCAGTCCGCAAACAACAGCCAGTGGCACCCCCTCATCGAATCAAGAAAGAGGGCGCCCACTCATCACCGCGAGACTCTCATCGCGGATCGGGTGGGACATGTCGCGGTCGGGGCGATAGGGAGCCAGCTCGGAAACGGGGCCGAAGCCCGTGATCTCCCGCGCGGCAAGAGCGCCCAGCAGCGGTGCGAGGGTGACCCCACTGTGCGTGACGATGGTGTACAGACCAGGAACCTGCCGATGCGGGCCGACCAGGGGAAGCCCGTCTTCTGGCACGGGCCGGACCCCGATCCGCGTACCGGACAAAGCGCGGAACGCGGGCAACACCGCGGAGCACCGCCTGAGAAGGTCAACCTCAGGCGGCACCGAAGCCTCTGCAGAGGGAGCCAGCACCGCATCCAGAGGCCAAGAGATCGCACAGGCCCGGTTCCCCGGCGCGGGCCGCAGATCCACTCCCGGCGTCGCGACGATGGCCCGCAACGGCTCGGCCAGCGGCGTGGACTCACCAACCAGCCCGGGAATCTGCCGCAACGGCAACCGCAGACCGGCCAGTTCGGCGATACGCCCCGCGTCGGGCCCCGCGCAGTTGACGACATGGTCGGCCCCGAACCGCCGGCCGCGCGCCTCTGCTCCCCGTACCCGCCCACCGCCGTCCATCAGCAGCGCGGTGACGGGAGTGTCGTAGCGAATGTCGGCGCCCAGCGCCGCGGCCCGGTCGAGCAGCGCACGGGCGAGGAGCGGCGCGTCGTACCAGGCCGCTTCGTCGTGCACGACGAGCTCGGACGCCTCGCACGCCGCCGGATCGACTCCGGGCGCCAGCGTGCGCAGCTCGCCCGGGTCGGCGGTGCGGCAGGGGTGCCCCCACCCGGCGAGCCGCGCGGCCCGCACCCGCAGGGTGCGCTGCTCCTCCTCGGTGTGCCCCCACTGGACGAGCGGCGCGGAGTGCCGCCACCCCGCGGTCCCGCCCTGATCGCGTATCTCGGCCTCCAGTTCACGATGGAGCGCGGCGCTGCGCTGGTTGAGCAGGAAGTAGGAGTGCGGGGTCTTCAGATGGGTGACATCGATGGAGAAGGTGGCGCTCGAGGTGCCCGGCGCACGGCCTGCGGCCTCGAGCACGGTGACGTCTACGCCTGCTTCGGCGAGCCGGTGCGCGGTGGCGGCGCCGATGACTCCGGCGCCGATGACGACGGCTCGGGACATGACGGAACTCCCTTGGGGGGTGGCGGTTTCGAGAGAAGACGGGTCCGGGAGAAGACGGGTCACAGGACCTTGCTGAGGAAGGCGCGGGTGCGCTCATGGCGCGGAGCGCCCAGTACATCCGCGGGCCGGCCGGTCTCGACGACGACTCCGTCGTCCATGAACACCAGCGAGTCGCCGACCTCCCGCGCGAAGCCCATCTCGTGGGTGACGACGACCATGGTCATCCCGTCCTCGGCGAGCGCCCGCATCACCTCCAGCACCTCGCCGACCAGTTCGGGGTCGAGCGCCGAGGTGGGCTCGTCGAACAGCATCAGCTCGGGCTCCATCGCCAGGGCACGGGCGATGGCGACCCGCTGCTGCTGGCCGCCGGAGAGCTGCGCGGGATAGCTCCCCTTCTTGTCGGCCAGCCCGACGCGGTCGAGCAGTTCGACACCGCGGGCCCTGGCCTTCTCCTTCGGCTCCCTGCGGACCTGGACGGGAGCCTCGGTGACGTTCTCCAGCGCGGTCATGTGCGGGAAGAGGTTGAAGCGCTGGAAGACCATGCCGATGCCCTGGCGGCGCCGGGCGACGGCCTTCTCGCTCAGCTCGTGCAGCTTCCCGTCCCGCTCCTCGTAGCCGACGAGTTCGTCGCGTACGTACAGCCGGCCGCGGTCGATGGTCTCCAGGTGGTTGATGCAGCGCAGGAAGGTGGACTTGCCAGATCCTGACGGGCCGACCAGGCACATCACCTCGCCGGGGGAGACGGTCAGGTCGATGCCCTTGAGCACTTCGGTACGGCCGAAGCTCTTGTGCACGCTCTCGGCTCTGATCACCGGGGCCGATGTGGTCGTGGTCGTCAACGTGCCGTCTCCTCACGGTGGTTCCGGGCCGCGGCGCGCAGCCGCTGGAGCGGGGTGGGCGGCAGGCCCCGGCCGGCACCGCGGCCGAAGCGCCGCTCCAGGTAGAACTGGCCGACGTTGAGGACCGAGGTCGCCACCAGATACCAGAAGCAGGCGACGACCAGCAGCGGGACCTGCTGGAAGTTGCGCGAGTAGATGCCCTGGATCGAGGTCAGCAGTTCGGGGACGGCGATGGCGAAGACCAGCGAGGTGGTCTTCAGCATGGAGATCGCCTGGTTCCCGGTGGGCGGGATGATGATGCGCAGCGCCTGCGGCAGCACGATGCGGCGCAGCGTCTGCCCTCGCGACATGCCCAGCGCCTGGGCCGCCTCGTTCTGGCCGTCGTCGACGGAGGTGATGCCCGCGCGGACGATTTCCGCCATGTACGCCGCCTCGTGCAGCCCGAGGCCGAGCACGGCGGCGGTGAGCTGGGTGATGAGGGTGTTGGTCTCGGCCTGGACGAACGTCGGCCCCCAGGGGATGCCGAGGCCGACCGTGGGCACTACAGCGGACAGGAAGTACCAGAACAGCAGCTGGACCAGGAGCGGAGTGCCGCGGAAGACCCAGATGTAGCACCAGCTCAGCTGGGACAGGATCGGGTTCTTGGACATCCGCAGGATGGCTAGGACGACGCCGCCGACGATGCCGAGCGCCATCGCCAGCACCGTCAGGAGGAGCGTGGTCCGCAGCCCCTCCATGATCACCGGCGAGAACAGGAACTCGCCGACCGTCCCCCACTGCATCCGCGGGTTGGTGATCCAGCCCTCCAGCAGAAAGACCAGCAGGAAGAGGACGACGACCGCGGCGACGCGCAGCCCGGGGCGGCGCAGCGGCACGGCGGTCAGGGTCTCGGCGGCGCTGCCGCGGTCCGCCTGGGCGAGGGTCTGGCTCATGCCGCGCCCCCGTTCACGGTGGCGCGCTCGAGGGCGCCCGAGGAGATGTTCCACTGCTTGAGGATCTTCGCGTAGGTGCCGTTGTCGATCAGTTTCTGCACGGCACCGCGGATGGCCCGGACCAAGGTGCGTTCCTCCTTGTTGATCAGGATTCCGTAGGGCAGGAAGCGGTACGGCTCGCCCGCCGTGCGGAATCTGCCGTGCGACATCTCCGCCTGGTAGACGACGGTGGGGGTGCCGCCGACGAAGGCGTCGGCGCGGCCGGTGGACAGGGCCTGGAAGCAGCCGACGGAGTCGGGGAAGACCAGCTTCTCCAGCTCGGGCTTGCCGGCCGCCGCGCACTTCTTCGCCTGCGCCGCCACGTCGTCCACCTGCGAGGTGCCCTGCTCGACGGCGACCTGGCTGCCGCACAGGCTGGTGAGGGAGCGGATGTTCCCGGCGGCCTTCTCGGAGGCGAGGATCGAGCTGCTGGTCTTCATGTAGTCGACGAACGTGACCTGCGACTGGCGCTCCTTCTTGTCGAGCATGGCCTGGATCGCCACGTCGTAGCGGTGGGAGCGGACGCCGCCGATGATGCTGTCGAAGTTCGCCTGCACCATGCGTACCCGTACGCCGAGGAGCTGGCCGACGGCGCGGATGAGATCGGGCTCGGCGCCGATGACGGTCTTGTTGTCGATGTCCAGCAGGGACAGCGGCGGATAGTCGTTGCCGACAGCCGATGTCAGGGTTCCTTTGTCGCGGATGTCCTTGGGGAGCAGTGCGCGGAGCGCGGGGTCGGTGCGCTGCTCGGGCACCTTGGACTGGTTGACGGTGGCGGTGCCGCCACAGGCCGTCGCGGTCGGGGTGATCAGCGCCGCGAGCGCGAGGGGAAGTGCGGTGGCGCGGGCCCGCAGATGCCGTACTGGCACGGTGCCTCCCTTCTTCAGCTGCTGGTCAGGCGACCGGTGCTGGGCTGGTGGACGCCCAATCTGCGGGATGGCGGGGGCCCGGGCAAGGTCAGAGAGAATGAACGTTGCCGGACAGGGTGTTAAGTTCAGCTGATGCTGACTCCGCCGCAGCTGCAAGCGATATGCGAGGTCGTCGCCGCCGGGTCCTTCCGCACGGCGGCACAGCGCCTCGGCTACACGCCCTCCGCCGTCTCGCAGCAGATCTCCACCGTCGAGCGCGCGCTGGGCGTGCCGCTCTTCGAGCGCTCACCGCGCAGCGTGCGCCCCACCCCGGCCGGGCTCCAGCTGGCCCGGCGCGCGGGACGGCTGCTGGCCGACCTCTCCGCCACGGAGAACGAGATGCGCGCCTACGCCGCCGCCGAGCGCGGGCGGCTGCGGCTGGGCAGCTTCTGGTCAGCGGGGTTCCGGCTGGTGCCGACGGTGCTGACGGGGTTCCTGCGCGACCGGCCCGAGGTGGAGGTCCGCTATGAGGAGGGCGACCCGCAGGTCACGGTGCCGGCGGTGCTGGAGGGGCGGCTGGACCTCGCGGTGATCTTCGAGTACGGCGTGGTGCCGCACAGCTGGCCCGAGGGCCTGGAGCACACGCTGGTGCTGGAGGAGCCGCTGTATCTGCTGCTCCCCGCCGGGCACCCGCTCGCGGGCCGGCCGCACATCCGGCTGGCCGAACTGCGCAACGAGCGCTGGATCAGCTACCACGAGGACACCGACGCGGCCCGCTGTCTGCGCCACATCTGCGCGGCCGGCGGCTTCCTGCCCGAGGTGCTGTTCCGTACGAACGACTACAACCTGCCCTACGAACTGGTCCGGCAGGGCCTGGGAGTGGCGATCGCGCCCGAGCTGGCGGTCCCGGAGCCGCCGGCGGCCGCACCCGACACGTCCGGCACCCGCCTGGTCCGGCTCACCGACCCCACGCACACCCGCCGCGTCTACGCCACCCGGCGCACCACCGACCCCAACCCCTTCCTCCCCCAGGCCCTCACGCTGCTGCACACCGCGGCGGCCGGGCTGCCCGAGCGGCCCGAGGGGGAGTGCCACACCGCTACCGGGTGATCTCCATCTGGCCCATCATGCCCATCTGGACATGGCTGAGCATGTGGCAGTGGTACATGTACAGCCCCGTGTGCTCCGTGAAACGGACCTGGATGCGGGCGTATTCGCCCGCCGGCACCGTCACCGTGTCCTTGAGCCCGGCCTCACCCGGCGCCGGTGGCTTCCCGTTGCGGTCCAGGACCTTGAACGCGTCCAGGTGCGGGTGCATCGAGTGCGGGATGCCGTACTCGCCGTCGCCGTTGACGATCTTCCAGGTCTCCGCGACGCCGAGCCGGGGCCGGATGTCCACCCGGTGCATGTCGAACGGCCTGCCGTTGATCAGGTGTTGGCCGGTCTTCGCGTCGAATGACATGGTGAACTCGCGCTCGACGGCCGACGTCCCCAGGTCGGGCACCGGCCGCAGCTTGCCGGGGACGCGGCTCGGGTCGCTCGCCTCCCGCACCACGTCGAAGCGCATGACCTCCCCGGACTCGCCCTCGTACGGGTAGGTGTTGGACAGCACCAGCTTCCGGCCGACGCCGTGGCGGGAGAAGTCGACGACGATCTCCTGCCGCTCGCCCGGCCACAGCTGGAGCACCCGGGTGGGTACGGGCTCGGGCAGCAGCCCGCCGTCCGTCGCGATGTGGGTGAACTCCTCGCCGTCGCCGAGCTGGAGCAGGAACGGCCGCTCGTTGGCGGTGTTGACCAGCCGCAGCCGGTACTTGCGGGCGGCCACCTCGAAGTAGGGCCGCGGCCGGCCGTTGACGAGAATGGTGTGCCGCTCGTCGAAGCCGTGCAGATCCCAGTCGAGCCGGCCGTCGCCCTGGAACTTGGCGTCGCGCAACTGCAGCGTCACGTCGTACCGGCCCTTGGGCAGCGGCAGTTGCTCCTCGAAGTCGTCGGTGAGGAGGTAGGTCGCGGCCAGCCCGCGGTAGATGTTCTCCGCGTGGTCCTCGTGCGAGTGGTCGTGCAGCCACAGGGTGGCGGCGCGCTGCTCGTTGGGGTAACGGAAGAGCCTGCTTTCCCCCGGCTTCACCTGGTTCATCGGGTGGCCGTCCGAGCGCTGCGGGGTGTGGCCGCCGTGCAGATGCATCGAGAACGGCACGCTCAGCCTGTTGACCTGCTCGATGACGACCGGCCTCCCCCGCCGGGCCACGATCAGCGGGCTCATCGCCCCGTTGAAGGAGCGGATCCGGGTCGTGGTGCCCGGCAGCAGCGTGACGTCCGCCTCCCGGGTCGTGAGCCGGTAGAAGTCGTGGCCGGCCAGCCGCACCGGGCGCAGCGGGGCGGGCACCTTCAGCGGGGTGGTGAACGGCGACTCGGCCGCCCGTGCAGTGCCCGACCGGCTGCCGACGACGAGACCGGCCGGTGCGGCGGCCAGCGCCGCGGCCGTCGCACCGACCCTGAGCACTTTTCTGCGTGTGAGCACGGAGAGTTCCTTCTGGCGGTCGGGGCGGTCGGGGCGGTCGGGCGGTCGGGCGGTCGGGTGCGGTCGGATCGGGTGCGGTCAGGCGGCGTCCCGGACCGACATCTGCGCCATGCAGGTCAGCAGCGAGCGGCGGAACGTGGCGATGAAGCCCTCGACGGTGTCGGTCGCCCGGGGCCGGGACAGATACGGGGCCAGCTTCTCCTCCACCTCGCGCACCCCCGGCTGGGTGGCCATGTGGCGGGCGATGGCGTCCAGGTCCCCCTCGTACTCGATGACCCGGACCATCGTGTCGTCCCTGATGAAGACGGCGGTGGACAGGATGCGGGCGGCTTCGCCGCCCGCCTCGTCCTGCACGACAGGCGAGCCCACCCGCCGGAAGTTGCCGAAGATCTCGGAGATCTCCTTCTCGTACCCCGCCTTGATGTCGTAGGTGATGGCGGCGAACGGCATGGCTGCTCCTCGCTGTCGCGGACACGGCCGCCCCATCTCGCCGCATGCCACTCGCCCCGCACTCGAGTCCGACTGGGGAGACAGGGGGCCCCGGCCATCAACGGCGCTTCGAGCGGAGTTGTAGGGCCGGCTGCGAAGGTCCCCGCGCTGGGCGAGGGGCCAACACCAGCCAAGGAAACCGAAGGAGGCGGGGGTCAGTGACCACCGAGATCACGCGCACCGTCCGGGTGCACGCCGACGACGTCGAGGCCAACACCCGGCGGGGCGGCGACATCAGGACCACGCTCAGCCCGAAGACCACGGGATGCACCAGCGGTTTCGGCGGAGTGCTGACCCTGGCGCCGGGCGAGCACGTCACCGAGCACTACCACCCGTACTCCGAGGAGTTCCTGCACGTCGTCACCGGCCGGCTGGAGATGACGATGGACGGGCAGGTCGTCGCGCTCGGCCCCGGCGACTCGCTGCTGGTCCCCATCGGCGTACGGCACCGGCTGGTGAACACCGGAACCGAGCCCGCGCACGCGGCCTTCCACCTCTCGCCGCTGGCGCCCCGCCCCGACCTGGGCCATGTGGACACCGAGAAGCCGGCCCGTCCCGAGCAGCCCAACCCGTCGGTCGGCGGTGCCTCGTGACCGTGACCCGTGACGCGGCGACCGGCCGCAGGGCGGTCGTCACCGGCGTCGGCGTGGTCGCACCCGGCGGCGTGGGCCGGGAGGCGTTCTGGAAGCTGCTGTCCGACGGCCGGACCGCGACCCGCCGCATCTCCCTGTTCGACCCCACCGACTTCCGCTCCCGGATGGCGGCCGAGGCCGACTTCGACCCCGTCGCCGAGGGACTCAGCCCTCGGCAGATCCGCCGGATGGACCGGGCGGCACAGTTCGCCGTCGTCAGCGCCAGGGAGGCGGTCGAGGACAGCGGATACGACTTCGCCGCCGCCGACCCGGCCCGGACAGGCGTGAGCATCGGCAGCGCCGTGGGCTGCACCATGGGCCTGGAGGAGGAGTACGTCCTGCTCAGCGACGCCGGCAAGCACTGGCTGGTCGACCACACCTACGGAGTGCCGCACCTGTACGGCTACATGGTGCCCTCCACCCTGGCCGTCGAAGTGGCCTGGGAGGTCGGCGCCGAGGGCCCGGTCGCGCTCATCTCCACCGGCTGCACTTCGGGCCTGGACTCCATCGGGCACGGCGTACAGCTGATCGAGGAGGGCAGCTCGGACGTGGTGCTCGCCGGGGCGACCGACGCGCCGCTCTCGCCGATCACCTCCGCGTGCTTCGACGCCATCAAGGCCACCTCGCCCAACAACGACGACCCCGAGCACGCCTCCCGCCCCTTCGACGCCGAACGCGACGGGTTCGTCCTCGGCGAGGGCGCCGCCGTGCTGGTGCTGGAGGAGAAGGCCGCGGCCGAGGCGCGCGGCGCGCGGATCTACGGCGAGATCGTCGGCTACGCGGGCCGCAGCAACGCCTTCCACATGACCGGACTGAAGGCCAACGGACGGGAGATGGCCGAGGCCATCCGCGTCTGCCTGGACCGGGCCAGGCTCGACCCCACGGCCGTCGACTACATCAACGCGCACGGCTCCGGCACCAAGCAGAACGACCGCCACGAGACGGCAGCCTTCAAGCGCAGCCTGGGCGAGCACGCCTACCGGGTCCCGGTCAGCTCCATCAAGTCCATGGTGGGCCACTCGCTGGGTGCCATCGGCTCCATCGAGGTGGCCGCCTGCGCCCTCGCACTGGACCGGCAGGTCGTCCCGCCCACCGCCAACCTGCACAACCCCGACCCCGAGTGCGACCTGGACTACGTACCGCGCACCGCGCGCGAGCACGCCATGGACGTGGTGCTCAGCGTCGGCAGCGGCTTCGGCGGCTTCCAGAGCGCCACCGTGCTGGCCAGGCCAGGGGCCGTGGCCTACGAGGGGAGCGCCCGATGAGCCCCGCCGCGACCACCACGGCGCCCGCCTCCGCGACCGGCGTCACCACCCCCACCCGCGCCCCCGTGATCACCGGGCTCGGCGTGCTGGCACCGACCGGCATCGGTACCGAGGAGCACTGGAGCTCGGTGCTGGCGGGCCGCTCGGCCATCGGCCGGATCACCCTGTTCGATCCGGCGCCCTACCCGGTGCGGCTCGCCGGCCAGGTGCCCGGCTTCGTGGCCAAGGAGCGGGTGCCCAGCAGGCTGATCCAGCAGACCGACCGCTGGACGCATCTGGGGCTCGCCGCTGCCGAGGCCGCCATCGCCGACGCCCAGGTGACCCCCGCCGAACTGGCCGAGTACGAGATGGCCGTGGTCACCTCCAGCTCCTCCGGCGGCACCGAATTCGGCCAGCACGAGATGGAGAACCTCTACCAGCACGCCCCCGACTGGGTGGGCGCCTACCAGTCCATCGCCTGGTTCTACGCGGCAACCACCGGACAGATCTCCATCCGGCACGGTATGCGCGGCCCCTGCGGAGTGCTGTGCTGCGAACAGGCCGGCGGTCTCGACGCCATCGGCCAGGCGCGGCGGCTGGTCCGTACCGGCGCCAAGCTGGTGATGACGGGCGGCACCGACGCCTCCCTGTGCCCCTACGGGCTGACGGCGCAGCTGTCCACCGGGCAGCTGTCCACCGTGCAGGACCCGGCGCGTGCCTATCTGCCGTTCGACGCGGAGGCTTCCGGCTACCTGCCCGGCGAGGGCGGTGCGCTGCTCGTCGTCGAGGACGCCGAAGCGGCCGAGGCCCGCGGCGCCGGGCAGGGCTACGGCCGGGTGCTGGGCTACGCCGCCGCCTTCGACCCGCCGCCGGACTCCGACCGCGGCCCGGTACTGGCCCGCACCGTCCGCACCGCGCTGGCCGATGCGCGGCTGGACCCGGCCGACGTGGACGTGGTCTTCGCGGACGCGCTCGGCGTGCCGGAGGCCGACCGCGCCGAAGCCGAGGCGCTGGCCGAGGTGTTCGGGCCGCGCGGTGTCCCGGTGACCGCGCCCAAGACGCTCACCGGGCGGCTCTACGGCGGGGGAGCGGCACTGGACGCGGCAACGGCGCTGCTCGCGCTGCGCGACGGCACCATCCCGCACACGGCGGGCCCGGCCGCTCCGGCGCCCGGATACGAGATCGACCTCGTCCTCGGCGAGCCCCGCCGGGCCGAGCTGCGTACCGCGCTGGTCGTCGCCCGCGGCCACGGCGGCTTCAACGCCGCACTCGTCCTGGGGCATCCGCAGGGACACCACGTCAGTTGAGGAGGGAACCGCCATGGCGGGCCACACCGACAACAGCATCGTCATCGACGCGCCGATGGACCTGGTCTGGGACATGACCAACGACCTGAAGTCCTGGCCGAACCTGTTCAGCGAGTACGCGGCCGTCGAGGTGCTGGAGGAGAACGACTCGGAGCACGGCCGGGAGATCGTCTTCCGGCTCACCATGCACCCGGACGAGGACGGCAACGCCTGGAGCTGGGTCTCCAAGCGCGTCCCCGACCCCGCCAAACGCCAGGTGCGGGCCCACCGGGTGGAGACCGGGCCGTTCGAGTACATGAACATCTACTGGGAGTATCTGCCCGAGGGCGACGGCGTGAAGATGCGCTGGGTGCAGGACTTCCACATGAAGGAGGCCGCGCCGGTCACCGACGACGGCATGACCGAGCATCTGAACCGCAACACGGCCATCCAGATGAAGCTCATCAAGGAGAAGATCGAAAAAGCGGCGAAGGCAGCGGCGGCCCAGTGATCGCGTATCTCGCCCCGCTCGTCGTCCTGCTCAACGGGCTGGCCGCCGGAGTCCTGTTCGGCACCCAGCTCGGCGGCTGGCCGCTGCTGGCGGTGCTGCCCGCCGACCGGTACGTGCACGCGCACGCGTTCTTCGCCACCCGCTACGACCCGGCCATGCCGATCTGTCTGCTCGGCACGCTGGCCGGGGACATCTGGCTGGCGGCGGTCAGCCCGCACGCGGTGGCCCGCGGCCTGTTCGTCGCGGGTGCCGTACTGGCGGCGGCCACCGTCGTCATCTCGCTCACCAAGAACGTCCCGGTCAACAAGTGGGTGCAGACCCTCGACCCGGACAACCTGCCCGCGGACTTCGCCGACCACGACCCGCGCCGGCGCTGGGGCGCCTGGAACCAGCGCCGCAGCGCGCTGACCGTGCTCGCCCTGTTCGTCAACTGCGCGGCCCTCACGCTGCTGCTGTGACATACGACCCGCTACGGAGGAACTTATGGATCTCGGCCTCAAGGGCAAGAAAGCCCTGGTCACCGGCGGTACCAGGGGAGTGGGCCGGGGCATCGCGCTCGCCCTGGCCGAGGCCGGCGCCGATGTGCTGACCTGCTATCAGAAGGAGAGCGAGGCCGTCGCCTCGCTGGAGGCAGCGCTCAAGGAGACCGACGGCGACCACCACGTGGTCTGCGCCGACGTCTCGGACCCGGACAGCGTCGGCGCCCTCATCGCCGAGGCCCGCACCCGCTGGGGCCGGCTGGACCTGGTCGTCAACAACGCGGGCGCCATCAGCCACATCCCCTACGCCGAGCTGCCGCTGGAGGAGTGGCGGCGGATAGTCGACACCAACCTCACCGGCGTCCACCTGGTCATCCAGGCGGCGCTGCCGCTGCTGGGCGAGGGCTCGTCCGTCGTCAGCATCGGCTCCAAGGCGGTGGAGGCGGGCATCCCGCTGCGCTCCCACTACACCGCCACCAAGGCCGCACTGGTCGGCCTGAACCGCTCGCTGGCCAAGGAGTTCGGAGCCAAGGGCATCCGCTTCAACGTCGTCGCGCTCGGCGTCATCGAGACGGAGAACCTGCACAAGATGCCCGAGGACCAGCAGAAACTCATGATCGAGCGGTACAGCGCCAAGACCGCGCTGGGCCGGCTCGGCACCCCCGACGAGGTCGCCGGCGCCATCCTGTGGCTGGCCAGCGACCTGTCCCGCTATGTCACCGGCGCCACCATCGGCGTGGACGGAGGGATCTCGTGACCACCGAAGCCAGGACAGAGGGCCAGTTCCGGGTGCTGCTGCGGATGCAGATCAACCCCGGCATGGAGGCCGACTTCGAGAAGGTGTGGCGCGGCAGCACCGAGGCCGTCACCGGCCACCCCGCCTGCCTGGGCCAGTGGCTGTCCAAGTCCGCCGACGAGGAGTCCACCTACTACATCGTCAGCGACTGGGTGGACGAGCCCGGCTTCCGCGAGTTCGAGACCAGCGAGGCCCACCTCGCCCACCGCGAGCGGCTGCACCCCTACCGCTCCCAGGGCTCCTTCAACACCATGACGGTCGTCGCACACGTACCCGGCAAGGCGGGCTCGGAGGGCTCGGATGCCCGCTGAGGTCCGCGTACTGGTCCACCAGGCGGCGTACGACGACGAGCAGCTGGCCGCGGTGCGCGCGGCGTACCACCAGGTCAGCAAGCGGATGGCACAGGTGCCCGGCATGCTCGGCAACGAGCTGCTGCGCTCACCGGCCGACCCCACCGCGCTCGTCGTCGTCAGCCGCTGGTCCGGCATGGCGGCCTTCCGCGCGTGGGAGGAGGGCGCCACCCACAAGGACGACACCGCCCCGCTGCGCCCGTACCGGGACACGCGGCTGGCGGTGCCGTTCGGCATCTACGAGGTGGATGCCGCCTACTGACGGCCGCGCGCCGCGAACCCAAGGGACTGACATGACAACCTCAGCAACGCTGACAACGGAACACCCCTCCTGGGTCTCGTGCACCAACTGCCGTTCCCTCGTCTACGGCAAGCGGTACAAGCGGCTGCTGCACGTGTGCCCCGAGTGCGGGGCACACGCCCGCCTGGACGCACCCGCGCGGATAGCCCAGCTCTTCGACGAGGGCAGCGTCCAGTACCTCGACGTACCTTCCACGCAGCACAACCCGCTCGACTTCGTGGACCAGCGTCCGTACGCCGAACGGCTCCAGCAGGCCCGCCACAGGACCGGCCAGCAGGACGCCGTACTCGCGGTGCGGGGCCGCGTCGAGGGGCGCCCGCTGACCGCGGCCGTGATGGACTTCCGCTTCTTCGGCGGCAGCCTCGGCGTCGCGGCGGGCGAGGCGGTCACCACGGCCGCCGAGCACGCGCTGCGGGACCGCACCCCTCTTCTGCTCGTCACCGCCTCAGGGGGTGCGCGGATGCAGGAGGGGGCGCTGTCGCTGATGCAGATGGCCAAGACCAGCAACGCGCTGGCCGAGCTGGACGAGGCCGGGCTGCTGACCGTCACCCTGGTCACCGATCCGACCTACGGCGGAGTCGCCGCCTCCTTCGCGACCCTCTCGGACGTGGTGGTCGCCGAGCCAGGCGCCCGGATGGGGTTCGCCGGGCCGCGCGTCATCGAGCAGACCATCCGCCAGCAGCTGCCGGACGGCTTCCAGACCGCCGAATTCCTGCGCGCCCACGGACTGGTGGACGACGTGTGGGAACGCGGCGAACTGCGGGCCAGGCTCGCGCGGTTGCTGGCCGTCTCGGACACGCCGGCACCCGCCTGGGGCAGCGCCGAGGAGGATCCGGTCGTCCGGGACAGCCAGCTGCTGGACCAGCTGCCCGCCTGGGACTGCGTACAGCTCGCCCGCGAGGCCGGCCGGCCCACCACCCTCGAGCACATCGGCTTCTGGCTGGACGGCTTCGTCGAGCTGCACGGCGACCGCGCGGGCGAGGAGTGCCCGGCGATCGTCGGCGGGATCGGCTGTCTGGACGAGCTTCCCGTGATGGTCATCGGGCACCAGAAGGGCCACACCACCGCCGAGTTGGTGGCCCGCAACTTCGGCATGCCCTCGCCCGCCGGCTACCGCAAGGCGGCCAGGCTGATGCGGCTCGCGGCGAAGCTGGGCCTGCCCGTCGTCACCTTGATCGACACCCCCGGCGCCTACCCCGGGCTCACCGCGGAGGAGAGCGGCCAGTCCGGCGCCATCGCCGAGAACCTGCGGCTGATGGGGTCGCTGCCGGTACCGGTGGTCGCCGTGGTGACCGGCGAGGGCGGCAGCGGAGGCGCGCTCGCGCTCGGCGTCGCCGACCGCGTGCTGATCTGCGCGAATGCGACCTACTCGGTGATCAGTCCGGAGGGCTGCGCGGCCATCCTGTGGAAGAACGCCGCGGAGGCGGCTGTCGCCGCCGATGAGTTGGCACTTGATGCGGCGTCCTTGCTGAGGCTCGGCGTGGTGGACGGGGTGATCCCCGAGCCCGAGGGCGGCGGTCATGTGGATACGGCCACCCTGAGCGACTCCGTGCGGAGGGCTGTTGTGGCAGCCCTCCGGGAGTTGCGCTCCGCGCCGGGTCAGGAGTCGGTGACCGCACGGAGACGCCGTTTCCGGTCCTTCGGACTCGCGGACGGCGCGTGAGGTCCGGGGAGGGGGTGGCCCGGTCCGTTTGCTGCGGGCTGCCTGTCCGTTGTGGCTTGGCGCGCAGTTCCCCGCGCCCCTTAAAAGGAACCCGCGAAGCTTGGGCAGTCTGCGCCAGGGGCGCAGGGTGGGCAAGCGCAGCACCCATGCGGGGTACGCATTACCGATCGAGAGGCACTCATGAGTGAGCTCACCCAGACACAGGGCTCCGACGACACATTTTCCGGGCTGGACTACGACAACAACGGCCTGGCCCTCGCGGACATCTGCCGCAGCATCGCGGAGGTTGTCCGGGTGGGTCCGGACAAGCCCCGCAGGGTCCGGATCGCACTCGGCGCGGCAAGCGTTGAGGTCGAGTGGGAACAGGACCGCGGCCAGCCGTCCTCCGTCGTCCTGGAGCCGCAAGGCGGAACCGGCGCCGCGGGGGGCGCCGGAGACGACATCCTCGAGGGGCACCGCGAATGCGCGCCCCTCGTCGGCACCTTCTACGCGGCCCCGTCACCCGGCGCACCCCCCTTCGTCCAGCCGGGCGACCACGTGGAGCAGGGTCAGCAGCTCGGCATCATCGAGGCGATGAAGCTGATGAACCCGCTGGAGGCCACCCGCCCAGGGCGGGTGGTCGAGGTGCTGGTCGGCGACGGCGAGCCCGTCGAGTACGGCGAGCCGCTGGTGCTGATCGACCCCGACGACGCCACCGGCGGCAGCCAGGACGAGGGGGCGTGAGATGGGCTTCGGCACCGTGCTGGTGGCCAACCGGGGCGAGATCGCGATACGGGTGATGCGGACCTGCCGCGAGCTGGGCATCCGCACCGTGGCGGTGCACTCGACGGCCGACAAGGACAGCAGCCATGTGCACGCGGCGGACGCCGCGGTGCAGATCGGCCCGGGGGCACCCCGCAAGTCGTATCTGTCGGCGCCGGCCGTGATCGAGGCGGCGCTGCGCACCGGGGCCGACGCCGTCCATCCGGGCTACGGATTCCTGTCCGAGGACCCGGACTTCGCGGAGATCTGCGCGGAGAACGGGCTGACGTTCATCGGGCCGCGCCCCGAAGTGCTGGCCAGGCTCGGCGACAAGGCGGTGGCCAGGTCGCTGATGACGGACGCGGGGCTGCCGGTGCTGCCGGGCAGCCCCGGCACGGTGGACAGCGCCGCCGAGGCGTCCGATCTGGCCTCCAGGATCGGCTACCCGCTGATCATCAAGGCGGCCGCCGGCGGCGGGGGCCGCGGGATGACCGTCGTACGGCAGACCTCCGACCTGCTGCCCGCCTACCGGCAGACCCGGGCGACCGCGCAGGCCGTCTTCGGCGACAACCGCGTCTACATGGAGCGGTACTGCGACAGCGCCCGCCATATCGAGGTGCAGGTGCTCGCCGACGGACACGGCACCGTGCTCCACCTGGGCGAGCGGGACTGCTCCGTACAGCGCCGGCACCAGAAGCTGATCGAGGAGAGCCCGGGGCCGGGGCTGCATCCGCAACTGCGCTCGGCCATGGCCCGCGCCGCGGTGCGCGGCGCCCGCGCGATCGGCTACACCGGCGCGGGCACCTTCGAGTTCCTGGTGCACGACGAGGGCTTCTCCTTCATGGAGATGAACTGCCGTATTCAGGTGGAGCATCCGGTCACCGAGGCGGTGTACGGGGTCGATCTGGTGCGCGAGCAGATCCGGGTCGCCTCAGGTGAGGCGCTGCGGATGACCCAGGAGGACCTGGTGCCGCGCGGGGTGGCCGTCGAGTGCCGGGTCAACGCGGAGGACCCGGCACGGGACTTCGCGCCCG
Organism: Streptomyces oryzae; assembly: GCF_017676365.1. Lineage (GTDB taxonomy): Bacteria > Actinomycetota > Actinomycetes > Streptomycetales > Streptomycetaceae > Streptomyces > Streptomyces oryzae. Next base: position 22,203 of record NZ_JADKMA010000040.1, read on the forward strand.
CGCCGGGCACCCTGGACGAATTCGTCCCGCCGGGCGGCCCGTTCGTGCGGGTGGACACCCATGGCCGGGCGGGCTGGAAGGTGCCGCCGCAGTACGACTCGCTGCTGGCGAAGGTCATCTGCTGGGCACCCGAACGGGACGAGGCGCTGGACCGCATGGACCGGGCACTGGCCGAGTTCCGTATCGCCGGGCCCGGGGTGCACACCACCGTCCCGCTGCTGCGCGAGATCGTCGCCGACCCGGTCTTCAGGGCCGGCAAGCACATCACCTCGTTCCTCGACAGCCGGGATGACCGCCAGGGCTGAATCCGTCCGGGCCCGGCCCGGGTGCCGCCCGCCCATGCGACGGTGCCGATGCCGGTGAACCCGGGCGAGTGAGGGCGGCGGCGAACTGCTCCACCAGAACGGCGGCTCCGCGCAGGCCGCCCTCGGCGAGTGCGCGCAGCAGCGGAGTGCCGACCACCACCCCGGCCACGTCCGTCCGACGGACGATGGAAGCGGCCAGGGCAGGAGTGGAGACCCCGATGCCGGCGAGGACCGGAGTTGCCGGAGCCGCACGCCGCAGTGACGCGACGAAGGAGGCGAGGCCTTCGAGGTCCAGCTCCGCGGAACAGCCCGTGCGCTGTCCGGCGGCCGCTGGTGCGTAGAGGAATCCTGTGGCGGCCCGGCATGTGGCGGTCAGCTCGGCGGACGACGACTCGCGGCCGGCCAGTAGAGGAGCGCTGATTCCAGCACGGGCGGCTTCGGCCGTCCACGCCGCGACGCTTTCCGGGGGGACGTCGGGAACGAAGCACCCCGCAGCTCCGCCGGCAGCCAGATCGCGAATTGTGCGCTGCGGGCCGTACGCCAGGACGGTGGCCCAGTAGCTCATCGTGATGACGGGCGTGCTGGTGACGGCCGTCACCTGCTGCACCGTGGCGACCGTGACGTCCATGCCGTGTCCCGGTCCTGCCTGGCGATGGGCCGCGGCGATGGTCGGGCCGTCCAGCCACGGGTCTGTCGCCGGAGCGCCGATTTCGAGCAGGCTCGCACCGCTGCGCGCATAGGCGGTGAGGAGTTCCACCCCTGTGCGCTCATCTGGAAACCCCGCCAACGAGAACGCTCCGAGGACAGGCTGCTGTTGACCCGGCGAACGGGACAGTGCCGCGGTCGGGCAGCTCGCGCCGTGACCCGCTGTGTCGTGTGTATCTATGCCAGGCTTCAATCGACGTTCACCTGCGCCCCCGTCACTTGGACAGTCGAAAACGCGCCAACCGCAACGCCGTTGGCGCAAGGACTGGATCATGGCGCAGGTCGGTGGTGTGGCGCCACCCTCTTCTCGACTCCCTCGAAAGAAGGCCATCCAGTGCTGCACTTACCGCTGTTGACGGATGGAGCGGCAAACACAGCGCGAACGATCAGCAGGCCGAAAGTCGCCCCTCAGTTGAGGGCTTCGTGACGGGCGCTCAGCGTCGTAGGCACGCCAGACGCTCGGCTGGGGCATCCAGCCGAGCGTCTGGCCAGGTGAGGTGGTCGTACGTGAGGAGCGGCGTCAGCTCTTGGCTTCCGCGCGGTCCTTCTCCTCGCCCTCACCCTCCTCGCCCCAGCTCTCGTAGCCGCGCACCTCGCGCGGCATCGTCTGGGCGAGCAGCGCGACGACGACGAGGCCGCTGACCGTGAACCATACGAAGCGCCCGAAGGTGTCGGTGAACATGTCGGCGCGACTGGCGTCGACCGCCTTGTCCACGGCCTGCTGCACCTTGGGATCGCTGCCGGCCTTGGCGAACGCCGTGCCGCAACTGGCAGGCTGCTTGTCGGGGTTCTCCTCCTTGGCGTAGTCGAGGAAGCAGGGGCGCAGCTCGCCGGAGAGCTCCCGCGCCTCGGCCGCCGGGGTGCCGGCCGCGATCAGTTCGGATCGCAACTGCTTGTCGTGCCCGTCATACGCGTCGGGTGCGGCGTTGGCGAGCGGTGTGAACAGCAGGACGCCCAGCAGTGCGGCGCCTGTCGCGTTGCCGAGCTGTACGGCGGCGCTCAGCGATCCGGCGGCCGCCCCCGCGTCCCGGCCCTCCACATGGGCGCCGGCGACGGTGAAGGCCGGGCCGATCACGCCGCCCATGCCGATGCCCGCGAGGAACAGCCCCGGAGCCAGCTCGTACCAGCTCGCGCCCGGCTCCAGCGCCATCGAGAACCACAGCATGCCCGCGGCCATCACCAGCGCACCGGCGGTCAGCAGATGCCGTCCCAGCTTGCCGACCAGACCGTCGGCGGCACCGGAGGTGAGGCCGGCGCCGATCGCCCACGGCAGGAACAGCAGACCGGTGCGCATGGCGCTGTAGCCGAGCCCGATCTGGAGCGTGAGCGAGATCGCCAGGAAGAACCCGATCATCGTGGCGTCGAAGACGAACAGCACAATGGTGCCCGCGCTGAACCCTGGCTGTCCGAACAGCCGCAGCGGCACCAGCGACGAGTGGTCCCTTCGTTCCTTCGCGCGGGCGTGCAGCGCATAGCCGACCATGACGACCGGCGCGGCGATCAGCGCGATGACCATCCAGGCGGGCCAGCCACTGGTACGCCCCTGCACCAGGGGGTACAGCAGGAGCAGCAGGCTGGCACTGACCAGGACGACACCGAGAATGTCCATCCGCAGCGGGAAGTCCGACTTGGTCTCCGGCACCAGGACGGAGGCGGCGAACAGCGCCGCCACCCCGATCGGCACGTTGACGAGGAAGACCGCACGCCAGCCCAGCCCCAGCACGTCATAGGCGACGAACACGCCGCCCAGCAGCGGCCCGGCCACCGCGGCCAGTCCCGTCACGGCACCGTAGGCACCGCTGGCGCCACCGCGCTCGTTGCCCGGGAAGATCGCGTAAACCGTCGCCATGATCTGCGGCACCATCAGCGCCGAGGCGATGCCCTGCACCGCACGCGCGGTCACCAGCACCTCGACGCTGGGCGCGAGACCGCACAGCAGCGAGGAGAGCGTGAACAGGCCGATGCCCAGCAGGAAGATCCGCTTGCGTCCGTAGCGGTCCCCCATCCGGCCACCCGTGATCAGCCCGAGGCCGAAGGCGAGGGTGTACGCCGTCACCACCCACTGGGACGCCGCATAGCCGGCGCTCAGATCGTTGCGGATGTCGGGTAAGGCGATGTTGACGATCGTGACGTCCAGCAGGTCCATGAAGGCCGCTGCGAGCAGGACCCCGAGCGCCAGCCAGCGCTTGGGGTACGGCCCCGATTCCGGGGGCACCGTATTCTCCGCTGTGGTGGTCATTTCTCCAACTCCGCACTGTGGGTGCTATGAGGTTGTGGGCGGTCGGGGGCCGGGGCTGGCTCGGAGCGAGCTGCCGGCGTCGGGCGGCATCGGTCACCAGGCGACGGGCATCTCGTCCAGGCCGCGTATCAGCGATCCCCTACGCCAGGTGAGCTCCTCCTCCGCCACCGCGAGCCGCAGCCCCGGGAAGCGGCTGAGGAGGGTCCCGAGCGCGATGTGCAGTTCCATCCTGGCGAGTTGGGCGCCGAGACAGAAGTGGGCGCCGTGCCCCATCGCCAGATGGTGGTTGGGCTCCCGGTGGAAGTCCAGCTCATCGGGGTGGTCGAAGGCGGCCGGGTCACGGTTCGCCGCACCCAGGTCGACGATCACCGCCTCGCCCGCGGCGACCGGCACCCCGTGCAGCACCGTGTCCTCGGTCACCAGGCTCGCGAAGGCCGAGCCCGCGCCGGTGGGTACGTACCGCAGCAGCTCCTCGACGGCCCTGGGCCACAGCTCGGGGTGCTCGCGCAGTTCCTGAGCGCGTGCGGGGTTGTGCAGCAGCACGTAGGTGAAGTTGGTGATCTGGTTCAGGGTGGTCTCGTGGCCGCCGATGAGCAGCGCCACGCCCAGCCACACCAGCTCCTGCTCGGTCAGCTTGTCGTCGTCGTCCCGCGCGGTCACCAACGCGCCGAGCAGGTCGTCGGTGGGGTTGGTGCGGCGCTCGGCGACCAGTTGGGCGAAGTAGCCGAAGAAGTTGCCCATGGCGGCCTTGACCTCGTCCGAGTCGAAGGCCGTGGTGCCCATGATTCCTTCGGTGAAGGCGCGGAAGTGCTTCTCGTCCTCCACCGGGACACCCATCACCTCACAGATGACCCGCACCGGCAGCGGAACCGCCAGATGGCGCACCAGATCGGCCGGAGCGCCGTGCGCCACCATGCCGTCCAGCAGTTCGTCTACGGCCTTCTGGATGCGCGGGCGCATGGCCTCAACCCGGCGCGCCGTGAACGCTTTGCTGACCAGGCGGCGCAGCCTGGAGTGCTCGGGCGGATCGAGCGTCATGATCGTCCCGGCGGGCGGGGGTTCGGGCATCAGCCGGGGTATCGCCGGGTTCTCCGCCGCCGCGGCACGGCTGATGGCGGGCGAGGACATCACCTCGCGCACCGCCTCGTATCCCGTCGCCAGCCAGGCGGTGCCGCCGTGCGGCATCGTCACCCGGGTCAGCGGGGCCTCGGCGAGCAGCCTGGCGTAGGCGCGGTGCAGGTCGAGGCGGGGGGGCTCGCCGAACGGGTAGGCGAGGGGCGGCTGTTCCTGCTGTTGCGCTGGCGGCTGCCGACCTGTCGTGGTCACAGCTGGCTCCCTTCGAAGGCTGTTCTTTCGTGCGGAGGTCGCAGCGATGTGACCGGACGCACCGGCCAGGATCCCAACCGCGCCTCAAGTCCGGCTCGAGCGCGACCGGATCCGGTCATACGCCGCTCCAGCCGAAATCGTGGTTGCTGTGCGTGGTGATCTGCACGTAGTTGCCCTCAGGGTCGGTCACATAGGCGTGCCGGTCCCCCCAGGGCTGGTCGCGGGGCTCGAGTACGACAGGTGCTCCGGCCTCGCGGAGCGCGCCGACGGTTTTGTCGACGTCCTCGACGATGACGGTGATGTCGAACCGGTGGCTGCCTGACGTTCCGATGTCCGGCAGCCCGGTCGAGTCGCGTACGGCTGCCCCGTCGGCCAGCGTCAGATGGAACGCGCTCCACTTGAGCGTGATGAAGACCGGTTCCTCCTTGGTGGGGAACCGGTAGGTCTCCACGAAGCCGATGGTCCGGTAGAAGGCGGCCATCGCCTCGATCTCCCCGGTGAAGAGGGTCGGCTGGCCGGCCCTGATGTCGTTGTCGGCGCCGGCAGCCGTGTCGTCCCCTGGCACGATGGATACCTCCTGCGGGTGTAATACGGGCCCGTGTCCCGGGGAGGATCGCGTCCGCCGGGACCGGCCGGACGCTCCCCGGTGTGGCTGAGCGCCGCCGTGACGGAAGGGGCTCTTCCGCCACAACGGCGCACAGCTGCTCTGTCAGTTGTTCGGGGCCGGAGGCTGGACCTCCGCGGTGCGCTCACCGATGTTGAACAGGGTGCCCAGCGGGTCCTTGAAGTCCGCCGACAGGCCCCAGTGCTCCTCGGTGATGTCGTTCGCGATCTCGACGCCACGCGACCGGAGTTCGGCGACCGTCTTGTGGATGTCGTCCACATAGAACGCCGTGTGCGAGCGCTGCCCCGCCGTGCTGGGCATGCCCTCGGGGCGCTGCGCCAGGATGAGGATGGTCCGCTTGTCCGGCGTCACCACCTCCACCCACCCCGCGCCCGGGCACTCCTCGGAGTCGAGGTGGAGCCCGAAGCCCATGGTCCCGGTCCAGAACTCCTTGGCCTTCTGCTGGTCGTCCACGAAGATGAAGATCTTGTTCACGCCATTGATCACTGGGAGTACCTCCGCAGGGCTGGAATGCGCTGACGCCCCAGGAGTAGTGATGGGCCCTCGAAGATGTCTGGGGGGACAGTCGGGGCCCCGGTGCGGTGCCGTCGGCCGCTACCAGTCGATGACGGCCTCCCGCCGCAGGAAGGCGCCCGAGGGGCCGCCGTCGGGCAGCGTGGCAGCGCGGACGATGTGCCCGGCCGCCTCCTGCGGCGACTGCTCGGCGTCGGGCCGCATCCGGGAGCGCACCAGCCCGGGGTTGATCGCGTTCACCAGCACACCGGTGCCCTCCGTCTCCCGGGCGAGCAGCACCGTCAGCGCGTTCAGGGACGCCTTGGAGACGGAGTAGGCGGGGCACGCGCCGGGCAGGCCCAGGGCGAACGACGCGGTGCCGCTGGAGATGTTGACGACCCGTCCCCACCCCCGGCGCACCATGTCCGGCACCAACGCCTGCGCCATCCGCCACGCGCCCAGCAGGTTGACCTCCAGCGTGCTCTCGACCAGCGCCAGGTCGATCCCCGTGGGCTGCTCGCCCCAGTCGAGCTGCACCCCGGCATTGTTGACCAGGATGCCGATCTCGCCCACCCTGGCCGGCAGTCGGTCCACCGCTTCGGCGTCTGTGACGTCCAGCGCCACGCCGCGTGCCCCGTCGCCGAGCCGCTCGGCGGCGGACCGGGCCTCGGCGCCGTTCCGCGACGCGACGATCACACGGTGCCCCCGAGCGTGCAGCAGCGCCGCCACGGCGTGGCCGATGCCGCGGTTGCCGCCGGTTACCAGAGCAGTCCTGGACACCTCCGCCATGGGAACGCCCTCCCGCCTGTTGTCGGAACGTGCTGTGCGTGCGTGCCGTGCCTGGCCGGCGTACGCGGACCGACCCGCGCAGGCCGCGGCGGCAGCATGCCGTGTCCCGGTGGAGTCCCGCTCGACCGTACGGGTGTCAAGTGCCCGGATTCGTACGAGCGTTGAGGTCTCTCCGGCATGATGGAGCGATGACCAGACCGCCGCACAGCGCGACCCCCGACCCCACCGGCTCGCAGGACGGGCCGCCCGCCCGCAGCCGGAAGCGGGTCGTCCGCCGCCGCATCCTGATCACCGCGGGCTCACTGCTGGGCCTGGGCGCGCTGACCGGTGGCGCCTACGGCGTCACCTTCGCGATGGTCTACCGCGACCGCAAGCTGTCCAACGTCGGCGAGCTGGACTTCCGCAACCGAGTGGCCATCCCCCGGCTGCTGGAACCCGAGAAGGACAAGCGCGGCAGGCGGCACTTCACCCTCAAGGCACGCACCGGCACCAGCTCCCTCGTCCCCGGCAAGAAGACACCCACCTGGGGCATCAACGGGCCGTTCCTCGGCCCCACGCTGCGCGCGCGGCGCGGGGACACCGTCTCCGTCGCGTTCAGCAACGCGCTGCCGGAGACCACCACGCTGCACTGGCACGGCATGCATCTGCCCGCCGAGTTCGACGGCGGTCCGCACCAGGCCGTGGCGCCCGGCGCGGAGTGGCGGCCCACCTGGCGCCTCGACCAGCCGGCGGCGACCCTCTGGTACCACCCTCACCCGCACGGCCAGACTGCCGACCACGTCACGCGCGGCATCGCCGGACTCTTCCTCATCGAGGACGAGCACTCCGAAAGCTCCGGCCTGCCGCACACCTACGGCGTCGACGACGTGCCGCTGATCCTCCAGGACCGCGCCTTCCACGACGACGGCTCGCTGTCGCTGCGCGGCGTCTCCTTCATGGAAGAACTGGCCGGCGCCGGCTCCCTCGGCGTTCTCGGCGACAACATCTTCGTCAACGGCACTCCCAACCCGCATCTGCAGGTCACCACCCGGCTGGTGCGGCTGCGCGTGCTGAACGGGTCCAATGCCCGCGTCTACAACCTCGGTCTCACCGACGGCCGCTCCTTCCACCTCGTCGCCCAGGAGAGCGGCCTGCTGCCCGCGCCCCTGCCAGTGCGCCGCCTCCAGCTCGCGCCCGCCGAGCGCGCCGAGATCGTGGTGCCCTTCGAGCCCGGCGAGAAGGTGGTGCTGCGCAGCTTCCCGCCGGACCTCGGCGTGGGCTTCCCCAACGGGCGGCTGGACGGCGGCGAGGACACCTTCGACCTCATCCAGTTCCGCGCCGCGGAGAAGCTCCGCGGCTCCGGCGAGCTGCCCGCGAAGCTGTCCGGGGCGCCAGAGCCGGTGGCGGCGCCCGACTCCGCGAAGCGGCGGAGCTTCGAACTGTCCGGCATCCAGATCAACGGGCGGTCCATGGACATGAACCGTATCGACCAGGTCGCGCCGGCGCGCGCCGTCGAGCTGTGGGACGTGCAGGGCATCGACGGTCTGCCGCACTCCTTCCATGTGCACGGCACCAGCTTCAGCGTCGTCTCCTACGGCGGCCGGCCCACCCCCGAGCGGCTGCGCGGCCTCAAGGACACCGTCTATCTGCGCCCGCAGGAGACGGTACGGCTGGCGGTGCCGGTCCCCGAGTACGTCGACCCGGCCACCCCGTACATGTTCCACTGCCACATGCTCAAGCATGAGGACCAGGGAATGATGGGCCAGTTCACCGTCGTCAAGCCGGGAACGGAGCGCTCGGCACCGCGCCGCGTTCCGGGGGGCCACCACTGAGGGCTTGTTCCGGTGAGGGGCTGCCTCTTGCCCGCCGTCGCGGACTGCGGGCCGTTTGTGGCTTGTCGCGCAGTTCCCCGCGCCCCTGAATGGCTGCCCGGCGAAGCTTGGACAGTACGCCCCCACGGCGCCGGCGTTCGAGTGGTCCGCAAGTGCCCTTGCCTACGCTCCCGGCACGGCGGCAGCAGCCCCGCTGCCCGGCTTGACGAGAGGCGAGGAATCGCATGGGTAACCCACAAGCGCCGGCACCGTCGCGCAGGGCGCTGCTCATCGGCTGCGGGATCGCCGGCCCGGTGCTGGCGCTCTTCCTCCAGCGGATCGGTGTCGAAGCCGTCATCCACGAGGCGAGCGAGGCACCGCGCGACGACGTGGGTGCCTTCCTCAACCTCGCACCCAACGGTCTCGCCGTGCTGGAAACCCTCGGGATCAGGGAGGACGTCGAGCAGTACGGATCGCCCACCACCAGCACGGCCTTCCTCAACCACCGCGGGAAACAGCTCGGTGAGAACCCGGCCGAGACGCTGCTGCTCAAGCGCGGACTGCTGAACAAGGGGCTGCGCGAGGCCGCCGTCGAGCGGGGCATCCGGATCGAGTTCGGGAAGTTCTTCGAGAGCGTCACCGAGACCGGCGACGGCGTCACCGTGCGCTTCCGTGACGGCTCGACCGCTGAGGGCGACTTCATGGTGGGCTGCGACGGCATCCACTCCAGGACGCGGTACTCGGTGCTGCCCGGCGCGCCCAAGCCGACGTACACCGGTGTCATCGGCACCGCCGGCTACACCCGCTCCAAGTACGGCGCGCCCGAGGACGGCACCATGCGGATGTCGTTCTGCCTCGACGGGTTCTTCGGTCACCAGACCACGCCCGGGGGAGAGATCTACTGGTTCGAGAACTACCACCAGGCCCGGGAGCCCGAGCGGGGCGAGATCGAGGCCGTCACCCACGAGGAGTGGCAGCGGCGACTGCTGGCCAAGCACCGCAAGGACCACTTTCCGGTGCCGCAGCTCATCGAGGACACCCCGGCCGGGATCCTCGGCTACCCGATCTACGACATGCCGTCCCTGCCGACCTGGTACAAGGGGCGGGTCTGCCTGGTGGGGGACGCGGCGCACGCCACCTCGCCGCATGTCGGACAGGGCGCCTCCATGGCCATGGAGGACGCCATCGTGCTCGCCAAGTGCCTGCGGGACCTGCCCGCGCCCGAGCGGGCCTTCGCCGCGTTCGAGGAGATCCGCAAGGGCCGCGTCGAGAAGATCATCAAGGAGGGGCGCAAGACCGGCAACCAGAAGGCCGCGACCAACGGCTTCCAGCGCGCCGTACGCGACCTGGTGCTCCCCTTCTTCCTCAAGCTCGGCGTCAAGGCCACCGAGCCCGTCTACTCCTACCGCGTGCCGTGGGACGAGCCGGTGACGGCTGCCCGCGTCTGAGCGCTGTCGGCGTCTGAGCGCTACTGGCCTCTGAGCGCAGGCCGCGGCTGGGAGCCGGCGACCACCGAGGGGCGCGCCCGATCCGGGGCGCGCCCCTGTCCGCGTATGTACGGGCGGTTCCGTTTCGAGGCCGTCTCCACTGCCGCTCCGGCACTCCGGCGCACCGTGCCCGGGAGGGTCCGCGCCTTGCACCCGACCTGTCCAGGACCCAGGACGAATGGAGAAGTTCATGCGTGGTTCCACCCAGATCCTCGTCATCGGGGGCGGGCCTGCCGGGTCCACGGCGGCCGGACTGCTGGCGAAGCAGGGCTTCGAGGTCACCCTGCTGGAGCGTGACCGCTTCCCCCGCTACCACATCGGCGAGTCGATCCTCCCGTCGTGCCGGCCGATCCTGGAACTGCTCGGAGTCTGGGACAAGGTGGAGGCGCACGGCTTCCAGCCCAAGGGCGGCGCCTACTTCTTCTGGGGCCCGGAGGAGTGGGAGGTCAAGTTCGACAACCTGGGCGACGACGGCACCAACGCCTGGCAGGTGATCCGCTCCGAGTTCGACGAACTGCTGCTGCGGCACGCCGAGTCGCTGGGCGTCGAGGTCGTGGAGGACATCACCGTCAAGGAGCTGGAGTTCGACGGCGAGCGCCCCGTCGCCGCGCAGTGGGCCGGCACCAAGGACCCGTCCACCAGCGGGCGCATCGCCTTCGACTACGTCATCGACGCCTCCGGGCGCGGCGGCGTCATGGCGGCCCGGCATGTGAAGAACCGCCAGTACCACGAGATCTTCCGCAACGTGGCTGCCTGGTCGTACTGGAAGAACGTCAAGCCGCTGGACCGCGGGCCCGAGGGCGCCATCGCCGTCTGCTCGGCGCCCGACGGCTGGTTCTGGGTCATCCCGCTGCACGACGGCACCACCAGCATCGGCCTGGTCACCGGACGGGACATCTTCAACGAGAAGCGGAACCGGCTCGGCGGCATCCAGGAGGTCTACGACCAGGTGCTGGCCGAGTGCCCCGCCGTCACCAAGCTGCTGGGCGGTGCCGAGCAGGTCAGCGGCATGAAGGTGGAGCAGGACTACTCCTACACGGCGGAGAACTTCGGCCGCCCCGGCTATCTGATGTGCGGCGACGCCGCCTGCTTCCTCGACCCGCTGCTGTCCACCGGCGTCCACCTGGCCACCTACAGCGCCATGCTGGCCAGCGCGTCCCTCGGCAGCGTCATCCGCGGCGAGGTCGAGGAGGACGAAGCCTGGAACTTCTTCAACACCGTCTACCGGCACGCCTACGAGCGGCTGCTGGTGCTGGTCTCCGTCTTCTACGAGAGCTACCGCGGCAAGGAGCACCACTTCTACAACGCCCAGAAGCTCACCTCCTCGCAGCGCGAGAACCTCAACCTCCAGGACGCCTTCGACCGCATCATCACCGGCATCGCCGACATGGAGGACGCGCAGGACGTCTACGCGAGCGTGCACGCCCACCTCAACGGCGCCGAGAGCGGTGACCCCAACCCGCTCGCCAACCTCAACAAAGTCCACGAGCAGAAGCAGGCCCCCATGAGCGAGCAGAACGCCGTCGGCGGGCTCTACCTCTCCTTCCGTCCGCATCTGCACCTGGCCAGGACGCAGGCCACCGGCGCTGAAGGAGGCCCCGCGTGACCGCCGCCGACTCCGCCCCTCCGGCGCCGGGGAAGGACAGCGGCTCCGCCTCGCTGCGCCCCTGGCCCAACTGGTTCCGCACCCTGTTCATGAGCGACCTGTGGGAGCGCTTCGGCTTCTTCGGGATGCAGGCCATCCTCGTGCTGTTCGCCGTCGCGCCCCGCGACGAGGGCGGACTGGGGCTCGCCAAGGCGGACGCCGCCGCGCTGTTCGGCGCCTGGATCGGGCTTGCCTTCATGCTGTGCCTGCCCGGCGGCTGGATCGCCGACCGGCTGCTCGGCCCCCGCCGTACGCTGCTGCTCGGCGCCGCCGTCACCACGGCCGGGCACTTCGCGCTGGCCACGCCGCTGCTGTGGCTCACCCCGCTCGCGCTGGTCCTGCTGGCAGTCGGCATGGGCCTGTACAAGCCCAACCACCAGGCGCTGCTCAACCTGATGTTCAAGGACAACGGGCGCCGCGAGGCGGGCATCTCGCTGATCTACGTCGGCATCCAGGTCAGCGCGCTCACCTCGCCGCTGATCGCCGGGTTCCTCGGCGAACGCGTCGACTGGCGGCTCGGCTTCGGCGTCTCCGGCACTGCCATGCTCATCGGCACCATCCAGGTAGCACTGGCCAAGCCGCAGTTCCAGGGCGTGGGTGAGAAGCCTGGCCGGCCGCTGGAGGCGGAGGCCGCGCGCCGCGTCAAACGCCGCGCTGGAACCGTCGCGGGCGCGCTTGCGCTGCTGCTGGGCGGTATGGCGGCGGCCGGCGCCCTGACGGCCGGCAGCGGTATCGCCCTGGTCGGCATGGCCTCGATCATCGCGCCCGTCATCGCCTACACCGTGCTCTACCGCAGCCGCGAGCTGGGTCCTGGCGACCGCAGGCGGCTGCGCTCGTTCCTGTGGATCTTCCTGGGCTCGACGCTGTTCTGGTCGCTGATCGCCCAGGACGGCTCGTCCCTGACGCTGTTCGCCAAGCACTCCACCGACCGGGACGTGCTCGGCTTCGAAGTACCGGTCAGCTGGCTCCAGTCGGCCACGCCGCTGTTCATCCTCGTGCTGGCACCGGTGTTCGCCTGGCTGCTGCTCAAGCACGGCGGCGGACGCGCCGGAGTCCCGGCGAAGTTCTCCGCCGGGCTGCTGCTGACCGGCGTCAGCTTCCTCATCATGGCGGTCGCCGCAGGGCTCGCCTCCGGCGACGAGAAGGTCTCACCGCTGTGGCTGCTGGTGGTCTATCTGATGCACGCCTGCGGCGAACTGATCGTCGCCGCCGTGGGCATCGCCGCCGTCGCCGATGTGCTGCCGCGCCGCTTCATCGCGCACATGCTCGGGCTGCTGTGGCTGTTCGCCGCGCTCGGCGGCGGTGCGGGCAGCGGTCTCGTACGGCTGATCGACGTCATCCCCGAGGCGCTGTACTACCTGCTGCTGGCCGTCCTGGCGTTGACCGTCGGCGGCACGCTCGCGCTGCGGCGGCACACCGTGGCACGCGGACTGGCCCCGGAGGGGGAGGCCGACGCCGCGCCCGCGACCGTCAAGGAAGGTGACCTCGCATGACTTCCCTGTCCCCGGCACCGGAATCCACCACCCTCGACTCCCCGGAAGCTTCGTCCCTCGCCCAGCTCGGGCTCGGCTTCGCCGCCTCCAAGCTGCTGCTCAGCGCTCTCGAACTGGGCCTGTTCACCGCGCTCGCCGAGACGGCCGACGGCAGCGCGGAGGCCGAGGAACTGCGCGCCGCACTGGGGTTGCACCCGCGGGCGGCGTCCGACTTCTTCGACGCGCTGACCGCCGTCGGACTGCTGGAGCGCCAGTACGGCCGCTACCGCAACAGCGAGGCGGCCCAGCGCCATCTGGTGCGCGGCCCCGACTACCAGGGCGGTTTCCTGGAGGGCGCGGGCTTCGTCCTCTACCCGGCCTGGGGCCGGCTCACCGAGGCACTGCGCACCGGAAAGCCGCAGGCCGAGGGCGACTTCGAGGCCATGCTCAGCGATCCGCACGCCCGCCGGATGTTCCTGGCCATGCAGGACTCCCTCAGCCAGCCGCTGATCCCGCACCTGCTGGACGCGCTCGACTGGTCCGGGTACGCGACCCTCACCGACGTGGGCGGGGCCCGCGGCAACCTCGCATCCCGCATCGTCCGTGAGCGCCCAGGGCTGACGGCAACCGTCTTCGACCGTCCGCAGAACGCCGAACCGTGCGCGGAGCACACCAAGGACCTGGGGGTGTCGGAAAGCGTCACCTTCTCAGGGGGTGACTTCTTCCAGGACCCACTGCCGCCCGCCGATGTCGTCGTCATCGGCCACGTCCTCGCCGACTTCTCCCGGGACGAGCGCCGCACGCTCATCGAGAAGGCGTACGCGGCCGTCCACGACGGCGGCGCGCTGCTCGTCTACGACCCGATGAACGGCGACAAACCGGAGCTGGCCTCGCTGATCGCCAGCCTGCACATGCTGGTGATGACTCCGGCAGGCGCCGGCTACCACCCCGGCCACTGCACCGGCTGGATGGAGCAGGCCGGCTTCACCGACGTGACCAGCCACCCGCTGCCGCTGGGCAACACCCTGCTGATCGCCCGCAAACGGGCGGCCTGAGCCGAGCCCTCACCGCGTAAGGAGACCGACTGTGGAGATCGGAGTGGGCCTGCCCACCACCGTGCCGGACGTCGACGGGCGGCGGCTCGTCCACTGGGCGGCCCGCGCCGAGGAGCACGGCTTCTCGACGCTGGGCGTACTCGACCGGCTCGTCTACGACAGCTACGAACCCCTCACGGCACTCGCGGCGGCCGCGGCCGTGACGGAACGCATCCGCCTCGCCACCAGCATCCTGCTGGCCGCCTACCGCCCCGGCACCCCGCTGCTGGCCAAGCAACTCGCCACCCTGCACCAGATCTCCGGCGGCCGGCTGACCGTCGGGGCTGCGGCGGGCGGCCGCGAGGACGACTTCCAGGCAACCGGCGCGCCCTACCGGAACAGGGGCCGCCGCCTGGACGCCATCCTCACCGAACTCCGCGCCATCTGGGACGGCAAGGAGACCGACACCGGCGTCGCGGGCATCGGGCCCCGCCCCGCCCCGCCAGGCCCGGAACTGATCGTCGGCGGCCACACTCCCGCGGCCATGCGCCGCGCGGCCCGCCACGCGGACGGCTGGATCGCGGGCGGCAGCTCCGCCACGGCCTACGCCGACCTGGCCCAACAGGCCCGCACCGCCTGGCACACCGAGGGCCGCACCGACAGCCCCCGCCTGGTCGCCCTCGTCTACGCCTGCCTCGGCCCGGACGCCCGCGCCACCGCCGAGCACTACCTCCGCGCCTACTACGCCTTCATCGGCCCCAAGGCGGAGATGGCCGCCAAGGCCGTCATCACCGACGCGGACTCCCTGCGGGAGACGGCCTCGGCGTACGCCGAGGCCGGCTGCGACGAACTCCTCGTCTTCCCCTGCACGGCAGCCCCCGCCCAACTGGACCTCCTGGCGGAGGCCGCTCTTTCCTGACCCCGCCTGCCCGCGCATCGGCGTCGCCATCCTGACGATGGGCAACCGGCCGGCCGAACTGCTGGAGCTGCTGGAGTCGGTTGCCGCGCAGGAGACGTCCGCGCGGCGGGTCGTGGTGGTGGGAAACGGCGCCCCGCAGCCGTCACTTCCCAAGGGGGTGACGGGCCTGGAACTCCCGGAGAACCTGGGCGTGGCCGGGGGCCGGAACGCGGCCCTCGCCCGCCTCGCGGAGTTCGGGGACGTCGATGTGGTGGTGGACCTGGACGATGACGGCCTGCTGATCAGCCGCGATGTCTTCACCCGCCTTGCCCGCCGCTACGAGCAGGACGATCGGCTGGGCATCGTCAGCTTCCGGATCTGCGACGAGCGCGGGCGGACACAGCGCCGCCATGTGCCCCGGCTGCGGGCCGCTGACCCGATGCGCGGCGGACCGGTCACCACCTTCCTCGGCGGCGGACACGCCCTCTCGGCCCGGATGCTGGAGCAGACCGGCGGCTGGCCCGACGCCACCTGCCCGCGCCGCTCGTCCCCGCCTTACTGGCCGCCTGGACCCTCCTCACCCTTGCCCGCACCCGCTCCTGGGGCGGCCTCCGCGCCTGGTGGGGCGGCTTCTCCGAAGGCGTACGCACCCCCTGTCCCCCAAGCGGCTAGCTCGGGTCTCGACGGCGCGGGGTGTGCGTTCAGTGAAGTGACCGGTGTGCCGTTGGTCGCATAAGCCGCACGGGGCACAGGAGTTGACGCCGGATCAACGCGTAGCTGTCCCACCACTGGCCGCTTCACCATGTGTGACGACGGCGACACCATGGGGGCATGACCAGCATCGAGAGTGAACTCCTGAAGGCGCCGACTCCGGCCCGGCGCACCGAGAGTGAGCGTAGGCGGCGCCAGGCGCTCGCTGATGCAGGCGGGTTCGTGCATGTGAGGGACTCCGACCGCGTCCGGCCGCAGCAGCCGTGCTGACGGGGGCCGCACCGGCCGCCACCGGTTACTGGTGCGAGTGGTGGGCGCACGGCGGGACCACGGAGGCGCCGCAACGGCTGCAAGCGCTCGCCGTCGCTGCTCCGCAGCACGCCTTGCGGTGGGCGCGTATCGGGCTCGGCGTGATCGCAGCCACCCTCGACCGTCCCGCACAGGCGTACGCGTTCGACTGGCTGACGGCGGACCCGCGCGCGGCCGAGTCGGAGCTGGCCCGCGGCGAGCCGTTCGGTTTCGCGGTCTCGTGCGGCGAGGCCCGCTTCGAGTGGACGGCCCGCCCGGTGAGCTTCCTGCCCCTGGTGGGCGGGAGCCCGGTGCCGCACGGAGCCGCAGTCAGGGGCACCCACTAGCCCTTGCCGGAGGGAGTCCGAGCAACTGGGGCGCTCCCGCGGAGCTCCGCGGGAAAGGCGAAGTTCCCCAGCGCAGCCGCGCCCCCGCGGCGGCGCCCCAGCACGGAGAGCAGCGGGCCGGTCATCGCGGTGGTCGCCAGCGCCATGACCACCATCAGCGCATACAACTCAGGCCCGATGACCTCCAGTTGGAGCCCTACGGTGAGAATGACCAGCTCCGTCAGGCCGCGCGTGTTCATCAGCGCGGCCAGCACCCCGCTCTGCACCCGCGGAACCCGGTTCAGCCGGGCGCCGACGTACGCGCCGGCGAACTTGCCGGTGATCGCGGTCAGCAGGATCAGCCCGAGCTCGCCCAGCTCGCGGGTGCCCATATGGGAGAGGTCGACCTGGAGGCCGGCCACGACGAAGAAGGCGGGCAGCAGCAACAGCCGGGTCACGTACTCCAGCCGGTCGGTGATCTGGAGCCGCAACTGCCGCGAGGTGTCCCGCGGCATCACGGCGCCGAACAGGAAGGCGCCGAAGACGTAGTGCGCGCCCATCCACTCGGTGGCCAGCGAGGAGAGCAGCAGTCCGCCGAGTACCACGATCAGCTGGTCGGCGGTCACGTGCTCGCGCATCCACCCCTCCCAGCCGGCCCGACGCGCGGCCCCGCGCCGCCCCGCGAACAGCCGCCGCAGACAGGGCCGTACGACGAGCAGCATCGCGGCGAGGTACACCGGCGCCAGCAGCATCCGCCACTGGCCGCCCCCGCCCGCCACGGTGACGACGACGGCCAGCAGCGACCAGGCGAGGATGTCGTCCAGTGCCGCACTGGCCAGCGCGATGCCGCCGATCCTGGTGCGGCCGAGCCCGCTGTCGGCCAGGATCCGGGCGAGTACGGGGAACGCGGTGACCGCCATGGCGGCGCCGAGGAAGAGCACGAAAGCGGTCCGGCTGCTGGTGGCGTGCTGCTCGGCGAGGTACAGCGCCAGCAGCCCGCCGAGGGTGAGCGGCGCCAGTACGGAGCACAGGGACACGCTCACCGCGACGCGTTCCTTGCCGCGCAGCCGCCCCAGGTCGAGCTCGTAGCCGACGACGAACATGAACAGCACCAGGCCGAGGTCGGCCAGCGCGGAGAGCATCGGGCGGATGTCGGCGGGGAAGAGGAAGCGGGCCAGCGCACCGTCGAACAGAGTGGGCCCGACGAGCACGCCGGCCAGCAGTTCCCCGACCACGGGCGGCTGCCCGATCCTGCGCGCGGCGGCGCCCAGCAGCCGGCTCGCCGCCAGGATGGCGGCGAGCCCGATGAAGAAGGACTGCACTTGCTCCGGAGTCATCGGTCCGCCCCCTGTTCCGGCGCCCCCCATACCGGGTAAGCGAGATCCGCGGAGAGGTTAAGGGGGCGCACTCGATGAGGCGTCGAGCTCTTACCGGGGCGGGCTCGTGGCCGCCTTGTGCTGTTTCCGCTCCGCCTCCGGCCGCCCGTACACGCCGCTGGGATCGGGCAGCACCGGCCAGGTGCCGTCCCGGTGCGCGGTGCGGCAGTCCTCGATGAACTCGCGGGAGAACATCGCGCTCAGCGTGGCGACCCCGCCCCGCGCGACGCGGATCTCGCCGCGCTGCAGGGTGCCCGTCAGCCGGATGACGCGGCCGTCGTGTGCCACATGCCGCTCGCGGTCCTTGATCTTGCACCGGCCGACCAGGGCCAGTTCCCGCTCATCGAGGACCGCGTCCTGGGGGAGCAGCAGCTTGATCATGCTCCGTTCGCTCTGCAGCCGCAGCTCGATCTCGCCGTCGGGCAGCTGCGCAGAGCGCAGGTCGAGGTGGACGGAGGAGCGCCGGGTGCGCACGTCGATGGTGCGGGACCGCGTCCAGTGGCCCAGCCGTTTCACACTGGTGTAGAAGGCTTCGACGCGTTCGGGGTGGAGGTCGGTCATGTGCTCTGTGTGCTGGTTGCTCATCGCAGTGTTCCTTCCTGGAACCCGGGCAACAACCCGATAGTGGCAACGCCTTGGAAACCGGCTATCTTGGCAGCCAAGCTAACCGGGTAGTCATTAGTTTGAGAGTCGAGATACTCGTATGTCAAGTGAACAGGTCTCTCCGCCGCAGGAACCGAAGGAGACCGAGCTGCGCCGGCAGCTCGGCGAAGAGGTCCGCGCCCTGCAGAGCGCGACCGACGCCGTGGACGCCGCCACCGCGGACCGGCTGGGTATCAACCGCACCGACCTGCACTGCCTCGACGTCCTCACCCAGCGCGACAGCGCCACCCCCAGCCAGCTGGGCGCCGCGCTCGGCCTGACCACGGGCAGCGTCACGGCGATGCTCGACCGGCTGGCCCGGCTCGGCTACCTCACCCGCGAGCCCGACGCGCACGACCGCCGCAAGTCCGTCGTCCGCGCCACCGCCGGGATCCGGCGCGGCGCCGACGAGCTCTACGGCCCTCTCGCGCAGGACGGCGCCGCACTCCTGGAGCGCTACTCGCTGCCCGAACTGGAGCTCCTCCTGGACTTCGCCCGGCGCAGCCGCGAGATCCAGGAACGGCACCTCGGGCGGCTGCGGGACACCGGGCACGAAGAGTGAGCCGCGCCGGGCTCACCGGGTGCGCGCGCATGGGAACGGGCGTGCCGGGAACGCGGGGACCGGAGCCCACGCCCCCTCCCGCGCAGGAAGCAGGTGTTCGTCATGCCCCAGGCCATCGCCTTCGCCGCGTACGGCGGCCCCGAGGTGCTCCAGCCCACCGGCATCGACATCCCTGAGCCCGACCCGGACCAGGTGCGGGTCGCCGTACGCGCCGCGGGCGTCAACCCGCTCGACTGGAAGCTGCGCAGCGGCAACCTGGCAGCCGTCATGCCCGTCCCGCTGCCGCACATCCCCGGACTGGAGTTCGCGGGCACCGTCGACGCGGTGGGCGACGGCGTCAGCGGTCTGGAGCCGGGCGACGAGGTCTTCGGCCGCGCCCAGTACGCCTACGCCACGCTCCTCATCGCCGACACCGCCCTGCTGCGGGTACGGCCGGACGGTCTGGACGTCTTCCGTGCCGCAGGGCTTCCCGTTGCCGCGGAGGCCGCATACCGCGGACTGGACGAACTGGGCGTCGCCGCCGGAGAGACCGTGCTGGTGCACGGCGCGGGCGGCGCCGTCGGGAACCTCGCCGTCCAGTTCGCGGTGGCCCGCGGTGCGCATGTGGTGGGTACCGCGGCGGAGCGGGTGCACCAGCGGCTGGCCGACCTGGGTGCCGTCCCCGTCAGCTACGGGGAGGGCTGGGCGGAACGGGTACGGGCCGTGGCCCCGCGCGGGGTGGACGCCGTGCTGGACACCTCGGGCGCCGATGTACTGGGCGAGTCCGTCGCGCTGGCGAGCGGTGGCGCGCGGAGGGTGCTCACCCTCGCCGACCCGCGGGCCGCGGAGGCGCACGGGGTGCGGTTCTCCAGCGGCGAGGCCCAGCGCACCGGCCCCGCGCTCGACCAGGCCCTCGCCCTCCACCGTCGCGGCACCCTCACCGTGCCCCTGCACGAGCCGTTTCCCCTCACGGAAGCGGCGCGGGCCCACGCGGCCGGCGAAGCCGGTGGGCTCGACACCAAGCTGGTCCTCACCACGGAGAACTGACGAGGGGCTGCCCCTTGCTCGCCGTTGCAGACTGCGGGGTGCGTTGTGGCTTGTCGCGCAGTTCCCCGCGCCCCTTCGGGGCGCAGCCC
>NZ_JADKMA010000041.1 GCF_017676365.1 Streptomyces oryzae
GGGGCTGCTCGAGAGGCAGCCCCTCCGGCGTCCGCCCCGGCCGGAGGGCCTTACTTGCCCAGCGTGGGGTACAGCGGGTGCTTCTCCGCGAGCGCCGTGACCCGCGCGGCGAGGGCCTTGCCCTTGGCGTCGTCGAAGCCCGGCAGCAGTGCCTCGGCGATGATGTCGGCGACCTCGGTGAAGTCCTCGTCCTGGAAGCCGCGGGTCGCCAGCGCGGGCGTCCCGATGCGCAGCCCCGAGGTCACCATCGGCGGCCGGGGGTCGTTGGGTACGGCGTTGCGGTTGACGGTGATGCCGATGTCGTGCAGCCGGTCCTCGGCCTGCTGCCCGTCCAGCTCGCTGTTGCGCAGGTCGACCAGCACGAGGTGGACGTCCGTGCCGCCGGACAGTACGGAGACGCCGGCCTCCACCGCGTCCGGGCGCAGCAGGCGCTCGGCGAGGATGCGTGCGCCGGAGAGCGTGCGTCGCTGCCGGTCCTTGAAGTCATCGCTGGCCGCGACCTTGAAGGCGACGGCCTTCGCGGCGATCACATGCTCCAGCGGGCCGCCCTGCTGGCCGGGGAAGACCGCGGAGTTGATCTTCTTGGCGTGCTCCTTCTTGGAGAGGATCACACCGCCGCGCGGCCCGCCGAGGGTCTTGTGCGTGGTGGTCGTGACGACGTCCGCGTACGGCACCGGGCTCGGGTGCAGCCCCGCGGCCACCAGCCCGGCGAAGTGCGCCATGTCCACCATCAGGTAGGCGCCCACCTCGTCGGCGATCCGGCGGAAGGCGGCGAAGTCCAGCTGGCGCGGGTAGGCGGACCAGCCCGCGATGATCAGCTGCGGGCGGTGCTCCTTGGCCAGCCGCTCGACCTCGTCCATGTCGACCCGGCTGGTCTGCTCGTCCACCTTGTAGGCGACGACGTTGTAGAGCTTGCCGGAGAAGTTGATCTTCATGCCGTGGGTGAGGTGGCCGCCGTGCGCCAGGTCCAGACCCAGGATGGTGTCGCCCGGCTTGAGCAGCGCGAACATCGCGGCGGCGTTGGCCTGGGCGCCGGAGTGCGGCTGTACGTTGGCGGCCTCGGCGTCGAACAGCGCCTTGATGCGGTCCCTGGCCAGGGACTCGACCACGTCGACGTACTCGCAGCCACCGTAGTAGCGGCGGCCGGGGTAGCCCTCGGCGTACTTGTTGGTGAGGACCGAGCCCTGGGCCTCCATGGAGGCGACCGGAGCGAAGTTCTCCGAGGCGATCATCTCGAGGGTGGACTGCTGGCGGTGGAGTTCGGCGTCGACGGCGGCGGCGACGTCGGGGTCGACCTCGTGGAGAGAACCGTTCAGAAGCGACATGGAAGAACCGTCCCTGTGAAGTGGCGGCGGAGTGGGCAAGCGGAGTGGCAAGCGGCCTCGGTGATCCGAGGCGGCCCCGGGCGATCCGAGGCGGCCTCGGGCGACCGGGCGGGCCCCTCGGGTGACCGGGCGGACCTCGGTCACCCGAGGGGGCGCCTCAGCTGCCTGAGGCGAAAGCGGCGTACTCGTCGGCCGAGAGCAGGTCGTCCGGCACCTCGGAGATCTTCACCTTGAACAGCCAGCCGCCCTCGAACGGGGCGGAGTTCACCAGCGCCGGGTCGTCCACCACTTCCTGGTTGACCTCGGTGATCTCACCCGAGGCCGGGGAGTAGAGGTCGCTGACGGACTTGGTGGACTCCAGCTCGCCACAGGTCTCGCCCGCGGTCACGGTGTCGCCGACCTCGGGGAGCTGGACGAAAACCACGTCACCGAGTGCGTTGGCGGCGTGCTCGGTGATACCGACCGTCGCGACGCCGTCCTCGACGTCCGACAGCCACTCGTGCTCCTTGCTGTAGCGGAGCTGCTGGGGGTTGCTCATGAGTCTGATTCTCCCGGATGCGAAAGGTGCAGTGAAAACGGTCTTGGCAGGTGAAACCGGGGGCCCGAACTCGGCGCCACCGGGGGAAAGAGCTCGGCCACGCTGCCGGCCCGGTCCCTCGTACTGGTGACTCAGCCCTTCTTGTCCCTCGTGTAGAAGGGCAACGCCACAACCTCGTACGGCTCGTGGGAGCCCCGGATGTCCACGGCGACCCCCTTCGTTCCGGGTTCCGCGTGTGCCGCGTCCACGTACGCCATGGCGATCGGCTTGCCCAGGGTGGGGGAGGGAGCCCCGGAGGTGATTTCGCCCACAACGGCCCCGTCCGCCACCACGGAGTAGCCGGCGCGCGGTACGCGGCGCCCCTCGGACACCAGTCCGACCAGCTTGCGCGGCGGCGCGGACTTGGCCCGCTCGGCAGCGGCGGCCAGCGCGTCCCGGCCCACGAAGCGGCCCTCGTTCGTCGTTTTCTCGAACTTGACGACTCTGCCCAGACCCGCGTCGAACGGGGTCAGCGCGGTGGACAGCTCGTGTCCGTACAGCGGCATGCCCGCCTCCAGGCGCAGCGTGTCGCGGCAGCTGAGCCCGCACGGCACCAGGCCGGCGCCCTGGCCCGCATCCGTCAGTGCCTCCCAGACCGCGACGGCGTCGTCGGGGGAGACGAACAGCTCGAAGCCGTCCTCGCCGGTGTAACCCGTACGGGCGATGAGCGCGGACTTGCCGGCCACTATGTCCCGCTCGCCCGCGTAGTAGCGCAGCCCGTCCACGTCGAAGCCGGTCAGCTGCTTCAGGATGCCCGCGGCTGCCGGCCCCTGGACGGCGATGAGCGCGTACTTGTCGCGGTCGTCGCGCACCTCGGCGCCGTATCCGTCCTGCCGTTCGACCAGCGCGTCGAGGACGGTCTGCGCGTTGGCGGCGTTGGCGACCACCAGATACTCGCGCTCGTCCTGCTCGCCCAGCCGGTAGACGATCAGATCGTCGAGGATGCCGCCGTTCTCGTCGCAGATCATGGTGTAGCGGGCGCGGCCGACGGCCAGCTTGGAGAGGTTGCCGACCAGTGCGTAGTCCAGCAGTTCGCCCGCCTGCGGCCCGGTCACGGCGATCTCCCCCATATGGGAGAGGTCGAAGAGGCCGGCGGCCGAGCGCACGGCCAGATGCTCCTCGCGCTCGCTGCCGTAGCGCAGCGGCATGTCCCAGCCGGCGAAGTCGGTCATGGTGGCGCCCAGCGCGCGATGCGTGGCGTCCAGCGCGGTCTTGTGTGCGGCCGGTGGTTCGGTCATGCAGGCTCCCAGAGTTCCGATGAGTCCCAATGAGTCCCCACAAGGGGTATGACGCGGATGTCCTCCCCATCTGTCATCGGAACCTGAGAGGTTCGCCGACAGCTCCCGAACGGCTGGAGCCCGGCTTGCACCTTGGGTGGGATCGCCGGCCCGCGCCGGGGCGGGAGCGCGGCGGTCCGCTTTTCAGATCTGCCTAGCCTGCGCGGTAACGGGGCCTGAGAGATTCAAGGGAGGATCTTGCTCCTTCGGCGCCCCGGTGTGCGGATGCGGTAGCTGACATGCGAGGACTGCTGCCGCCTGCCGGGGACTCTCCCGCGCGGGTTCGAACGGCCGGTATGGAGTTGAGTCCGCACATCATCGCACGGGTGAGCGGGCCCTGGCTGCCCCTGAGCGGAAGCACTTCGCCTTGAATCGCATTACCTTTTCTTTACATACTGGGGGAAGGTGATGGCCGAGCCGTCGCCCGGGGAGGGGAGATCCATTGGGCAGCTTGTGCAGTGCCGACACGGTGCCGAGGAGCGCGCGGGCGGGCCCCGCGGCCCGCTCCGTGGTCCGCCACGACCTGCGCCGTTCCGCCGCGGCGCGGACGCTTCGCTATCGGACGGGGGATGTGGTGGTCGTCTCCGGGCTGCCGGGCGGCGGCAAGTCCACCCTGATCAGAACCGCGGTCCCGGCACACGGCGATGTCGTCCGTATCGACTCGCAGGACACCCGGGAGCGCTGGGAGCGGCGGATGCCGCGCTGGCTGCCGTACGGCGTCTACCGGCCGCTGGTGCGGCTCGCGCACTACGCGGGGCTGCGCGCGGCGCTCGGCTCCGGGGCCTCCGTCGTGGTGCACGACTGCGGTACGCAGAGCTGGGTGCGCCGCTGGCTGGCCCGGGACGCGGTACGCCGGGGCCGTTCGCTCCATCTGCTGCTGCTCGACGTCTCGCCCCGGGACGCGCTGGCCGGGCAGACCGCGCGGGGCAGAAGCGTGTCCGGATACGCCTTCCGCCGTCACCTGCGTGCAGTACGCAGACTGCGGTCCGCCGCCGAGGCGGGACGGCTGCCCGCGGGCTGCGCCTCCTCGGTGCTGCTCGACCGGGGCGCGGCACAGGCCCTGCGGTCCGTGCTCTTCGAACGACTGCCCCCATCGGTGCCCATGGAGGTCTCCACCTATGTGCGGCCGGTGCCCGCGCCCGCCCGGGTGCCGACGGCGCCCGCGCCCGCGCCGGTGGCGTCCGTGCCGCCCGCGCGGGCGGGGCCCCGGACGCCGACGGTCCCGCCGCCCGGGAGGGGCGACGGGACCGCGGAGGGGGACACCTGTGACCGGGCCCCGGATGTGACCGGGGTCAGTGGCCGTCCACCGGGGTGACCGGCTTCTGCGGCTGCTGCCCGGGGGTCAACCCCTGCGGCAGGAGCCCCTGCCCCGGCTTCGCGGGCTTCGCGGGCTGACCGGGCTTGGCGTTCTGGCCGGGCTTTGCGGGCTGACCGGGCTTCGCAGGCTTGGCGGGCTGGCCCGGCTTCGCGGCCTGGCCCGGCTTCGCGGCCTCGCCGGGGGCGGCCGGCTTTCCGGGCTTGGGCTCCGAGGGCTTGGGCTCGGACGGCTTCGGCTCCCCGGGCTTGGGCTCGGCGAGCTTCTGCTGCTTCGTCGGCTGTTCGGGCTTCTGCGGCTGCGCCGGCTTCTGGCCCGACTCGGGCTTCTGGGCGGCGCCCGGCTTCTGGCCCGTCGCCGGGTTCTGCTGCTCCAGCGGATCGTCCTGGGGGGCTGCAGGCTTCTGCTGCTGGCCCGGCTTCTGCGGCTGCGCCGGCTTCTGCTCCTGCGCAGCGTTGTCTCCCGACGGCTCCGGCTTGCCCGGTTCCGTTCCGGTGTCGTGGTCGGCGGGTTGATGGACGCCGGGCCGGTGTCCCGGGGTGTGGTCCGCGGGCAGCGAGGACGCCGCGGAGGAGGCCGCGCCCGCCGCGCCGATGGCGAGCGAGCCGGCCAGGGAAACGGTGACGGCGGTGGCGGTGAGTCTGTTCACTCGCATGTGCTCTCCTCCAATGAGCGTGCCGGATGGCACAAAATGGAACGAAACCCACTTTTCGGGCGATGAATGGGAGTCGCAACCGGAGCGTCGCCGGACGAGTCCCCGAGCCCTCCCTCGCGGCACCGCACACGGAGATCACGGATAGGCTTGTCCGTATGACAGTTCCCTCGCAGCCCCAGCCGCAGCAGCCGCAGCACTTCGGGCCCGGGCACGGGGGCGGCTGGCCCGGCAACGAGCTGGAGGAAGCCCTGGCCGCCTCGCTCCAGGTGCCGCACGCGGGCGCCCGGCTGCTGGAGGTGCTGGCCCGCAGCAGCGTATGGGTGCCGCTTCCGGAAGGCGGCAGCCGGGAGAGCCGCGAACTGGACCTGCCCACCATCGAGTTGGACGGCGCGGTCTATGTGCCGGTCTTCAGCTCGGAGGAGCAGTTCCTGAACGTCGTCGGCTCGCACATGTCCTTCACCGTCGCCCCGGCCCGCCAGTTCGCGCGCGGCCTTCCGCCGGGGGTCGGTATCGCGCTGAACCCGGAGGGGACGGTGGGGGTACCGCTGCCCGCTGAGGCCGTCGCGGAGCTGTGCGGGAACACCCCGGCCGAGCAGTCCGCGGCCGGTGTGGCGCGGGGCGCGCGGGTGCGGCTGTTCGAGCCTGACTGGCAGGACGACCCGCTCTCGTTCCTCACCGCGGCCTCGTCGGAGTTCGCCGCGCTCCCGGCCGTGCGTACCGCCCGGCGCGGCCTGGCCAGCATGGAGGGCGATCCGCCTGCGCTGTTCATCGGGGTGGAACTCGAGCTGCTGGAGCCGGAGTCCAGGCAGGCGGCGCACGACGCGCTCGGCAGGGCGCTGCACCTGGTCCAGGTGCCCTGGCCGGTGCAGATGGTGCTGCTGGACGCGGCCGACGACCCGGTGGTGGAGTGGATGCGCCAGTGCGTGCGCCCCTTCTACACCCGTGACTCGCACGCCTGAGCGCCGTACGGAGCCGAGCTGAGTACGAGTACTGATCCCCCGGCCCGCTCTTAAGCTGGTTGGATAGCGGTGAGGGGCGACGAGTCGGGCAAGGGAACGGCGGCAGTGTGGAAGGGCGGCCCAGGTGAGCGCGGGTGGAAGCGTCGAACAGCTCCTGCGACGGGTGTCGCCCGCTGCGGTGGACACCTACGAGACCTATGAGGCCCTGCTCCAGGCGCTGGCGGGCAGCCAGGTGTGGATGCTGCTGTGGAACGGCCAGGCCGGTGCACCCGACGCGCAGTACGGCAACATGGAGGTGGCCGGATACGGTTACGCCCCCTGTGTGACCTCGGCCCAGGAGCTGGCGGCCTCCGGCTGGAACCGCGCACACGAGGTCGTCGGCGGCCGGGACATTGCCGCGGCGCTCTTTCCCGACCGCTGGGGAATTTGGCTGAATCCGCACGCTCCCGGTGGTGGCGTGGGCATTCCGTGGGTGGATCTGCGGCGGATCGCGGTCGGCCTCGACCAGCTACCGGCCGGCCCGCTGGGGATCAGTGAGCCGACCCTGGACATCCCGCAGTTCTACGCACTGCTGACGCAGAACGCACACCACACGCCGGTCGTCCGTTCGCTGCGCCGCGCCTGGGTGCGCCCCGCGCTCGGCGTCCCGTATCTCGCCGTCGGCCTCGACCTCTACGACAACGGTCCGGCGTCCGTCGAGGCAGCGCGGCGGATGATGGCCCAGTCGGTCACCGCGGTCCCGGCCGGACTGCCCGTCTCCAGCGTCGCCATGGCGGACGACTACGACCCGGTGGCGATGTGGATGCGCAGCCAGTCCCGTCCGTTCTTCGACCGGGACGCACACCGTCCGGCGGGCTACGACGCGTCGCGCGCGCCGGCTCCCGGCTTCGGTTACGGCTACCCGCGCCCCTTCTGAGCGGGGCGCCAGCCTCTGCCGAGGCGGCCGGACCGGGCAAGGAGCCCGCCCGGATCGGGTCCGATCGGATCCGGACCGAGCCCCGGACAGAGATCGGAATCCGGACGCGTTTTTGGCGTCACAGACCCTATGGATTCCGGACAAAATCCCAGGTCTCGCACCGCTCAACGTCAACATCCGTCCGCATAACGGAACATGATGCGTCACATCACAGTTGCGCATCCTTTCCCCGCCAGGTCTGGCGACTGGTCGAGACCGCGATGAAGACTCCCCGGTAATCAGCCGCCAGCAGGCCGAAGTCCGGCCTACCGCCGGAACGGCTTGCGAACGTCTTCAGAACTTTGACCGCTACAGCGGTGTGCGTGGACTGGTCAACTGCCGGTCGAGAAGGGGTCCCCAACACGATGACGGCACCACTGCACGAGGAAACGGTCGCCGACAGCGCGGCCGTGGAGCCGGCCCTCAACAAGGCCGAAAAGGCGATCGAGGGCCGCTCACTCGGCCGGATCGCCTGGGAACGGCTCAAGCGTGACAAGGTGGCGCTGATCGGCGGCGCGATCGTCCTGCTGCTGGTCCTGGTCGCGATCTTCGCGCCGGCGATCGCGGCGTTGACCGGGCAGTCGCCGAACGAGCGGCACGAGGATCTGATCGATCCGCTCTTCAGCACACCAAAGGGCGCGTTGGGCGGTATGTCCGGTGAGCACCTGCTGGGTGTGGAGCCGGTCAGCGGCCGCGACATCCTCGCCCGGATCGTCTACGGGGCGCGTGTCTCGATCCTCGTCGGCTTCCTCTCGGCCGTCGTCGCGGTCATCTTCGGCACCATCCTCGGCACGCTCGCCGGCTACTTCGGCGGCTGGCTGGACGCACTCATCAGCCGGGTGATGGACATGCTGCTGGCCTTCCCGCAGCTGCTGTTCATCATCTCCCTGATCTCCGTCATGCCGAACCACCTGTTGGGCCTGACCGGTACGGGCGTGCGGCTGCTGGTGATGATCCTGGTCATCGGGTTCTTCGGCTGGCCCTACATCGGTCGCATCGTACGCGGCCAGGTGCTCTCGCTGCGCGAGCGGGAGTACATCGAGGCGGCCCGCAGCCTGGGTGCGGGGCGCGGCTACATCATCAGCAAGGAGCTGCTGCCCAACCTGGTCGCGCCGATCACCGTCTACATGACCCTGATGATCCCGACCAACATCCTCACCGAGGCCGCGCTCAGCTTCCTCGGCGTGGGCGTCAAGCCGCCGACCGCCTCCTGGGGCTCGATGCTCTCGGACGCCGTGACCTACTACGAGTCCGACCCGATGTACATGATCATCCCCGGCGTCGCCATCTTCATCACGGTGCTCGCCTTCAACCTCTTCGGTGACGGCGTACGCGACGCACTGGACCCGAAGGGCACCCGTTGATCCCCCATCCCAGACCCCGGCCCCGCCCAGCCCGTGCGGGCCGTGACCTACCACGGAGGTTGCGAGACGTGACACATCTACGCGCATCAAGGCGCCGATTGGCCGCGCTCTCGGCCGTCGCCGCCGCCACGCTGCTGGCCACCACGGCCTGCGGCGGTGGCGACAGCGACAGCGAGGGCGGTGGCGAGTTCAACGCGGGCGTCAACAAGGTCGCCAACGCCTCGAACAAGAAGGGCGGGACGCTGAAGTTCGTCGGCGTCCAGGACGCGGACTCCTGGGACACCACGCGTATGTACTACGCGTTCGCCTTCGACTTCGCGCGCTTCTACAGCCGCCAGCTGGTCAGCTACACCCCCAAGCCCGGCAAGAAGAGCGTCGAGCTCAAGCCGGACCTGGCCACCGACCACGCCCAGATATCCGACGACGGCAAGACCTACAAGTACACCCTCAAGGACGGCCTGAAGTGGGAGGACGGCAAGCCGATCACCTCCCAGGACGTCAAGTACGGCATTGAGCGGCAGTGGGCGCAGAAGACCCTCTCCGGCGGGCCGACCTACCTCAAGGACGTGCTCGACCCGGACGGCAAGTGGAAGGGCCCCTACGACGATAAGGGGGACTTCGACGGCATCAAGACGCCGGACGACAAGACCATCGAGTTCCATCTGGCGAAGCCCAACGGTGACTTCGAGCAGATGCTGGCGATGCCCACCAACTCGCCGGTGCGCAAGGACAAGGACACCAAGTCCAAGTACACGCTGCACCCCTTCTCCTCGGGCCCGTACAAGTTCAAGTCGTACACCCCGAACAAGTCGCTGCTCCTGGTGCGCAACAAGAACTGGGACCGCAACAGCGACCCGCTGCGCAAGGCGCTGCCCGACCAGGTCAAGGTCACGCTGCTCACCAACCCGGACGAGCGCGACAAGCGACTGATCAACGGTGACGCCGACCTCGACCTCAACCAGCGCGGTATGGAGGTCCAGGGCCGGCAGTCCGCGCTCAAGCAGCACAAGGGCAACGTGGACAACCCGGACACCGGGTTCATCTCGTACGTGGCCTTCCCGCAGAGCGTGAAGCCGTTCGACAACATCCACTGCCGCAAGGCCGCCATCTACGGCACCGACCACAAGTCCGTGCAGACCGCGCGCGGTGGCCCCACCGCCGGTGGTGAGCTGGCCGTCAACATGCTGCCGCCCGTGGTTCCCGGCCACAAGGACAGCGACGACCAGTACGGCATCCGCAAGAACGGCGGCAAGGCCGCCGTCGCCAAGGCCAAGGAAGAGCTCAAGAAGTGCGGCAAGCCCAACGGCTTCAGCACCACGCTCGCCGTGCGCAACACCGACAAGAACGACGTGAAGTCCGCCGAGTCCATCCAGGCGTCGCTCAAGAAGGTCGGCATCAAGGTGGACATCGACGAGTTCGACGGCGCCCAGGGCTCCTCGATCGTCGGTAACCAGGCCACGGTCAAGAAGAAGAACTACGGCATGGTCCTCTACGGCTGGGGCCCGGACTTCCCGAGTGGCCAGGGCTACGGCATCGAGCTGTGGCACAGCTCGAAGATCCGGGACAACGGCAACAACAACTACGCGCTGATCGACGACAAGAAGATCGACAAGGGTCTCGAGGACGCGATCGCCGAGATGGACCCGGACAAGGCCGCCGAGAAGTACGCCCAGGTCAACCATGACGTCATGGCGGGTGCCTACTACCTGCCGCTGACCTACATGAAGATCGTGCAGTGGCGTTCGGACCGGCTCACCAACGTCTACGCGGCCGACTCCTACAGCGGCTGGTACGACTTCGCGTCCCTCGGCGTCAAGTGACCCCCCAGGTCAGCGAATCCTCGAGGTTCGCCACCGATATCACCATCTGACGGCGCCACCCGCCGCTGGCACGAAGGGCAGGTGAAGGCCGCTACGGCGGCCCGGCCGCCCGCTCCCCGACCGGGAGCGGGCCCGGGCCGCCGACGGGCGGCCGGAGAGCAGTGCTCACATACCTCATCAGGCGGCTGTTCGCCGTCGCAGTGATGCTGGTCGTCATCATTCTGGCGGTCTTCTGCATCTTCTTCCTGATCCCCAAGTGGACGGGGATCGATCCGGCAACCATGTTCGTCGGCAAGCAGGCCGACAAGGACAGCATCGAAGCCGTCCGCCAGAAGCTCCAGCTGGACGACCCGGTCCTGGTGCAGCTCTTCGAGTTCTTCAAGGGCCTCTTCGTCGGCCGGGACTACACCGCCGGGGGCGACACCACGCACTGCTCGGCCCCCTGCTTCGGCTACTCCTTCCGTACCGAGCAGGAGATCTGGCCGGTGCTGACGGACCGGCTCCCGGTCACACTCTCGCTCGCGCTGGGCGCCGCGGTGATCTGGCTGCTGATCGGGCTGACCGTCGGTGTGCTCTCCGCACTCAAGCGGGGCAGCCTGTGGGACCGGCTGGCCATGACCGGCGCGCTGGCCGGCGTCTCGCTGCCCGTCTACTTCACCGGTCTGATCTCGCTGGCAATCTTCGCCTACCAGCTCGACCTGGTGAGCAACTCCTTCACCCCGTTCAGCGAGAACGCGGGCAAGTGGTTCAGCGGCATGATCCTGCCCTGGATCACCCTCGCCTTCCTCTTCGGCGCGATGTACGCCCGGCTGACCCGGGCCACCATGCTCGAGGTGATGGGCGAGGACTACATACGCACCGCCCGCGCCAAGGGGCTCAAGGAGCAGGTCGTCATCGGCAAGCACGCCATGCGCTCCACCATGACGCCCGTTCTCACGCTCCTCGGCATCGACATCGGCGCCCTGATGGGCGGAGCGATCCTCACCGAGACCACCTTCAGCATCCCCGGACTCGGGCAGGCCGTGCTCAAGGCGATCACCGACCGCGACCTCCCGCTGATCCTGGGCGTCACCCTCATCACCGCAACCGCCGTCGTCATCGCGAATCTCATCGTGGACCTGCTGTACGGCGTGATCGACCCACGAGTGAGGCTGGGATGACCGACCACGAGCACAAGTCCCCCGAGGACAGCAAGCCCGAGCCCGCCGAGGACGCCGCCGAGGCGAAGCAGGCCGAGGACGTGGCTCCCGCGGCTCCCGCGGCGGCGTCCGGCCTGACCGGCACCGGCACCGCGCCCGGCGAGGTGGAGCTGGACAAGCAGCCGCCCACGGCGTTCCTCGAAGTACGCGATCTGCGGGTGCACTTCCCCACCCAGGACGGGCTGGTCAAGTCCGTCGACGGGCTCTCCTTCACCCTGGAGAAGGGCAAGACCCTCGGTATCGTCGGCGAGTCCGGCTCCGGCAAGTCCGTCACCTCGCTCGGCATCATGGGGCTGCACACCGTCGGCCAGTACGGCAGGCAGCGCCCGCGGCTCTCCGGCGAGATCTGGCTGAACGGGCAGGAGCTGCTGAGCGCCGACCCGGAGGCGGTGCGCAAGCTGCGCGGCCGCGAGATCTCGATGATCTTCCAGGACCCGCTCTCGGCGCTGCACCCCTTCTTCACCGTCGGTCACCAGATCGTCGAGGCGTACCGCGTCCACCACAACGTCGACAAGAAGACGGCCCGCAAGCGCGCCGTCGAACTGCTCGACCGCGTCGGCATCCCCGAGCCCGGCAAGCGGGTGGACAGCTATCCGCACGAGTTCTCCGGCGGTATGCGCCAGCGCGCGATGATCGCGATGTCGCTGGTCAACAACCCCGAGCTGCTGATCGCCGACGAGCCCACCACGGCGCTGGACGTGACCGTGCAGGCGCAGATCCTCGACCTGATCCGCGATCTGCAGAAGGAGTTCGGCTCCGCCGTCATCATCATCACCCACGACCTGGGCGTCGTCGCCGAGCTGTCCGACGACATCCTGGTGATGTACGGCGGGCGCTGCGTCGAGTACGGCACCGCCGAGCAGGTCTTCTACGAGCCGCAGCACCCCTACACCTGGGGGCTGCTGGGCTCCATGCCGCGGATCGACCGGGACAGGTCCGACCGGCTGATCCCGGTCAAGGGCTCGCCGCCCAGCCTCATCAACGTCCCCTCCGGCTGCGCCTTCAACCCGCGCTGCCCGTACGCGGACGTTCCCGAGGGCGACGTCACCCGCACCACGCGGCCCGAGCTGCGCGAGGTGAAGCCCGGGCACCTGGCCGCCTGTCACATGGCGCAGGAGGACAGGGAGCGGATCTGGAACGAAGAGATTGCCCCGAAGCTGTGAGCCCCGTGAGTGAGGACGACGAGCCGATGACGAAACCCGAGAAATCCCCGGGCTCCGAGCAGACGGCAGGCTCCACGACCGCGCCGGGCGAGAGCACGGGCACGGCGGCCGAGCCGCGCCAGGGCGAACCGCTGCTGAAGGTCAGCGGTCTCAAGAAGCACTTCCCCGTCACCAAGGGCCTCTTCAAGCGGCAGGTCGGCGCTGTGCTGGCGGTCGACGGGCTCGACTTCGAGGTACGGGCCGGCGAGACCCTCGGCGTGGTGGGCGAGTCCGGCTGCGGCAAGTCGACGATGGGCCGGCTGATCACCCGGCTGCTCGAACCGACCGGCGGCTCCATCGAGTTCGAGGGCACGGACATCACGCACCTGGGCGTGCGGGGCATGCGTCCGATGCGGCGCGACGTCCAGATGATCTTCCAGGACCCGTACTCCTCGCTGAACCCCCGGCACACGGTCGGCGCCATCGTCAGCGCGCCGTTCAAGCTGCAGGGCGTGCAGCCGGAGGGCGGCGTCAAGAAGGAGGTGCAGCGGCTGCTGGAGGTGGTCGGGCTCAGCCCCGAGCACTACAACCGCTATCCGCACGAGTTCTCCGGCGGGCAGCGCCAGCGCATCGGCATCGCCCGCGCGCTGGCCCTGAGCCCGAAGCTGGTGGTGGCCGACGAGCCGGTCTCCGCGCTGGACGTCTCCATCCAGGCGCAGGTCGTCAACCTCCTGGACGACCTCCAGGAAGAGCTCGGCCTGACCTACGTGATCATCGCCCACGACCTGTCCGTCATCCGCCATGTCTCGGACCGGATCGCGGTGATGTACCTGGGCAAGATCGTTGAGCTGACCGACCGGCAGTCGCTGTACGACACACCCATGCACCCGTACACGCGGGCGCTGCTGTCGGCGGTGCCGGTGCCGGATCCGCGCCGCAAGGCGGCGGA
Organism: Streptomyces oryzae; assembly: GCF_017676365.1. Classification (GTDB taxonomy): domain Bacteria; phylum Actinomycetota; class Actinomycetes; order Streptomycetales; family Streptomycetaceae; genus Streptomyces; species Streptomyces oryzae. The sequence goes on from NZ_JADKMA010000041.1 coordinate 13,538, forward strand.
CGGCCGGGAGCGGATTCTGCTGCAGGGCGATGTGCCGTCGCCGATGAACCCGCCGTCCGGGTGCCGGTTCCATACCCGGTGCTGGAAGGCGACGGAGGTGTGCCGGACGAAGGAGCCGCCGCTGGTCCCGCTGGCGGCGGGGCACAATGTGGCCTGCCATCATCCGGAGAATGCGCCGGATCAGGAGCCCGGTGACACCAAGTTGCTGCGCGAGGCCGGTGTCAGTAAGAGCTGACCTCTCCGGGGGCGCCCTTTCCGATGAGGGGGCGCCCCTGGACGTTGTCTGCTTCCGGATACAAAGGTGCGGTGGAAACCCTCTTCAGTCCTCCCTTGCAGCACTGGCTGGATATCGCCGGCATCTTTGTCTTCGCCATCTCCGGGGCGCTGCTGGCGGTGCGCCGCAACTTCGACGTGTTCGGTATCGCCGTCCTGGCCGAGGTCACCGGCCTCGGCGGCGGTCTGTTCCGCGATGTCGTGATCGGCGCGGAGCCTCCGGCCGCCTTCACCGATCTCGGGTACTTCCTGACGCCGCTCGTCTCCGCCGTCCTGGTCTTCTTCCTGCACCCGCAGGTGGAACGGATCAACAAGGCGGTGAGCGTCTTCGACGCGGCGGGGCTGGGGCTCTTCTGCGTGACGGGCACGCTCAAGGCGAACGAGTACGGCCTGGGGCTGACGTCCTCGGTCGTGATGGGCCTGGCCACGGCCGCCGGGGGCGGGGTGCTGCGTGACGTGCTGGCCAACGAGGTGCCCTCGCTGCTGCGCTGGGACCGCGAGGTCTACGCCGTCCCGGCGATCGTCGGGTCCAGCGCCGTGGCACTGCTGATCCACCTGGACGCGGTACGCCCCAGCACCACTCTGGGCGCCGCGCTGCTCGCGTTCGTCCTGCGGCTGCTGGCGCTGCGCTACAACTGGCGGGCGCCGCGCGCATGGAAGCGCAGCAGCGCACGGGTGGACACAGAGGCGACGAGCGGCACACCAGACACGTCTACCGGCGGGTAATAAAACCGGTGTACGGTTCCACCATGTCCGAGGCACCATCCCAGGTCACTCCGCACGCGCCCGTCGGCGGCAGCGAGTTCGACCGCGACACCATGGTCCGCACCCGCGAGCCCGGCGTGCACGAGGCGCAGCTCTCCCCGGGCTGGGCGATAGGCAAGGCCCTCAACGGCGGCTACCTGCTGGCCGTACTGGGCCGTGCCCTGCGCCAGGCACTCCCGCACCCGGACCCGTTCACCATCACGGCCCACTATCTGACCGCCACCGTGGCCGGCCCCGCCACCGTCCGCACCTCGGTGGCCCGCGCAGGCCGCACCGTCTCCACCGCCTCCGCCGGGCTCTACCAGACGGACAGCCGCGGTACGGAGGTCGAACGCATCCGCGTACTGGCCACCTACGGCGACCTGGACGCGCTCACCGACGACGTCCGCACCAGCGCCGAGCCGCCCGCCATGCCGCCGCGGGAGCAGTGCTTCCGCGCCACCGACCACCCCGGCGGCGACGCGGCCGTGCCGGAGATGGGGCGCAGGCTCGATCTGCGGCTCGACCCGGAGACCTGTGGCTGGGCCCTCGGGGCGCCCAGCATGCGGGGCGAGATCCGGGCCTGGCTCGAGCTCGCGGACGGCCGTGACCCCGATCCGCTCTCGGTGCTGATGGCGGTGGACGCCCTGCCGCCCACCGGTTTCGACCTCGGCCTCACCGGCTGGGTGCCCACCGTGGAGCTCACCGTGCATGTGCGGGCCAGGCCGGCGCCCGGCCCGCTCCGCGTCGCCATCACCACCCGGAACCTGGCCGGCGGGTTCCTGGAGGAGGACGCCGAGGTGTGGGACACCGCCGACCGCCTGGTCGCGCAGTCCCGGCAGTTGGCCCGCGCTTAGGACGGCCCCGGGCGTGGCCGGGGTCCGCTTTCTCCCTGTGTGCTTACTTTGGTGGAGAAAGTGACCGTCTGAGAGAAAGCGACGCCCGTGACCTACACCGTGAAGAGCACGCTTCCCGAGTCGGATCTGCAGACCGTCGCCGAGGCGCTGCAAGGCACGCTGCTGGACCTCATCGACCTCTCCCTCGCCGCCAAGCAGATCCACTGGAACGTGGTCGGGCCGCGCTTCCGGTCCATCCACCTCCAGCTCGACGAGGTCGTCGACACCGCACGCCAGTACTCCGACACCGTCGCCGAACGCGCCTCGGCGCTCGGCGTCAGCCCCGACGGCCGCTCCACCAGGGTCGCCGGCGGCAGTGCCATCGCCACCGTCAAGGAGGGCTGGCTCCCCGACAACGACGCCGTCCGCCTCATGGTCGAGGCACTGGGCGCCGTCGTCACCAAGGCCAGGGAGCGGATGAAGGCCGTAGGGCCCGTCGACCCGGTCACCGAGGACGTCTTCATCCAGCTCATCGGCGTGCTGGAAAAGGAACACTGGATGTTCCAGGCGGAGAACCGCGGCTGAGCGGCGCGGGAGGGCTCCCGGCTCTCCCGCGCACATCGCGGAACCCACACGGCAGCGTGCGCTGCTACGCGCCGGTCGTGCGCCCCGCGGGGAACCGTAGGATTGAGTAACCATGGCTGACTCCGCCCACCCCGCCTATCTCGACCACGCCGCCACCACGCCCATGTGGCCCGAAGCGGTGCGGACGATGACCGAACAGCTCGCGGTCGTCGGCAACGCCTCCTCGCTGCACGGCGCGGGGCGGCGTGCGCGGCGCACCGTAGAGGAGTCCCGGGAGTCGCTCGCGGCCTCGCTGGGTGCCAGGCCCAGCGAAGTGGTCTTCACCGCGGGCGGCACCGAGGCGGACAACCTCGCGGTGAAGGGGCTGTACTGGGCGCGCCGGGACCAGGACCCGCGGCGTACGAGAGTGCTGGCGGGTCCGGCGGAGCACCACGCAGTCCTGGACGCCGTCGAGTGGCTCGCCGAGCACGAGGGCGCGCGCCTGGAGTGGCTGCCGGTGGACGGGTACGGGAGGGTGCACCCCGAGGCGCTGCGCGAGGCCATCGGGCGGGACCCGTCCGATGTCGCGCTGGCCACCGTGATGTGGGCGAACAACGAGATCGGCACCGTCACCCCGATTCCGGAACTGGCCGAGGTGGCAGCGGAGTTCGAGGTCCCGCTGCACTCGGACGCGGTGCAGGCGTTCGGCCAGCTCGACCTCTCCTTCGAGGAGTCGGGGCTGGCCGCGATGGCCGTCACCGGGCACAAGACCGGCGGCCCTTACGGCGTCGGCGCCCTGCTGCTGCGGCGCGAGTACGCCCCCGTACCGCTGCTGCACGGCGGCGGTCAGGAGCGGCATGTCCGCTCCGGCACCCTGGACACCCCCGCCATCGCCGCGTTCGCCACGGCAGCGCGGGTGTCCGTCGAGCGGCGGGCCGACTTCGTCCACGAGGTGGGCGCGCTGCGGGACGCGCTGGTGGCGGCCGTCCTCGACGCCGTGCCCGACGCGGTGCTCAACGGCGACCCCGACCCGGCCGGGCGGCTCCCGGCCAACGCGCACTTCTCCTTCCCCGGCTGCGAGGGCGATTCGCTGCTGCTGCTCCTGGACGCGCAGGGGATCGAGTGTTCGACGGGCTCGGCCTGTACGGCGGGCGTCGCGCAGCCCAGCCACGTACTGCTGGCCACCGGTACCGACCCGGACCTGGCCCGCGGCACGCTCCGCTTCTCGCTGGGCCACACCTCGACGAAGGCGGACGTGGACGCCCTCGCCGAAGCGATCGGCCCGGTCGTCGAGCGCGCCCGGGCCGCGGGGTTGAGTTAGGGCTGCTGAGGAGGGGGCTGCCCCGGTCTGTGGGCGGCAGTCTGCGGGTGCTTTGTGGCTGGTCGCTCCCCCAAGTTCTCGGCTTCGCTCGAACAGGGGGGACCCCCACCGCGGCGGAGCCGCAAATGAACACAGTCCCGCGCCCCTTCGGGGCGCTCACTTGTCGCGCAACGTGCTCTCCACCTTCATCTCCGTCCGCACCAGCCGCAGGTACTTGTCCCAGTCCCAATGCCGGCCCGGATCGGTGTGATCCGCGCCGGGCACCTCGTTGTGCCCGATGATGTGCCGGCGATCCGCCGGAAATCCGTACCGCGCGCAGATCCCGGCCGTCAGCTTGGCGGAGGAGCGGTACATGGCCTCCGTGAAGTCCTGCGGGCGGTCTATCCAGCCCTCGTGCTCGATGCCGACACTGCGTTCGTTGTACTCCCGGTTCGCCGCGTGGAAGGCGACATCCAGCTCGCGGATCATCTGGATGATCTGGCCGTCCTTGCAGACGATGTAGTGCGCGGCGGCCTGGTGCGCCGGGTTGCGGAAGACTTTCACGGCGGCCGCGGCGGTGCCCTGCGTGACGTGGATGATCACCCGGTCGATGCCGTAGTCGGCGGGCCGGTCCCCGCGCCGCAGGTTCCCGTCCGCTGCGGCCACCCACCGGGCGCGGGCGTCGTCCACCTCGCCCTCCAGCCGGGGCTTGTCGTTCCCCGGCATCCGCCACCACCAGCGCTTGAGCTCCTGCTGGGTGGCCACCCCGAGCACCCCCAGCCCCAGCACGGTGCTGCCCGCGATCAGCAGCCTGCGCCGGGCGACACCGTGCTTGCGCCGGCCGCCCCCGCTCTGCCGGCCGCCCTCGTCCCGGCCCTCGCCGGGCCCCTGACCGCCGTCGCCGGGTCCTGCATCCTCGGGGCCGTTCGGCCGCCCGTCATCCGCCGCCTGTCCCATACGCTTCCTAACGCGTTCGGGTCACCCGGTCGTTCCGTCTACCCTGGAGGACGCTATGACTACTGCATCCTCGCGGGGGACCTCCTCCGCGCGCCCGCTGCGTGTGCTGGCCGCCATGTCCGGAGGGGTGGACTCCGCCGTCGCGGCGGCCCGCGCCGCCGAGGCGGGACACGACGTGACGGGCGTGCATCTGGCTCTGTCCGCCAACCCTAAGTCGTTCCGTACGGGCGCGCGCGGCTGCTGCACCATCGAGGACTCGAACGACGCGCGCCGTGCCGCCGATGTGATCGGCATCCCGTTCTACGTGTGGGACCTGGCCGAACGCTTCCGCGAGGACGTCGTGGAGGACTTCGTCGCGGAGTACGAGGCAGGCCGTACGCCCAATCCCTGCCTGCGCTGCAACGAGAAGATCAAGTTTGCCGCGCTGCTGGACAAGGCGCTCGCGCTGGGCTTCGACGCGGTGTGCACCGGCCACTACGCCACTGTGGTGACGCATGAGGACGGGCGCCGCGAATTGCACCGGGCGAGTGACGCGGCCAAGGACCAGAGCTATGTGCTCGGGGTGCTGGACGAGCGGCAGCTGGCCCATGCGATGTTCCCGCTGGGCGACACCCTCACCACCAAGGACGAGATCCGCGCCGAGGCCGAGCGGCGCGGCCTCTCCGTGGCCAAGAAGCCCGACAGCCACGACATCTGCTTCATCGCCGACGGCGACACCCAGGGCTTCCTCGCCTCCCGGCTGGGCCGGGCCGAGGGAGACGTGGTCGACGAGTCCGGCACCAAGGTGGGCACCCACGACGGTGCGTACGGCTTCACCATCGGCCAGCGCAAGGGCCTGCGGCTGGGCCACCCGGCCCCGGACGGCAAGCCCCGCTATGTGCTGGACATCTCCCCGGTCGACAACACGGTGACCGTGGGCCCCGCTGCCTCCCTCGACGTCGCCGCGCTCACCGCCGTACGCCCCCGCTGGTGCGGCGAGCCGCCCGCGGACGGCCCCCGCCGCTACACGGCACAGCTGCGCGCGCACGGTGCCGAGACACCGGTGGAGGCGGAGCTGGTCGGCGGTGAGCTGCGGGTACGGTTCGCCGCGCCGGAGCGCGGAGTGGCCCCGGGCCAGGCGATCGTGCTGTACGACGGCACGCGGGTGGTGGGCTCCGCGACGATCGACCGGACGGAGCGCGCCGTTCCGGCTGCCTGAGCCGGCGTCGGGGCGCTGCTGGCCGGAACGCTCAGGCTCCCAGCAGCTCCAGTGCCTGCTGGGCGTCGTCCGCGAAGGTGACCAGATCCGACAGCGGGATGGGCAGGAACCCCTCGGCCTCCATCCGGGCCATCTGCTGCCGGAGTCCGTCGTAGAAGCCCGCCGTGTTGAGCAGCACCACCGGCTTGGTGTGCATGCCGTGCTTGCGCAGTTCCAGGATCTCGGTCGCCTCGTCCAGCGTGCCGGTGCCGCCGACCAGGACCACGATCGCGTCCGCCCGGTCCAGCATCAGCGCCTTGCGCTCCGCCAGATCGGCGGCGACGACCATCTCGTCGGCGTTCGCCCGTGCCATGTCACGCAGGAACTCCACCGAGATGCCGATGAGCCGCCCGCCCGCCTCCTGCACACCGTCGGCGACGACCTTCATCAGCCCGGAGTCCGAGCCGCCCCACACCAGGCTGTGGCCCCGCTTGCCGATGAGCTTCGCGAACTCGCGGGCTGCTTCGGTGTAGACGCTGTCGAGCTCGGCGGCGGAGCAGAAGACACAGATGTTCATGGGTGCGGAGGAGGCCATGCCGCACAGCCTATGACCGGGCTCGGTGCGGTGGAAGCCCGGCTGTCCGGCGGCTGCCCGCCCTCCCAGGACAGGGGAGGGCGGGCAGCACTGCGGTGTCCGGGTCCGGGTCAGCCCTTGGCCAGCGTGAAGCGGAAGATGCCCCAGGTGAGACGGTGCTTCTTGCCGCCGTCGACCCAGTGGGCAAGGCCCTTCTTCATCTGGCTGAGATAGTCGCTGCTGACCTTCGAGGCGAGCCCTTCGCCCTCCTGCCGCTCGGTCTCCTCCAGCACCCGCCCGTAGTGCATGACGAGTTGCTCACGCAGGTCCTCGAACCCGCCGTCGGAGTCGGCGTGCTGGGTCGGGGTGAAGCCGAGGCGGGTGAGCTCGCGCTTGTAGAAGCCGGGGGAGCCCATGTCGTCCAGGTGGATACGGTCCAGGATGGGCTGGATGGCGCTGAGGTCGGTGCCGTCGGCGGCCATCGGGTCGGTGAAGACCAGCTGCCCGCCCGGCTTGAGGACCCGCCGGATCTCCTCCAGCACCCGCAGCCGGTCCCCGCTGTGCAGGAACGCGTCCTGCGACCAGACCACGTCCACGCTGGAGTCGGGGAACGGCACGCTCTCGAAGGAGCCGTCCACGACCTCGATCCGGTCGGTCAGACCGCGGATCGCGTTGAGCTCCTTGTGCCGCTGGTTCTCCACCTCGCTGAGGTTGAGGGCCTGTACGGTGCAGCCGAACGTTTCGGCGAGGTAGCGGGCCGAGCCGCCGAAGCCGGAGCCGAGGTCGAGGACCCGGGAGGCCTTGGTGAGGCCGAGCCCGGAGGCCATCCGCTCGACGGTGCGGCGGCTGGCGTCGGCGATGGGCTCCTGGGCGTCCGCATAGACGCCGACGTGAATGTCCTCGCCGCCCCAGACGGTGGAATAGAAGGCGTCGGCGTCCGGGGAGTTGTAATAACTCCGCGCCGTATTCACGGCACCGCCGTAAGCGCCTTCTCCCTGATCCTCCATCCGGTATTCCTTCTCCGCGACATGCACGAAGAAGTCGGGCTGCTCGTCCCGGTAGGTGTGCTGGAAGTCGCCGTACGTCTCGATGCGCTGGAACCCGACCTCGGACATGAGGCGCCGCGTGTAGTCCTTGCGGAGCGGGAACATGTTGAGGTGGTAGGCCGAGCTGTCCGGGAAGCGGTACCGCATGCGGCACAGCCCCTCGTCGACGTATTCCGGTTCCACTGCGACATCTTCGCCGCAGTAGTAGTACGTGTGCTTGCTGGAGTAGCCGCGATCGAGAATCGCGTCGTAGTTGCGCTGATCCAGGATGAGGATTCCGTCGTGCTTCAGCATCGCGTAGAACTCGGCCAGCGCCTTGCGCCGGTCGCGTTCCGAGAACAGATGCGTGAAGGAGTTGCCGAGGCACACGATGGCGTCGTACTCACCGTGAACGTCCCGGTTGAGCCATCGCCAGTCCGCCTGGACGACCCGCAGGATGTGGTCGCCGTTCTTCATTCCGTTCTCGAACGCCATCGCGAGCATATCGGCGCTGCCGTCCGCGCTCACGGTTTCGAACCCGGCTTCCAGTAGCCGTACGGAATGGAACCCGGTCCCTGTCGCGACGTCGAGAACGCTCCTTACGCCCCGCTTCCGAAGCAGGTCGATGAAGAAATTTCCCTCGCTCTCCGCTCGCTTCTCCCAATCTATGAGAGAATCCCACTTCTCCACGAAGCTGGGGACGTATTCCTCTGTGTAGTGTCCGGTCTCCCGAACCTCGACGGGGTTGTCTCCGAATTCCTGAGCCGGTCGCGCGGAAATGACGAAACCTCCAGTGGTAGAGACGGTGGCCCATGGCGCGGTCGCCGAGGACGCACCAGGCTTCGGGCTCGGTGAACCGCGCGTGGTCTCCGGTGCATAGCTATCCACCCCCCGGAGATCTATGCCACCAACTCGCTGGCGCACGCATGCGATTGTCCGGAAAACGCGCTCCGACCAGCCACTTTCCGATTCCAGATTCTCGCCGGGCCGGTGCGGGCCACCTGCCGCAGCAAACAGGACAGTTGGGTATGCTGCGGCTGGCAGCACCACAATTCGGCACGACTCGTGCCAGTGCTTGCAACCTCGTTACAACCACGTACAACTTCGTACAACACCGCACCGAACATGGCGAGTACACATGGCTAAGCGCACCTCGGCTCCCTCCGCCTCCTCCCCGTTCCGCGGCCGCGACATCGGCATAGACCTCGGCACGGCCAACACGCTGGTGTACGAACGGGGCCGCGGCGTCGTCCTGAACGAGCCCTCCGTGGTGGCGATCGACACGAACACCGGAAAGGTGCTCGCCGTCGGCGCCCAGGCCCGGCAGGCGGTGGGCCGCACCCCCGGCTCCATCACCGCCACCCGCCCCCTCAAAGGCGGCGTGATCACGGACTTCGAGGCGACGGAGGGCATGCTCCGCTACTTCATCCGCGCGGCCCGCGACGGCAAGGGCCGCGGCAGGTCACCCCGCGTCGTCGTCTGCGTACCCAGCGGTGTCACCGGTGTCGAACGGCGTGCCGTGCTGCAGACCGCCAGCCGGGCCGGAGCCCGTTCGGTGCGGCTGATCGAGGAGCCCATAGCGGCAGCGATCGGCGCCGGGCTGCCGGTGCACGAGGCCCGCGGCTCGATGGTCGTGGACATCGGCGGCGGCAGTACGGAGATCGCCATCATCTCGCTGGGCGGCATGGTCGTCTCCCGCTCGGCGCGGGTGGCCGGCGACGCGCTGGACGCGGCCATCGCCTCCTGGATCGAGCGGGAGTACACCATCGCCGTCGGCGAGCGGACCTCCGAGGAGATCAAGATGTCCCTCGGCAGCGGCGAGTTCGTCCCCGTACGCGGCCGGGACAAGCACACCGGTATGCCCAAGGTCGTCCAGCTGGCGCCCGAGGAGATCGTGGAGGCCGTGGAACGCCCGGTGCGCTCCATCGTGGCGGCCGTACAGGCGGCCTTCGAGGAGTGCCCGCCCGAGCTGTACGGCGACATCATGGAGCGCGGAGTCGTGCTGACCGGCGGCGGCGCACTGCTGCACGGTCTGGACGAGCGGCTGATGAAGGAGACGGGCATGCCGGTGACCGTGGCCGACGAGCCGCTCGGCTGTGTGGCGCTGGGCACGGGCCGCTGCCTGGAGGAGTACGACAAGCTGGAGGCGTTCTTCGCGGCGTGAGCCCGGTGCAGCGCTTCGCGGCGTGCCTCCGGTACGCACATGGTGGCGTGCCCGGCGCGGGCGCGGGCCGTGCGGTGGGCGGCCCGGCACGGTGCGGGATCATGGGGGCATGGCAACACACGTGATCACAGGCGCGGGCTCCGGAATCGGGGCCGAGGTGGCGCGCCGCCTGATGGACCGCGGCGACACCCTCTGGCTGCTGGCCCGCGACGCCGGCCGCGCCAAGGAGCTCGCCCGCCGGTTCGACGGCGCCCGCACACTGGTCGGCGACCTGGCGGAACCGGAGCGGCTCTCCTGGGCGTTCGAGCATCAGCAGCTTCCCCAGGACATCGACTCGCTGCTGCACATCGCAGGCGTTGTCGAGCTGAGCACGGTGGGCGAGAGCAGCCCGAAGATGTGGCAGGCCACCCTCGCCGCGAACCTGGTGGCGCCCGCCGAGCTGACCCGGCTGCTGCTGCCGCAGCTGCGCCGCTCCCGCGGCCACGTCGTCTTCGTCAACTCCGGTGCGGGGCTGCGCGCCAACCCCGAGTGGGGCGCGTACGCGGCCAGCAAGCACGGCCTCAAGGCGCTGGCGGACGCGCTGCGCGGCGAGGAGGGCGGCAACGGCGTCCGCGTCACCTCCGTCTACCCCGGCCGCACCGCCACCCCGATGCAGGAGAAGGTGCACCGCCAGGAGGGCAAGGAGTACGACCCGGGCAAGTGGATCCCCGTGGAGGCGGTGGCGACCACCGTGCTGACGGCCCTGGACCTGCCACGGGGCGCGGAGGTCACCGATCTGAGCGTGCGGCCCGGAGGCTGACCGGTGAGCGACGCGAACGGACATGCGCCCTGGGGCCCCGCTGCGGCGACCGGTATCGGTTCGATGCCCGGCACCGAAGCCCGCGAGGCCGCGAAGACGGCCACCGGTCTGCTGGAGGACCCGCAGCACCTGCCCTTCCTCCCCGAGCTCCCCGCCAGAGGGCCTGGCGCGGACATGCTGGGCCGCACCGCGGGGCTGCTGGCCGAGCTGTACGTGCATCTGGAACCCAGCGGATGGCGGATCAGCGACCGTCCTGGCCGGGAGACCCGGCGGGCACGCGCCTGGCTGGGCGAAGACCTCGACGCGCTGGAGGAGTTCACCCAGGGGTACGGCGAGGGAGACCGTCCGCGCGGGATCAAGGTGTCGGTCGTCGGCCCCTGGACGCTGGCCGCGGGGCTGGAGCGGCGCAACGGTGAGGCCATGCTGGGCGACCACGGCGCGGTCCGCGATCTGGCGGCCTCGCTCGCCGAGGGACTGGCCGCTCACCTCGCGGAGGTGCGCCGCAGGGTGCCGGGCGCCGTCCCCGTCCTGCAGCTGGACGAGCCGTCGCTGACCGCCGTACTGCGCGGCAGCGTGCGCACGGCCAGCGGCTACCGCACCCACCCGGCCGTGGACCGCGCGGTGGTCGAATCGACGCTCCGCGAACTGCTCGCCGTGCACGACGGGCCGACGGTTGTGCACTCGTGCGCCCCCGGCGTGCCCCTCGGACTGCTGCGCCGGGCCGGGGCCGACGGCATCTCCCTGGACCTCTCGCTGCTCACCGAACGTGACGACGAGGCGGTCGGTGAGGCGGTGGAGGGCGGCGTCACGCTCTTCGCCGGTGTCGTACCTGCCACCGAGCCGGACAGCGGGGCATTGTCAGACCCTGCCGGTAGCGTCGGGGGTGTCAGGTCGTTGTGGCGCAGGCTCGGGCTGTCTCCGGGCCTGCTGTCCGAGTCCGTCGTGGTCACCCCCACGTGTGGGCTCGCAGGGGCCTCGCCCGCGTACGCGCGGGCGGCGCTCGCCCACTGCGCCCGGGCGGCACGAGCACTCGCTGACAACCCTCAGTGACGGGAGGACCTACGGTGGCCGGCGAACAGGACGGGACGGTCCCCGCCAAGGCGCGGCAGGACGTGACGGTCCCCGCGGACAAGCGGGAGGAGCACCAGCGCCTCGCGGAGCAGATCGAGGAGCACCGCTTCCGGTATTACGTGAAGGACGCACCGGTCATCAGCGACGCCGAGTTCGACCGGCTGCTGCGCGAGCTGGAGGCCCTGGAGGAGGAGCACCCCTCGCTGCGCACCCCGGACTCACCGACCCAGAAGGTCGCCGGGCGCTATGAGACGGAGTTCACCGAGGTCGCCCACCGGGAGCGGATGCTCTCGCTGGACAACGCCTTCGACGACGCGGAGCTGGGCGAGTGGGCGGACCGGATCGCGCGCGAGCTGGAGGGGGTCGACTACCACTTCCTGTGCGAGCTCAAGGTCGACGGCCTCGCGGTCAACCTCACCTACGAGCACGGGCGGCTGACCCGCGCGGCGACCCGCGGCGACGGCCGTACGGGCGAGGACATCACGCCCAACATCCGCACGATCGCCGACATCCCCGAGCGGCTGACCGGCGAGAAGCTGCCCGACCTCGTCGAGGTGCGCGGCGAGGTGTTCTTCCCCATGGAACGCTTCCAGGAGCTGAACGCCCGGCTGGTGGAGGCGGGAGAGAAACCGTTCGCCAACCCGCGCAACGCGGCCGCTGGTTCGCTGCGCCAGAAGGATCCGCGGGTGACGGCCTCGCGCCCGCTGCACATGGTGGTGCACGGCATCGGCGCCCTGGAGGGCTTCGCCAAGGAGGACTTCGACCGGCTCTCGAACGTCTACCACCGGCTGCGCGAATGGGGCCTGCCGACCTCGGCGCACGCCGCCGTGGTGGACGGGCTGGAGGGCGTACGCGAATTCATCGCCCACTACGGCGAGCACCGGCACTCGGTGGAGCACGAGATCGACGGCGTCGTCGTCAAGCTGGACGAGATCCGGCTGCAGGGCCGGCTCGGTGCCACCTCGCGGGCGCCCCGCTGGGCCATCGCGTGGAAGTACGCGCCGGAGGAGGTCAACACCAAGCTGGTCGACATCCGCGTCGGGGTGGGCCGCACAGGGCGGGTGACGCCCTATGCGGTGGTGGAGCCGATCACGGTCGCCGGCTCCGAGGTCGAGTTCGCCACCCTGCACAACCAGGACGTCGTCAAGGCCAAGGGCGTGCTCATCGGGGACACGGTGGTGCTGCGCAAGGCGGGCGACGTCATCCCCGAGATCCTGGGCCCGGTCGCCGATCTGCGGGACGGCAGCGAGCGGGAGTTCGTGATGCCCGCCGAGTGCCCCGAGTGCGGATCGCCGCTCCAGCCCATGAAGGAGGGCGATGTCGATCTGCGCTGCCCCAACGCCCGCTCCTGCCCGGCCCAGTTGCGCGAGCGGCTGTTCTATCTGGCGGGCCGCAAGGCGCTGGACATCGAGCACTTCGGCTATGTCGTCGCCAGCGCGCTGACCCAGCCGCTGGAGCCGCAGGAGCCGCCGCTGCGCGACGAGGCCGGGCTGTTCGATCTGACCGTCGAGGACCTGCTGCCCATCGTGGCGTACGTCGTCGACCCGGACTCCGGACTGCCCAAGCGCGACCCGAAGACCGGCGAGGAGAAGACCGTCACCCTCTTCGCCAACCAGAAGGGCGAGCCGCGCAAGAACACGCTGGCGATGCTGGAGAACATCCAGGCCGCCAAGAGCCGCCCGCTCGCCCGGATCATCACCGGGCTGTCCATCCGGCACGTGGGCCCGGTCGCCGCCGAGGCGCTGGCCCGCGAGTTCCGCTCGCTGGAGAGGATCGCCGAGGCCGAGGAGGAGGAGCTGGCCGCCACCGAGGGCGTGGGGCCGACGATCGCCGCCTCCCTGAAGGCGTGGTTCGCCGAGGAATGGCACCGCGAGATCGTCCGGCGCTGGAGAGCCGCTGGAGTCCGGATGGAGGAGGAGTCCACCGGTGAGGAGGGTCCGCGCCCGCTGGCGGGGCTGACCACGGTCGTCACCGGCACCCTCGCCTCCTACACCAGGGACGGCGCCAAGGCCGCGCTCCAGGAGCAGGGCGCCAAGGTCACCGGGTCGGTGTCGAAGAAGACCGACTTCGTCATCGTGGGCGAGAACCCTGGCTCGAAATACGACAAGGCGGTGCAGGCGAAGGTGCCGATTCTGGACGATGACGGCTTCGCCGTGCTGTTGGCACAGGGGCCCGAGGCCGCCCGGGAGGCCGCGCTGGTCACTGAGGAAGGGGAGGAAGCGGACGCCTGACGGCGGAGCGTGCCACCAGGGGTGAGTCCGGGACAATCCCCAACGCACCTACGCAGCACCGCCCTTCGCGCACAGGCCACATCCAGCCACCCGCGCCCCGCCCCTCACGTGCCCGGCATACGGCTGCGGGCCGTCAGCAGCCGTATGCCACACCGGAGTTGGCGCGGACGGGCGTAGACGCATTCAGGGCAACAGCGGCCGATCGCTGCCCTTCCGCCCAGGCAGCGGCCTACTGTTGACATAGACGCCTGTCGTGGCGAGGGGCAGGCGTGGACGGCTGCGAGAGGGACCAGGATGCTGGATTTCTCCGGGGGATCATCCAGGCCCCCGTTCTCCCGCCTGCCCTCGGACGGCACCCGGCGCGTGGCGGGGCGAAACGCCGGGGCGGGCAGGTCCGGGGGCAGGACGGCGAGCAGGGGTGCGGGTGCCCGCGGCAGCGCGGGCAGCGGCACAGGACCTGACGGCGGCGCGCGCGGTGCCGGGCCGGGCGGTGGCGGGTCCGGCGGTGGCGAGGAAGTGCCGTGGATCCAGCGGCTGCTGGCGCTCCGTCCGCCACTGCTGCCGGCGCTGGCCGTGGCCGCCGCCGCGCTCGGACTGGCCTCCGGGGTCGGCCGGGCGGTGTGGCAGGGCCGCGCGCTCTTCCCCGATGGCGCGGCCGGCTGGGCGTTCGCGCTGCTCACCGGCTGCGTGGTGGCGCATCTGGTCGCCATGAGCCGGGACCGCTGGTGGGGCGGCACGGGGTCGGGCCCCGCGCTGACGCTGGCGATCCTGCTGCTGCACGGCTGGGTGCCGGCGCTGCTCGTCAGTCTCGCCGTCGTGGTCCTGGTCGCCGGGGCACGCCGGACCACATGGCGGAAGGCGCTCGTGCAGGGCGCCGTCGACATCCTCGGAATCGGCGTGGCCGGTCTCGTCCTCGCGCTGTGCGGGGTGCACCCCTCGGTGGAGCACCCGTGGCGGCCGGACACCTGGACCTGGTGGGCCGTGCTGGAGATTCCCCTGGTGGCGGCCGTGTATCTGCTGGTCACCCGGGCGCTCCAGTGGTTCTGCTTCGCGCCGCGCACCCGCGGACTGCCCTCTGCGCTGCGTACCGCGCTGGTACGGCAGGGGCTGATCGCCCTCTCGCTGCTGGGCATCGCGCCGCTCATCGTGGTGGTCGCCGTCCACAAGCCGCCGCTGCTGCCGCTGTTCGCCGTTCCGCTGATCGCGCTCGACTCCACGCTGCGGATCGCCCGCGCCCGCGCCGAGGAGCAGCTGCGCGATCCGCTGACCGGACTGCCCAACCGGCTGTGGCTGCTGGAGCGCGCCTGGGCCGCGCTGGACGAGGCCGAACGCACCTCGGCGCGCTCGGCGCTCGTCCTGATCGACCTGGACCGGTTCCGCTCCGTCAACGACACTCTCGGCCATCTCGCGGGCGACCGGCTGCTGTTGCAGATCGCCGAGCGGCTGCGTGCCGCGCTGCCGCGCGGCGCCGAAGCGGCCCGGCTCGGCGGGGACGAGTTCGCCGTGCTGCTGCCGGTCGCCGACTCGACCACCAGCGCCCAGCGCATCGCGCGCGGCCTGGTCTCCGCGCTCAGCTCCCCGCTCGACCTGGACGGGCTGACGCTGGTGCTGGAGGCCAGCGCCGGTGTCGCCGTCTTTCCCGAGCACGCCACCGAGGCCGAGGGGCTGCTGCGCCGCGCCGATGTGGCGATGTACGAGGCCAAGCGCGACCGCACCGCCGTCGAGGTCTACGAGGCCACCCGGGACGGCAACACCCCCGACCGGCTCGGCCTGCTGGCCGACCTGCGCCGGGCGCTGGACGCGGGCGAGGTCGAGCTGCACTACCAGCCGAAGGTCGGCTTCGACGGCACCGTCTCCGGCCTCGAAGCACTGGTGCGCTGGGCCCACCCCGAGCGGGGCCGGGTGCCTCCGGACGAGTTCATCGCCATCGCCGAGACCTCCGGGCTGATGCCGCGGCTGACGGAGTACGTGCTGGAGACCGCGCTCGCCCAGGTGGCGAAGTGGCGCTCGGGCGGGCTGACGGTGCCGGTCGCCGTGAACGTCTCGCCGCGCGACGTCCACTCGCCCGGTTTCGCCGGCGCGGTCGCCGCCCGGCTGGCCCGGCACGGGGTGCCGCCCGGCGCGCTCCAGTTGGAGATCACCGAGCATGTGCTGCTGGAGGACCCGCAACAGGCCGCCGACACCCTGGCGGGGCTGACCGGACACGGCGTCAAGATGTCGCTGGACGACTTCGGTACGGGCTACTCCTCGCTGGTCCATCTGCGGCGGCTGCCGGTGAGCGAGCTGAAGATCGACCGGTCGTTCGTGGCGCGGCTGGCAGTGGACACCGAGGACGCGGAGATCGTGCGCTGCACCGTCGATCTGGCGCACTCGCTGGGCCTGTTGGTGGTCGCGGAGGGCGTCGAGGACGACGAGACGTGGGAGCGGCTGCGGGATCTGGGCTGCGATGCGGTGCAGGGGTGGTTGGTGGCCGCCGCCATGCCCCCCGGGGAGACCACCGCGTGGTTGCGGGCCCGCGATGTCCCCGCGGCCCGCACCTTGCCGTCCCCGCCCGCGCGGACCCCCTGACGGCGCCGGAGGGGGCGCCCCGAGGGGGCGCGGGGAACTGCTCCCCCAAGCTCTTCGAGCAGGGGGGTACCCCCAAAGCCACGACGCTACGGGCGGACTGCGGACGGCGGGCAGGGGCAGCCCCTCATCAGGACAGGAGACGGGCTCCGCTCAACGGCCCTCCCCGGCGAGCGCGTACAGCAACTCATATGCGAGGGGCACCAATCGGCAGGCCCGGCCGTGGCGCGTGGCCACCGCCGCGAGCCCCGTGCCGGAGGCGGGGTGGTAGCCGCAGAACGCCTGCTGGCCGAAGGTGGCGCCGGCGTGGAAGAGCAAGGGCCCGCCCGGGGCCGGGTGCTGGAACCAGGTGAGGGTGTGGGTCTCACCGCGCCGGCCGCCCCGCTGCAGCTGCGGCACCTGCACTTCCTTCAGGGGCCCGCTCAGTGGCGTACCGGCCGGGTTCAGATGGGCCTCCAGAAAGCCGAGCAGGTCGTCGGGGGTGGCCCGGACAGCGCCTGCCGCGGTGAACGCACCCATGTCCGTGGCGGGGACGGGGGAGTGGCCGTCCGCCCGGTATCCGACGGCGTCAGCCCCTTCGGGCCCGGGCCGCAGCGTGGTGCCGGTCAGCCCCAGTGGCCGCAGCACCCGGGTGCCCAGCAGCGCCGGGTACGCCACCCCGGCAGCACGGGCCAGCGCCGGGCCCAGCAGCGAGACCCCGAAGTTCGAGTAGATCCAGCGTCTGCCCGCCGGATACCGGGGCCGGGTGGCGGCGAACGCGTCCAGCAGCCGTTCGGTGTCGTAGCGGGCGTAACCGCTCTCGTAGGGGCGCAGCAGCGCGCCGGGCAGCAGCCGGTACGGGATGCGGGGCAGTCCTGAGGTGTGGGTGGCCAGGTGGCGCAGTGTGATGCCGCGGGAGGCCCGGTGCGGCAGCCGCAGGCTGGACGGCAGATGGGCGGCCAGCCGGTCGTCCTGGCCGAGCACCCCCTCGGCGGCCAGTGTGGCGAGGAGCAGCACGGCGTACGTCTTGGAGACCGAGCCCAGCTCATAACGCAACGCCTCGCGCGGGGTGGTGGACTCGGCGACGCGCCCCCCGGTCACCACGGTGCGCTTCCCACGCCGGGTCACGCCCAGCACCACGTCCGGCGCGTCGATGCGGGCCACCTCGCGGGCGAGCCGGTCCTCGAGCGCGGCTCGTTCACGGTTCATGCGCCACCCGCCGACAGCGACCGGGAGGTGGCCATCGCGGAGGCGAATGCGGCGACCAGTGTGGGGTGGTGCACGATGTCGAACACGTCGGACGGGTCACCCTCCGGCATCGCTCCGCACACCGGCATCGCCCCCGTCCCGGACTGCGCCGTCGCGTACTGCTCCCACAGCTGCCCGTCCAGCGCAGGCCGGGGCAGGCAGGCGTCGACGATGAGGAGTTCGCCAAGGAGGTCCCAGTGCTGGAGCTCGGCCCAGTCCGCTGCCCAGGCGGGCAGATACAGCTCCAGGTAGTCGGCGAGTGGGGGCGGCAGCCGGCCAGGGTCCTCGCCCCAGTTGGTGAGGTGGAAGACGGTGTGGGTGATGTCGTAGGCGATGTGCAGATGGACCGTCCACGGCTCGGGACGCCGGCCGAGCCAGGTGGCAGCGGTGGCCTCGGCGAAGTCGCCGCTGGGTGTCAGCCCCATTCTGCGCTCGGCGTTGAGGACGCCCAGCCGGCGGCTCGGGGGCATTTCCAGCGCGCGCCAGGTGGCGGTGCGCCGGGGGATGTCCAGTGCGGCTTCCAGGCCGGGGTGCCGGTAGCCCAGTTCGTGGAAGACCGCGTAGATCTCCAGGGACACCGGGGAGAAGGGCTCGTTGTGCTGGTGTGCGGCCAGCACGTTGCCGCCGTCCAGCAACTCCCGCCAGGCGAAGTCCAGCAGCGCTCCGGCCCGTGCTCCCTGGCGGCTGCCGGCCACGCCCTCCCGGAAGAGCATCCGCATGTTGATGGCCAGCTCGCCGATCGGCTTGAGGCGTTCCACCAGCGCGTCGCCGCGCGCCAGGTCGGCCTCGGTCAGCCTGAAGTAGTCGCGGTGGGCGTCGAGCCAGGTCAGCGCGCGGTCGCCGACGGCGTGCAGCAGCGCGGGGGGAGCGGTGGTGAGCATGGTCATCCGGGGGCCTCGCTCTCCGGGATCGGGGCGGCGGTCCTGGCCAGGGTCGCGGCGTAGGCCAGTACGAGGGTGGAGTGGTAGCAGGCGAAGAAGGCGTCGACCGCGGAGGCGCCGGGCGGGGGCGCGGCACCCTGCTCGGGGAGGGCGCCGTCGGCCGCTCTGGCGGCGGCCAGCCGCTGCCAGGCCACCGCGTCGAACGGCGCGCCGGGCAGACAGGCGGTCACGGCGAGCAACTCGCCCACCAGATCCCACAGCTGCTCCTCCAGCCAGCTCTCCACCCAGGCGGGCAGCCACAGCCGCAGGTAGTCCGCCGCCGCGCCGGTGAGCTGGGCCCGGTCGCGGCCCCAGTCGGTGAGGTGGAAGACGTCGTGGGTGAGGCCGTAGGCCGTTCGGCACTCCAGCAGCCAGGGCTCCGGCAGCCGGCCCAGCCCGGTGTGGGCCAGCACGGCGCCGAAGTCCGCGTGGCGCGGCAGCCCGATCCGTTCCTCGGCGTTGAGTACGGCCAGTGTCCTGGTGTGGTCCTCGCGCGCCACCCGCCAGCCGCGCAGCGCGGTGGTGGTCCGCATCAGTTCGTCGACGGCGGCGTTGCGGAGCCCCGCCCTGGCGAAGACGCCGTACAGCTCCACCGGGTAGGTGGCCTGCGGCTCTCCCCGGACGAGTTCGGCGAACAGGTGGCCCTCGCGGGTCTCCTGCCAGGCGTGCGAGAACAGCCGCTCCGCCTGGCCGCGTACGGCGGGCAGCGGATGGCAGGCCGCGATCAGCGCCGTCAGCTCGGCGAGCTCGCAGAGCGGTTTGAGGGTCACGTTCGGGTCGGCGGTGGTGGTGACGTCCGCGGGCAGCCGGAAGCGGTCGCGGTTGCGCTCCGTCCAGCCCAGGCTCTCGCTCACCAGGGCGTCGAGGAGCTCCGCGTCCGCGCTCCCGGCTTGCGGAGGGTGTGCGGGGGCCGCCCTGCGGGTGGCGGTCACCGGGCCCGTCCGAAGAAGATCTGCGCCGCGGTGACATGGACGGCGACCCTGGGGTCGTCGCTCATCTGCCGTACGAAGCGCAGCCCGTCGTCCAGGCCGAGGGTGGCCGGGGTCCGCGGCATCCTGGCCAGCCACCGGCCAAGACCGGCCGACTGCAGCCAGTCGCGGCGGCGGACGGCGCGGACGAAGCCGCGGGCCAGGTCCTCGGTGCGCTCCGTCAGCCGGTCGGTGAGGCCGAGGGCGAGCCCGGGCAGCGCCAGCGACGCCAGCTGGGACACCCGGTGGGACAGCCGGGGCCAGGGGTCGGACGCGAGCCAGTCGGCCTCCGGCTCGGGCGGCTCGGGCAGGCTCGTGGCGTGTCCTGCCAGGAACGCGCGGGACGCCTCCACCAGTCCGCGGTAGCTCCACACCGAGACGGCGGAGGTCTCACCTGTGGGCGGGAAAGCGGTGAGCGCGCTGTGCACGATTGCCGCGTCCGCGCCGCCCGCACCGTCGGCGCCGGGGTGTCCGTCCAGCGCGTACGGGGCGAGAGCGTCGGCGCCCAGCACCCGGACCGCGGCGGGGGAGAGCCCGTCGTCCTGCCGCAGGATCCTGGAGAGCGCATAGGGATCGCCCTCGCCGCGGAGGGCAAGGGCGATCTCGGATGCGGCATCAGCGATCACCGCGCTCAAGGCGGCTGCTCCCTGTGCCTGTTCCGTCAAGACGGCCCCCTTACTTGGTGTCCGTCTTGGGGCGGGGGGTCGGCGGCGATACGAGCAGCAGCGCCGCCAGCAGTACCGCGCCCGCGCACTCACGGGAGTCGCGGAAGACACCGTCCGGTTCGGGGGCGTTCATCAGGCCCTCGACCTCGGCGGCCAGTGCGGTGGTCTCGGTCGGCGCAGTGCGATCCATAGGCATAAGATCACTCCTTTTCCTTCGGGGACAGCAGCCTCCATCGTGACCTCACTCTCAAATGCCCGCAATTCGGGTATTTGAGGCATGACCGCATCCTTCCTGACCAGGGACGATGCGGCTGCCCCCGGTGCAGCCCCCGGTGCAGTCGGCGGCGTACGCCCGGACCGGGCCCGGGGGAGGAAAGCCAGTCCCGGGCAGTCGGGGGCGCCCCATAGGATTGGGGCGGACCATTCGACACTCACCCAGAGGACCGCTGCATGCCTGGCATCTCGCGCGAGGAGGTCGCCCACCTCGCGAAGCTGGCGCGCCTGGAGCTGAAGGACGAAGAGCTCGAACACTTCGCCGGACAGCTCGACGACATCATCGGCGCGGTAGCCGCCGTCTCCGAGGTCGCCGACGACGCTTCCGTACCGCCGACCTCCCACCCGCTCCCGCTCACCAACGTCATGCGACCCGACGAGGTCCGTGCGTCGCTGACCCCGCAGCAGGCGCTCTCCGGCGCCCCGGCGCAGGAGCAGCAGCGTTTCAAGGTCCCGCAGATCCTGGGGGAGGAGTGACCGGGATGGCCGGCGAACTGATCAAGCTGACCGCCGCCGAGCTGGCGGCGCGGATCGCGAGCGGTGAGGTCACCGCCGTCGAGGCGGCCGAGGCGCACCTGGCCCGGATCGAGGCGGTGGACGAGAAGATCAACGCCTTCCTGCACGTGGACCGCGAGGGCGCACTCGCGCAGGCCCGCGAGGTCGACGCCAAGCGGGAGCGCGGCGAGCAGCTGGGCCCGCTGGCGGGCGTCCCGCTGGCGCTGAAGGACCTGTTCACCACCGAGGGCGTGCCCACCACCGCCGGGTCGAAGATCCTGGAGGGCTGGATTCCGCCGTACGACGCGACGGTCACCAAGCGCCTCAAGGACGCCGACGTCGTCGTCCTCGGCAAGACCAACATGGACGAGTTCGCCATGGGGTCCTCCACCGAGAACAGCGCGTACGGCCCGACCGCCAACCCCTGGGACCTCACCCGTATCCCGGGCGGCTCCGGCGGTGGCTCCGCCGCCTCGCTCGCCGCGCACATGGCGCCGCTCGCGATCGGTACGGACACCGGCGGCTCGATCCGCCAGCCCGCTGCCGTCACCGGCACCGTCGGGGTGAAGCCCACCTACGGCGGGGTCTCCCGGTACGGCATGATCGCCTTCTCCTCGTCGCTGGACCAGGGCGGGCCCTGCGCCCGTACGGTGCTGGACGCGGCGCTGCTGCACAGCGTCATCGCGGGGCACGACGAGAAGGACTCGACCTCCATCGACCAGCCGGTCCCCGACATCGTGGCCGCTGCCCGCAACGGCACGGCGCAGGGGATGCGCGTCGGCGTCGTCAAGGAGTTCCGCGGCGAGGGCTACCAGGCCGGGGTGATGCAGCGCTTCGACGAGTCGGTCGAGCTGCTGCGCGAGCTGGGCGCCGAGATCGTGGAGCTGTCCTGCCCCTCGTTCACCAAGGCACTGGCGGCCTACTACCTGATCGCCCCCTCCGAGTGCTCCTCGAACCTGGCCCGCTTCGACGCCATGCGCTACGGCATGCGCACCGGCGACGACGGCACCCACTCGGCGGAGGAGGTCACGGCGCTGACCCGCGAGGCGGGCTTCGGGCCCGAGGTCAAGCGCCGCGTCATGCTGGGCACCTACGCGCTCAGCTCCGGCTACTACGACGCCTACTACGGCTCGGCGCAGAAGGTCCGTACGCTGATCACCCGGGACTTCGCGAAGGCGTTCGAGCAGGTGGACGTCGTCGTCTCGCCGACCACGCCCACCACCGCCTTCCCGATCGGGGAGCGTGTCGACGACCCGATGGCGATGTATCTCGCCGACCTGTGCACCATCCCGTCCAACCTGGCGGGCAACTCCGCCATGTCGATCCCGTGCGGACTCGCACCGGAGGACGGGCTCCCGGTGGGGCTGCAGATCATCGCCCCCGCCATGGCCGATGACAGGCTCTACCGTGTCGGTGCGGCCCTGGAGGCCGCCTTCCAGGCACGTTGGGGTCACCCGCTGCTAGAGGAGGCACCGTCGCTGTGAGTTCGAAGCTGCAGAAGGCCAAGGGATTCAAGAAGTCCAGGGCCGGGCTCTACTTCTCGATCGCCGGCTCGCTCATCGGCGTCCCCGGCACCGTCAAGCGCGCCAAGGAGGCCAGGAAGGAAGGGGACACGCTGCAGCTGATCGATGTGGCGGTCTCCGCTGCGGGCATCGTCACGGGCGTGGTGCTGCTCGTACGCGAGCTGCGGCGGCTGGACAGCGACGACATCCTCGCCGACGACTGACGCGGGCCAGAGGGGTAGAAAGGTAAGTTTTCCGTGACCGTCACCGAACTGGTGTCGTACGACGAGGCGCTGGCCTCCTACGACCCCGTGATGGGCCTCGAGGTCCACGTCGAGCTGGGCACCAGGACCAAGATGTTCTGCGGTTGCTCGACGGAGCTGGGCGCCGAGCCCAACAGCCAGGTCTGCCCGACCTGTCTGGGGCTGCCCGGCGCGCTGCCCGTCGTCAACAAGGCGGGCGTGGAGTCCGCCGTCCGTATCGGCCTCGCACTGAACTGCCGGATCGCCGAGTGGTGCCGCTTCGCCCGGAAGAACTACTTCTATCCGGACATGCCGAAGAACTTCCAGACCTCCCAGTACGACGAGCCGATCGCCTTCGACGGCTATCTGGACGTCCAGCTGGAGGACGGCGAGGTCTTCCGCGTCGAGATCGAGCGCGCCCATATGGAGGAGGACACCGGCAAGTCCACCCACGTGGGCGGGGCCACCGGCCGTATCCACGGCGCCTCGCACTCGCTGCTCGACTACAACCGCGCCGGCATCCCGCTCATCGAGATCGTCACCAAGCCCATCGTGGGCGCGGGCGAGCGGGCCCCCGAGGTCGCCAAGGCGTACGTCGCCGAGCTGCGCGAGCTCATCAAGGCGCTCGGCGTCTCCGAGGCCCGGATGGAGATGGGCCAGATGCGCTGCGACGTCAACCTCTCGCTGCGCCCCAAGGGCACCGAGAAGTTCGGCACCCGCAGCGAGACGAAGAACGTCAACTCGCTGCGCAGCGTCGAGCGTGCGGCCCGGTTCGAGATCCAGCGGCACGCCGCCGTGCTCTCGTCCGGCGGCACGATCATCCAGGAGACCCGGCACTTCCACGAGGACGACGGCTCCACCACCTCGGGCCGGGCCAAGGAGGAGGCGGAGGACTACCGCTACTTCCCCGAGCCCGACCTGGTGCCCGTCGCCCCGTCCCTGGAGTGGGTGGAGGAGCTGCGCGGCACGCTGCCGGAGCTGCCCCGGCTGCGGCGCAAGCGGCTCCAGGAGGAGTGGGGCATCTCCGAGCACGAGATGCAGTCGGTGCTCAACGCGGGCGCCGTCGACCCGATCGTGACCACCGTGGACGCGGGCGCCCCCGCCGACCAGGCCCGCAAGTGGTGGATGGGCGAGCTGGCCCGCCGCGCCAACGAGGACGGCGTCGAGCTGACCGCGCTGCCCATCACCCCCGCGCAGATCGCCCGGATCTGCGCGCTGGTCGCCGAGGGCTCCCTCAACGACAAGCTCGCCCGGCAGACCATCGAAGGCGTGCTGGCCGGTGAGGGCGGCCCCGACGAGGTGGTCGAGAAGCGCGGCCTGAAGATCGTCTCCGACGAGGGCGCGCTGGGCACCGCCGTGGACGAGGCCATCGCCGGCAATCCGGACATCGCCGAGAAGGTACGCGGCGGCAAGATCCAGGCCGCCGGAGCGCTGGTCGGTGCCGTCATGAAGGCCACCAGGGGCCAGGCGGACGCGGCCCGCGCCCGTCAGATGATCCTGGAGAAGCTGGGCGTGGAGGGCTGACGCCTCCCGCTTGACCCAGTCGCCGAGGGGCGGGGCACCGTTGCTGGTGCCCCGCCCCTTCGCTGTGTCCGCGGGTGCTGCGGGTGCGGTGTCCGCAGGCCGCCCGGCGGGCGAGGTGCGCACGGCGGCTCAGTCATCCAGTACCCGGATCGGCAGAAGGACCCGTTCTGCCACGCCAACTGCAACAACTGCTGGTGGCAGTGGCCTGGTTGGGGCCGTCCGGTTCCGGCCGGGCGGCCCCGTATGCGCGTCGGCCCTCAGCGGGGGCTCACCCTGAGGCTCAGACTCTCCGGCACCGCGGCGCAGGCGTCCGCTGCGGCGCGGACCAGCCCTGCCGCGTCCGGCTCTGCGGGGTCGGCGACCCACGTGTCCATGGCCTGGCGGAAGGCAGCCACCAGGATGTCGACGGTCAGCCGGAGCAGCAGCCCTTCCTGCGGGCCCCGGGTGCCGGACAGCTCGAATCGCTGCCTGACCAGCTCCACGACGGCGGCGCTGGTGCGGTCGCAGAACGCCAGCCCGTGGGCGTCGATGGAGGGTGCACCGGCGGCCAGCCGGCGGCTGCGTCGCACGCGTTGCGCCCAGCCGCCATCGGCTGCCGCCATCCGCTCGATGGTGGCCAGCAGGGTGTCGCGGAGCAGCGCGAAGGCCGAACTTTCGGCTGAGTTGCCCGGCTCGGCGGTCTCCAGCTCCCTCAGAAAGGCCGTCCACAGATCGTGGGCCGGGGCCAGGGCCACCTCCTCCTTGCTGTCGAAGGTGCGGAAGAAGGTGCGCTTGGAGACCTCCACGGCATCGCAGAGCGCGTCGAGTGTGACGCGGTCGAAGCCGTGCTCGGTGAACTGTTCCAGTGCGGTGTCGATGAGCATCTGCCGCGTACGCAGCTTCTTGCGCTCGCGCAGGGTCAGGGGCTTCCCCTCCGCGTCGGGTCCCTTCGTGGTGGCGGCCATGACAGAAGTGTAGCCGCGGCAGCAAATGCCCCTTGATGGCTTGTGCCACTCAGTGGCAGTATCTCTTCGTGAAGCGGCCACGCGCTGTACGTGACCGCCCCGAACGGAGGTAACTGCCATGCGAGCCCTGCTTGTCGACTCTTCCGCCCCTGTGGGCCTCCGCCTCGGCGAGGCACCCGAGCCGACCCCCGCCCCGCACCAGGCGCTGGTCCGGACGACGGCCACCTCCCTCAACTACGGGGAGGTGAAGTTCGGCCCCTCCCTCGCCGAACAGGGCACAGTGCTCGGCTGGGACGCCGCAGGTGTTGTCGAACGCGCCGCCGCCGACGGCTCAGGCCCAGCGGCCGGTACCCCGGTGGTGACCCTCGCCGCGGACGGCGGCTGGGCGGAGCTCCGCGCCGTGGACACCGCTCAGCTCGGCACCGTCCCCGACGGCGCCGACCTGGGCGCCATCAGCACCGTCCCGGTGGCGGGCGCCAGCGCCCTGCGGGCCCTGCACCGCACCGGCCCGGTGCTCGGCCGCCGGATCATGGTCACCGGCGCGACAGGCGGAGTCGGCCGCTACGCGGTGCAGCTGGCGCGCATGGGCGGCGCCCGCGTCGTGGCCGTCACCGGCGACCCGGCGGCGCACGGGGAGGCGCTGCGCGCCCTCGGCGCGGACGAGGTGGTGGCCCGCCCCGCCGAGGCCGGTGAGCCGGTGGACGGCGTGGTGGACGTGGTCGGCGGCCGGCAACTGGTCGAAGCACACGACCGGCTGGCCGCATCCGGCACCCTGGTCGCGGTCGGGCACTCGGGCGGCGACGGCGAGCACTTCCCGCACGGCGCCTGGTTCGGGGACGCACGCCGCCACGACCGTTCCGTCGTCAGCTTCCACCTGCTGCAGTGCCACGGACTCGCCAGGGATCTGACCTGGCTCGCGGAGCAGGTGGCGGCGGGCGTACTGGACCCCGGGACGACCTGGCGCGGCGCCCTGGACAAGGCCGCCGAAGCCGTCGAGCTCCTCCTCGGCCGCCGCCTGCACGGCAAGGCGGTGCTGGATATCGGCTGAGCCATATCGGCTGGTCTATATCGGCTGAGCCGTAACTAGGCGGTGGCGTTCTCCGCGGCGAAGGCCACCATCTCGGGCAGGACCGCGGCTATCGGTTCCGGGTCCGTACTGTCCAGATGCCGGTACTCGGTCCTGACCGTGACCACCAGCCGCTCCACCAGCCCGAGTTCGGGCCAATGGTTCTCGCTGGCGATGGTGCGCGCGGCCTCGACGGCGGACACCCCGCGCGCGTGCAGGGCGTGCGCGCGCTCCCGTAGCCGGCTGAGGTAGTCGATGTGCGCGCGCAGCCCCGCCCGGTCGAGCACCGGTCCATGGCCGGGGACGATGGTCCCGGCCCCGCTGTCGAGCACCCCCTCGCACGCCGCGATCACATTCTCCAGCGGCCCCGCCCAGTGCACCGCATGGTCGCCGGGCTCCTCGGGCGTCGAGGCGAAGACGATGTCGCCGGTGAACACGGTGCCGTGGTCGGGTAGATGGACGATCAGGTCCCCGGCGGTGTGCGCGGGCGGCAGACTGGTCAGCACCACCGGATGCCCGCCCACGGTCAGCTCCAGCTCGCCCTCGAACACGGCCGAGGGAACGATGACGTTGGTACGGGACCAGTCGAAGTGCCCGAAGTGCTCGGCGAGATAACCGCCGACCGGCGACTGCGCGCCCGCTCCCTCGATCAGCTTGCGCATCTGCTGCGGACTCGGCTCCATCTCGATGTGGTGCCGCGCCTCCCGGGTGGCTATCACCTCGGCGTCGGGCACGACATCGGCACCCCACAGGTGGTCTCCATTGGCGTGCGTGACGACGACCCGCGCTATCCCGCCGCCGTCCAGCACTTCCCGGGACGCCGCGAGAAACGCCTCCGCCAGCGGCCGGTCGTACGGCGTGTCGATCCACAGCCCCTCGCCGTCCCCCACCAGCAACCCGCAGTTGGCCAGCCCCCAGCCGCGCCGCGGCGGCTTCCACAGATGCAGACCGTCACCGAGTGCGCGAAGGGAGGAAGGAGAGAGCGTCATGCGTGCGATTATCCCGCCGCGCCGACCGGGGCGCCCGCATCGATGAGTTCCGGTGCCGAGGGCGGTCTGTTCCTGCAAGACCCCCGCTACACACCCCTGAAGGAGACCACGATGTCCGAGGCACACAGCGCCCTGTCCATTGCCACGGCGGGAGAGGGTGCCGTCCCCGGCCGACGCCACGAGATCGCGGTGAAGGTCCTCACCGTACTGCTCGCCCTGTTCCTCGGTGCGGCCAGCGGGCTGCCCAAGCTGTTCCGGG
This sequence comes from Streptomyces oryzae, assembly GCF_017676365.1. Taxonomy (GTDB): domain Bacteria; phylum Actinomycetota; class Actinomycetes; order Streptomycetales; family Streptomycetaceae; genus Streptomyces; species Streptomyces oryzae. The sequence continues at coordinate 40,892 of NZ_JADKMA010000041.1, forward strand.
CCGAAGCCGCCGTCGAGGCGTTCGACAAGATCGGCTGGGGCGACTGGTTCATGTACGCCGTCGGCTCCCTGGAGGTGCTGGGCGCCCTCGCCCTGCTGGTGCCGATACTGTCCGGGGCCGCGGCGCTGGCCTTCATCGGCCTGATGATCGGCGCCACCGTCTTCAACCTGACCGTGCTGGATGCGCCGCAGGCCGTCCTCACGACCGCCATCCTGACCGTCGTGCTCGGCTACATCGCCTGGTCCCGCCGCACCCACACCACGCAACTGCTGCGCCGCCTGCGCCCGTGACCTCGTCAGGCCCTACCTGATGCGACCGGCAAACCGCGCCCACGCCTCGTACCCGAACGCGAGCGAGAGTCGCGACCTCGACGCACCCAGCAACACCACCTACACCTATGAGCTGAGCTTCCGCGTTCCCCGTGCGCGGCGGAGCGTGCCCCGGGTGCGGGCGATGGTGCGGGCCTTATTGGGGCGTGGGGCTTGGGGCT
>NZ_JADKMA010000042.1 GCF_017676365.1 Streptomyces oryzae
GGGTGTGATGCGGGGGACGGGTGTGATGCGAGGGAGGCGGTCGATGCGGCGGACACGGGGGACCCAGCGGAATCCGCGGCTCCGGAAGTCCCGCGGGCGGAGCGCTCACCCGGAGAGGGCCCAGGTGCGGGGCGGGCGTCCGCGGTCACCGTGCCGGACACATCGGGCGCGGCGCCGGAGCTCGGCACGCCCGCGGCGCCTGAGCTCGGCACGCCCGCGCCGCCGGGGCTCGGCACGCCCGCGCCGTTCGCGGGTGCGGGCGCAGCTGCCGGTACGCCCGCGGCCAGCAGCTCGGCGTGCAGGGCGCGCAGTTCGGGGCCCGGGTCGGCGCCCAGGCGGGCCGCTATGCCGCGGCGTACGGACTCGTAGCCGGCCAGCGCTTCCGCCGTACGGCCGCTCTCGTGCAGGGCGCGCAGATACAGCGTCTGCAGCGGTTCGTCGAGCGGGTGTTCGGGCGCCAGTTCGCGCAGCTCCGGCAGCACCCGCGCCGCACGGCCGAGGGCGAGGTCGGCCGTGAGGCGGCACTGCAGCGCGGTGTGCCGGAGCGCTTCGGCGCGGGCGGCGACGCGGGTACGGTCGGGCAGGTCGGCGAGAGCGGGGCCGCGCCAGAGGGCGAGGCCCTCGCGGAGCAGGTCGGCGGCCCGTTCGGCGTCCCCGGCCTCCAGGGCGCGCTCGCCCTCCGCCGCCAGGCGTTCGAAGCGGATCAGATCGACCTCGTCCCGCTCCGGGTCGACCCGCAGCCGGTAGCCGCCGGGCAGCGATTCGACGGCGCCCTTGCCGAGGGTCCGGCGCAGCCTGCCCACCAGCGCCTGCAGCGCGGCCTGCGCCTTCTCCGGCCGCGCGGCGGGTTCCGCGTCCGCCCACACCTCGTCGATCAGTGTGTCCGGAGAGGTGGGGGCGCGGTTGCGGGAGCGCAGCGCGAGGGCGGCGAACAGCGCGCGCAGCCGCTGGCCACCCAGCGGGAGGGGCCGTCCAGCCTCGTCGCGGGCCTCACTCGCCCCCAGGATCAGATACCGCACGGCCCCATTGTCCCCGGGTCGGCTGACACCACGACGTGCTTTTTAGCGGCATGGGGGCTGCGCTTGCACACCCTGCACCCTGGGGGTACCCCCTGCTCGAAGAGCTTGGGGGAGCAGACTGCCCAAGCGCAGCTGGGGGGAAGGAAGACGCGCCCCGAAGGGGCGCGGGGAACTGCGCGACCAGCCAAGACGAACCCGCAGCCTGCAAGGCACCGCCAGGGGCACCCCCTCCCCAGCAGCACAGATCACCCCGCAGCAGGCGGGAGGATCCGTTCGTAGCGGGCGTCCGGATGGACGCCCGCAGCCGCGGCCCGGTGGCGCGGCGCCCCCGAACCGATCCAGCAAGTGCCGCGCCGCGCCAGCAGACGGCTCAGCCACAGCTCCATCGAGACCAGGTCGGCGATGCCCTCGACGGGCAGCTGCTCTCCCCTGGCGACCCGCTGGATGGCCTGGCGTACGACACGCGCCTCCACCAGCCCGGCCTCCGCGAGCAGCGGCGCCCGGAAAAGCTCCAGCAGTTGCTCGGCGGCCAGCCGCACTCCCGCCCGCAGCGCGGCATGGTGGGTGGCGTGGGTGGGGGCGCCCCAGCCGGGCGGCAGTTCGTGCACGCCGGCACCGGCGAGGGCGGCACGCAGTATGGAGGCGCGCGCCCCTGGACGTACGCGCAGCGCTTCAGGCAGCTCCCCCGCCGCACGGACAACCTGGTTGTCGAAAAACGGGGCGTGCAACCTCTGGTTGCGGATCTCCGCAGCCTGTTCGAGTACCCGGTGGTCCGCCGCGGCGCGGGCGAGCGCGGCTCTGGACCGCCGTTCGCCGGGCCGCTCGATGGAGGGGCGGGCCTGTGCGGCGGCCTCCAGCCGCAGCGAGACCTCCGCCAGCGCCTCTCCCGTCAGCCAGCGCGCGGCCGGTCCTGGCCGACACCAAGTGAGCGCGGCGACCGAGGCGTCCACCGCGCTGTCGCCGCCCTCCGGATACGGCGCGAATGCGGCAGCCGTGAACGAACTGTCGCGCAGCTGCGCCGCCGCCTCCACCACCCCGTCGCGGTAGGGCGTACGCGCCAGCCTGCGCGCTGCCCGGTAGACGGTGACGGGCACCAGCAGCGAGCGGCCCACGAGCTGGCCGCCGGACTCTCCCTCGGCGCGGGCCAACGCGGCGACGGGCCGCACCAGATGGCGGCGGCGCCGGTCCAGCAGCAGATCGGCCAGGCGGGCGGGGTGCGCGTCGATGACTTGGCGGGCGCCGGAGCCGAGAAAGTGGTCGGAGCTGCCCGCGCCGAGGCGGTGCCGGTGGCGTTCCGCGGTCACCAGGGAGGGGCCGGGCTCGTCGGTGAGGGGGCCGTTCTCCAGGTCCGCGTAGGGCAGCGTCTCCTCGCTGCCGGTCACCACGACATGGCGCAGCCGCGGGTTCTCCGCGATGGCGTGCGCGCGCTCCAGTTCGGCCAGGTGACCGGCGACACCCGCGGAGTCGTACCGACCGGTGGGTACGCTTCCCGGGGTCCCCTCGGGGTGCGCGGCGCTGCTCAGCGTGAGGTCGTTGAACGTCACCGCCAGCAGCCGCTCGCCCGCGCTCGCCGCGCCGGAGCCGAAGACGGTGCCCGGCGTGCCGGGCAGCCCGGCGGCGAGCAGCGCGAGAGTACCCGAAGCCGGCCCGCCGGACAGGTCGGCGCCGACGCCCGGCGCCGGACCGCCACGCGCCCGCTGCCGGTCGGCGGGGCCCATGCCGGGCACAGGCCCCGGATCGCGTTCGGCGCGCACATCGCGTACCTCGCGTACGCCGACGTCATGTTCGGCCGCGTGGCGGGGCGCGGTGAGCCGGGCCCGTACGGCGTCCACGAGCGCGTCCCGTACACCCGCGACCGCCGCCTCCGGGTCGGCGGGCGGGGCGCCGACGACGAGCGAGGCGGACGACTCGTAACCGGCGATCTCCCGGCTGCCGCCGTCCCGGACGATCAGCGCGTGCCCCGGCGGCACCCGCCGCACTCCGCGGTAGGGGGTGCCCTCGCCCAGCGCCTCGGGCGCGTCGGGGCAGGCCAGCAGCGCGGCCAGGTGCCCGAAGTCCAGTTCGGCCTCGGTGAGGTCGGCGAGCGGCAGCGCGGCCGTCGCATAGGCGGTGCCGCCGGCCCAGGGAACGTGGAAGACGGGGCGGGCGCCCGCGAGGTCGGCGGCGATGGTGATCCGGCGCCCCACACAGGCGACCGCGGTGTAGCTGCCGGGCCACGCGGTCAGATGACGGAAGGCTCCGCCACGCGCGGCCACCAGGCCGAGGCGCAGCTCGTCGTCACTGGCGCCGCAGCAGCCGAACACCGCGATCCGGTGGCCCGGTTGGGCCTCGACGACCCGGATCTCGTCGGGCCGCCAGTCGCCGACGGCCCACAGCGGATCGGGGCCGCCCCACAACACCTGTGCGCCGACGGGCTGCAGGACTCCGTCGCTTCCGTCGGGGATGTGCGCGGTGTGCTGGGCGTATCCGTACGGGCCGTAGGAGTCGTACGGGTCACGGGGGTTGTACGACCCACCGGAATCACGGTCGGCGTGGGGGTCGGCGGAACCGGTGGCCGGGTGAGGTGAGTCGGCGGTGCTGCGGGTGGATCCGCGACGGCGGTCGGGCGTTGCCGCGGCGCTGCTCCACCCCACCAACCAACGCATCGCCGCCTGCCTTCGCGTCACTCCGCCGCTGTCTGCCACCCCCGAGGCCGGCGCCCGGTGCTGCGGGTGCCTGCCGCCCCGGAAACCGCTGCCGTTGCGGCTATGGTGCCACGAGAGTGGCGCACAGGAGGCGTGTAAGGGGCGCATACCTCAGCTCGTTACGCCGCCCTTCTCGCACCGCCGAGCGCCCCAGAAGGACCGCTGCGGGACCGCTGCGGGACGGCAGCCAGATCGCTGCGGGACCGCTGAAGGGGCGCCGAGTTGCCGGATCGTCCGCGGCATATACCACTGGCGTCCGCACCCGGCACCGCACACGCGACCGATGTCATTCGGCCAAATATGGACGGCCGCCGCACCCCCGTGACAGCGGTCTTGCCCCCTCCCGACGCAACAGCGAACGGACGGCGTATTGAAGGCAACCGGGCGAGTGCGACAGCCGGGCACGATCCGCCCGGGGCCGTGTGCGCGGTCGCGTGGGCCCGTCGCACGCGCGGGGCACAGAAGCATGGGAGGGGGCACTCGGCAAGCCGTGTTCCGGACGTGACCGCGTCCGGGCGCCGACCGCACGGCCGGAGCCGAGGCGGCGCTGCGGCCCCGCATCCCGGGCGAGGGAGCGGGGCGGCATGGGGACGGTGACACCTGAAGCGGGGACAAGTGCCGTGCCGGCCCTGTGCGTTCCGGCGGAGCGCCGTCGGCCGCGAGACGCCTGTGAGAAGGGTGCCCGAACGATCTCCGCACCCGCCTTGGCACCCGTCTCCGTACCCGGCTCCGGACTCGTGCTGTTACTGACGGAAAGGCCACGTCCGCCCCGGTGCCGCGGCCCTTCCGCGCTTCTGGGCGAGGGCTCGGTGCAGGCTCGGTACGGGCTCGGCGCGGACTTGACGCGGGGCGTCTGCGACGCCGCCTCCGCGTGGCTCACCCGGCGGGCGGAACCGCGCCTTCAACCTCGTGCCGGCCCCGTCCCGTTGCCGGGCCGGGAGGGCGTTGCGCACCTCCCGGCCCGGACCGCCGCCCGCGGGGAATGAGACGGCGGTGTCCCCCAGCCCACTGATCCTTTGCAGCGGGCCGACCCACGCGACTCCCATCGAACCCCTCCCTCCTTCGGGTCCGGCAGGCGCATGAGTGGGCGCACGGCCACACACCCGGGGCACAGCGACCCGCGCCGCAGAAGTCGTACGTCCCGTGTACGGCGCGCACGATTCCGGCCGCTGCGCGCGGGGCAGTATGGGAGTGGCACGTGACCCCCGCACGTACACGCGTACGGACATAGATCTCGCCATCCGGCATGACGCCTCTTAACGGTCGGGATGCGGCGAACTACGCTGTGTTCGCAGTGCTTTCCGCGCCGCGCAGTGCGCAGTGACGGGAGGGGGCCCCGCGCCAGAGCCGCGGGGCGGTCGTCGGTGTGGTCAGGGGTGCGCATGTCCAGGGAGTCACGCGGGCCGAATGAGAAGCTCGGCACCGTCCTCGCCCTCGCAGGAATCAGCAACGCCGGACTGGCCCGACGGGTCAACGATCTGGGGGCCCAACGCGGCCTCACTCTTCGGTACGACAAGACGTCGGTGGCCCGCTGGGTGTCGAAGGGGATGGTGCCGCAAGGAGCGGCGCCCCACCTCATCGCGGCTGCCATCGGCAGCAAGCTCGGCCGTCCGGTGCCACTGCACGAGATCGGTCTCGCGGACGCCGATCCGACCCCCGAGGTCGGGCTGGCCTTCCCCCGCGACGTCGGCGCCGCCGTCAAGTCGGCCACCGACCTCTACCGCCTCGATCTGGCGGGGCGGCGCGGCGGCGGCAGCATCTGGCAGTCCCTCGCCGGCTCGTTCGCCGTCAGCGCGTACGCCACCCCGGCATCGCGCTGGCTCATAACCCCGGCGGACAGCTCGGTCGCCCGCCATGTCGAGTATCTGGAGGGGTCGCACCCGTCCGGCGACGGGACCGCAGCGGACGCCGCGGCGAACGGCGGGCTCGATGCCCTCGCCGAAGGGCGGCTGCGCGACGGACGGGACGGACGGGACGGAGACCCGGAGGGGGGCGGCACCCCGCTGCGCGTCGGCCACACCGACGTCTCCAAGCTGCGCGAGGCCGCTGACGAGGCCCGTCGCTGGGACTCGAAGTACGGCGGCGGGGACTGGCGTTCGTCCATGGTCCCCGAGTGTCTGCGGGTGGATGCCGCACCGCTGCTGCTGGGCGCCTACACCGACGAGGTCGGGCGCTCCCTCTTCGGCGCGACCGCCGAACTGACCCGGCTCGCCGGATGGATGGCGTTCGACACCGGCCAGCAGGAGGCAGCGCAGCGCTACTACATCCAGGCGCTGCGGCTCGCCCGCGCCGCCGCCGATGTGCCTTTGGGCGGCTATGTCCTGGCCTCCATGTCGCTGCAGGCCACCTACCGCGGCTTCGCCGACGAGGGCGTCGACCTGGCGCAGGCGGCGCTGGAGCGCAACCGTGGGCTGGCCACCGCCAGAACGATGAGCTTCTTCCAGCTCGTCGAGGCCCGCGCCCACGCCAAGGCGAACGACGCGCAGGCGTGCGCCGCCGCGCTGTCCGCCGCCGAGAGCTGGCTGGAGCGCTCCCGGGAGGGCGACGCCGACCCCTCCTGGCTCGACTTCTACTCCTACGACCGGCTCGCGGCCGACGCCGCCGAGTGCTATCGCGATCTCAAGGCGCCGCGCCAAGTGCGCAGGTTCACCGAGAAGGCGCTCTCCCAGCCGAAGGAGGAGTTCGTCCGCTCGCACGGGCTGCGGCTGGTCGTCTCCGCCGTCGCCGAACTGGAGTCGGGGAACCTGGACGCGGCCTGCGCGGCCGGGGTGCGTGCCGTGGAGGTCGCGGGGCGCATCTCCTCCGCGCGCACCACGGAGTACGTCCGTGATCTGCTGCATCGCCTGGAGCCGTACGGGGACGAGCCGCGCGTCGCCGAGCTGCGCGAACGCGCCCGGCCGCTGCTGGTGGCTCCGGCGTGAGGGCTCGCGGCTCTCCGGGGCCGAGGGGGCACCAGGCTCCGGCGTGAGTGGAAAAGGTGCAGGCTGGGAAGGGGCGTGAGGCGGGGAGGCAACTGAGTCGGGGAGGCGGAAGCAGTTCATGATGGGGGACGTGTCCTCGACGTCCGGAAGACTCGACTGCGACGTGCTCGTGATCGGCGCGGGCATCGTCGGCCTGTCCACAGCCCATGCCCTCACCCGCCGGGCGCCCGGCACCCGGGTCACCGTCCTGGAGAAGGAGCCAGGCCCCGCACGGCATCAGACCGGGCGGAACAGCGGCGTGATCCACAGCGGCATCTACTACCCACCCGGCTCCCTCAAGGCCAGGTTCGCGCTCAAGGGCGCGGCCGAGATGGTGAAGTTCTGCGCGGAGTACAGCATTCCGCACCAGGTCACCGGCAAGCTGATCGTCGCCACCGAGCACCAGGAGCTGCCCCGGCTGCACGCCCTCATCCAGCGCGGCAGACAGCACGGCATCCCGGTACGTGAGCTGGGCCCGGCGCAGATCGCGGAGCACGAGCCGTACGTACAGGGACTCGCGGCCATCCACGTGGGGACGACGGGTGTCGCCGACTTCGCCGCCGTCGCCGGCCGACTCGCGCAGCTGGCGCAGGACGCGGGCGCCGAGGTGCGGTACGGCGCCGCCGGCCAGGTCACCGCGATCGACCGCCGCCCGGGCCGCGGGGTCGCCGTCCGGACGGCGGACGGGGCGGTGGTGCGGGCGCGCGCCCTGGTCAACTGCGCCGGGCTGCACTGCGACAGCATCGCCCGACTTGCCGGAGATGCCCCGCAGGCCCGCATTTTTCCGTTCCGCGGCGAGTACGCGGAGCTGGCGCCCGAGCGGGAACATCTGGTGCGGGGGCTCGTCTACCCCGTACCCGACCCGGCGTTCCCCTTCCTCGGCGTCCATCTGACCCGCGGCGTGCACGGCGGCGTGCATGTCGGCCCGAACGCCGTGCCGGCGCTGGCCCGGGAGGGCTACGCGTGGCCGGCCGTACACCCCGCCGAGCTGGCCGGGCTGCTGACCCACCCCGGCACCTGGCGGATAGCCCGCCGCCACTGGCGCTACGGAGCCGGCGAGGTGCGGCGCTCGCTCTCCCGCCCGGCGTTCGCCGCCGCCGTACGGCGTCTGCTGCCCGAGGTGACGACGGCGGACCTGCGCCCCGCGCCCGCCGGGGTACGGGCCCAGGCGGTGCTGCGGGACGGGACGCTCGTCGACGACTTCCTCTTCGCCGAGGGCCCGCACACCATCCATGTCCTCAACGCACCCTCGCCGGCGGCGACCGCGTCCCTGCCCATCGGGAGGGAGATCGCGCGGCGGGTGGCCGGGGTGCTGGGAGAGGGCTGAGCGGCGCCCTGGACGCCTTGGCCGCGGCCGGCCACGTCCCCGTAAAATTGAACCATCGTGTCCGAAAGCAAAGACTTCCCTCAGAACGACCAGTCCACCCGCGACGCCGGTGGCGACTCCGCCCGCGATGCCGGTGGCGACGGCGGCGTGCCGGCGCCGCGGACGATGGCGCGGATGTTCCCGCCCGGGGCCGGGCCCTCGCCCGACCCTGCCGGGTCGCACCACGAGCGGCGTATCCGCAGCTTCCAGCCCCGTCGCAGCCGGGTCACCAAGGGCCAGCGCATGGCGCTGGAGCGGCTGTGGCCGCGCTGGGGGTTCGACGTGGACGGGCTGCGGAAGCTGGACCTCGGCGAGCTCTTCGGCGATCCGGAGCTGCCCGTCGTGCTGGAGATCGGCTTCGGGATGGGCGAGGCCACGGCGCGGATGGCCGCCGCCGACCCGGCCACCGGCGTACTGGCCGTGGACGTCCACACCCCGGGCCAGGGCAACCTGCTGCGCCTCGCCGACGAGCAGGGCCTGGCCAACGTACGGGTGGGCAACGGCGACGCGATCATCCTGCTGCGCGAGATGCTCGCCCCCGACTCGCTCTCCGGACTGCGGATCTACTTCCCCGACCCGTGGCCGAAGGCCCGCCACCACAAGCGGCGGCTGCTCCAGCCCGAGTTCCTGGACCTGGCGGCCGGGCCGCTGCGGCCGGGCGCGCTCGTGCACTGCGCCACGGACTGGGAGGACTACGCGGAGCAGATGCTCGAAGTGCTCAGCGCGCACCCGGAGTACGAGAACACCCAGCAGGACGGCGGTTTCGCGCCCCGCCCACAGAACCGTCCGCTGACCCGGTTCGAGGGGCAGGGGCTGGACAAGGGGCACAAGGTGCGGGACCTGCTCTTCCGGCGCCGCTGAGGTCGCGCCGTCCCCGATGGCCGAGGCGCTTCGGCTCCCGGGCCGAGGTTGTGGCGGTGCCGCCGCGTACGTCACCCACACTGGTTACTGTCGATGGGTGCATGACGAGGCAACCGGCGCCCCCGGCGCGCCACCGAACCCCAGGACGCCCGGGCCTTCCCACGGCCCCGCGCCCGTACCGCCGCCCGCACGTCCTGGCCGCCCGGAGAGCCCTCAGGACCGGGTCCCGGAAGCGGAGCGAGCCGGTCCGTGGCTCCAGGAGGGTACGCAGCCGGTTCCCGGCGGTACGCCCGCGCCTGCGTCACCGCCTCAGCCGGTGACCGGGCACGACCCGGCGCCCGCCAACCCGTACGCCGTGCCGGACCCGTACGCACCCGCGAATCCGTCGCCGTACGCGCCGGCGGGTCCGGCTCCGTACGCGCCCCCAGCGCCACCCGGGCCCGGTGCCGTCCCCTCTGCAGGCCCGCGCTACCCGGAGATGGCCGCGCCGTCGGACCAAGGGGCGTACCGGGCGCCGTACCCCGCCAACCCGTCCCCCATGGAGCAGACCGGGCAGGATGGCTCCGGATACGCCATGCCCGCGCATCCGGTGCCGTCCTGGTGGCAGCGGAACCAGCGCACGCTGCGCGCCACCGCGGTGATCGTGCTGCTCGCCCTGTGCGGGCTGATGATCCTGGCGCTGGTACGCGAACAGACCGGTACGCAGGGCCTGCTGGTCGGATTCGGGCTGGCACTCTTTCCGGTACCGCTGCTGCTGACCGCGTTCCGCTGGCTGAGCGCGCCGCTGCCGGCGCCGTGGCGTACCCACCTGTTCGCCTTCGCGTGGGGCGCGTGCGCTGCGACGCTGGTGGCGATCCTCGCCAACGGCTTCGCCACCGACTGGCTGGCCTCCTCCGTCGTGGTCGACTCCCCGGACCAGGCGGACACGGTGGGTGCCATCGTCGTCGCCCCCGTTGTCGAGGAGACGACCAAGGCGGGCGCGATCCTGCTGCTCTTCCTCTTCCGCCGCCGGCACCTCGACAGCGTCGTCTCCGGCATAGCCGCGGCGGGCATCACCGCCGCCGGCTTCGCGTTCACGGAGAACATCCTCTATCTGGGCACCGCATACGGGGAGGACACGGCACTGGCCCCGGACAGCTTCACGCGCTCGGCGACCGCCGGAACATTCCTCATCCGGATCATCTTCGCGCCCTTCGCGCACCCGCTGTTCACGTCGATGACGGGCATAGCCTTCGGCATGGTCGCAGCCCTGCCACGGCGGCGGCGCACCCTGCGCTGGGCGCTGCCGCTGCTGGGCTGGTTCACCGCGGTGCTGCTGCACGCGATATGGAACGGCTCGGCGTCCTTCGCCAACTACACCTTCCTGGCGGTGTACGGCCTGTTCATGATCCCGGTGTTCGGCGCGCTGACCTGGCTGGCCATCTGGTCACGCCTGTACGAGCTGCGCGTGGTGCGGGAGACGCTGCCCGCGTACGCCGCCGCGGGGTGGTTCAGCGAGCCGGAGCCGTGGTCCCTCTCCTCGATGCGGGCGCGCTCCATGGCCCGCGCGATGGCCCGCCGCAGCCACGGCCCGGAGGCAGCCCGCACCGTCGCCACCTACCAGCACGACGCCACCGCCCTCGCCCTCCTCCGCGCCCGCGCCGACAACGGCGCCACCGCCCCCGACTTCGCCACCCGCGAGCACGAACTCCTCCAACACCTCTGGACCAACCGCCCCCTCTCGGGCCCCCCGACCACGAGCGCGGCGCTGGCCTTGAGCCGGCCGGTGGGGCCGCGGTGGGTGGGGTATCCGCCACCGCGGTGAGAGCTATCAACTAGCAGGTCCCCCTGCTGGGTTGCGTGCACCCTTACGAGCTACTGGCAGCGTCACCTTCGGGTTGACGCAATCAGACCCCCTTGTCGTACCCCGCTGGTACAAAGTTCAGCAGAACGCGCGGCCCAGAGGGGGGACATGTCCGACTCGCATAGCCAGGACCAGCCGATCGCAGGTCTCTATGAACAGTTGATCACCGAGCAACTCGAGGCTCGGCTGGAGAACTTGCGAGACAAGGGGTGGGCAGCGGAGGTAGCACCAGTTACTTCGGGAACGGCACCGCGCATACTGGCGAGGCATATCGCCGACACGATAGAGAAGAAGTTCGCTGAGCTCTCATCCCTTGAGCGAGTCCTCTACAGCAACCTCCTGCTGAAGCGTCTCAACGACGACGCGCCTCCTGAGGGACTGCTCACCGAAGCCCACCCTCGACAGTTGCTCGCGCTCAGTGCGGAGCCTGATGGCTTCCCTATCCCACGTCCCAGCACCCCCATGGCAGAAGCGACGCTCATCACCAACCGGCAAGATGCCATGACATTGGGCGAAGAGCTGCGAAACGAGATCCTCTCAGCCGACGCCATTGATCTCCTCTGCTCTTTCATCAAGTGGCCAGGCGTTTTCCACATTAGGCCCGCACTGCGTGCCGCCAAGGAACGTGGTATCCCGCTTCGCATTCTCACCACAACCTACATGGGGGCAACCGACCCGAAAGCCATCGATCGACTGGTTCGTGATTTCGGGGCGGAGGTTCGCATCAACTACGAATCCTCAGGCTCTCACGTACACGCGAAGGCGTGGCTCTTTCATCGCAAGACTGGCTTCCATACCGCGTATATCGGAAGCTCGAACCTGTCAAAATCCGCGCTTAGCACCGGGCTCGAATGGAATGTGAGGGTTTCTCCTGCCTCGGCCCCGGGGGTTCTCGACACCTTCAGGGATACTTTCGCAGAGTATTGGGAGTCGGGAACGTTCGAAACCTACGATCCAGACACCGATGGGGATCGCCTTTCGGCTGCAATCCAAAAGCGCAAGTGGATTCCTATCGGAAAGACGCAGACGCCCTCAGAGAGTATGGCGCCGCTGCCACACCAGATGGACATGCTTGAGCGGCTCAAGGCAGAACGTGAGGTACACAAAAAGACAGGTGCCCTGCTTGTAGCCCCAACAGGCACAGGAAAAACAGTCATGGCCGCACTTGACTACAAGTCGCTATGCAAGAAGAAGGAAGAAAAACCTCGGCTACTCTTCGTGGCACACACGAAGGAAATCCTTGAGCAATCGCTCGCGACCTACCGAAAAATCCTCGGCGACAGCACGTTTGGAGAGCTTCACGTAGATGGCCACAAGGCCGTCGAGCGAGAGCATGTCTTCGCCAGTATTCAATCCTTCAGCAACGCGAGATTTCTAGAGTCCTTCGAGCCCGCGTACTTTGACGTTCTCGTCATCGATGAGTTCCACCACTCGGCGGCCAACACCTACAAGAAGGTGATCGAGCGCTTTCATTCGGAAGAGCGCATACTGCTAGGACTCACTGCAACGCCAGAACGGCACGACGGTGAAAACGTACATGACCTGTATTTCAAAGGTCGTATTGCAGCTGAAATGCGCCTCTGGGAAGCGCTCGACAGCAACCTCCTCAGCCCGTTTCACTATTACGGAATCGCTGACGACTCCGCGCAATTTGAGCACCTACGCTGGCGAGGAAGCGGCTACGACAGCAAAGAGTTGACGCAGGTACTCCTGGCGACAGACGAACACGCACGACTGGTCTATACGGAGGTCTACGATAAACTCGTTGATCCCACGTCGATGCGAGCACTCGGATTCTGCGTCTCCGTGGAGCATGCTCGCTTCATGGCGGACTACTTCCAGCAGCAGGGTCTAAACGCTAAAGCGCTCGATGGAAGCACACCCTCAGCTGAACGAGAGTCAGCATTTGCCGGCCTGCGCAATGGAACAATCCAAGCGCTCTTCGCTGTCAACCTGTTCAATGAAGGGTTGGACATCCCAGACGTCGATACACTGCTCTTCCTTCGACCGACTGAAAGCGTTACCGTCTACCTTCAGCAATTTGGGAGGGGTCTACGCCGTCAGCCTCAGAAGGAGTTCCTCACTGTTCTTGATTTCGTCGGGCATCATGGGCGCAATTATGACTTCGAGGCGCGTCTTGCCGCAGTGACTGGACTTCGCAAGGGCCGACTCATTAAGGGAATCGAAAACGACTCTTATGGGCTCCCTGACGGATGCGAGATCATCCTAGATCGCAAGTCCAAAGACTTGATCATCAGTAATATCAAAGCGCGGCTTAACTTCCCGCAAATCGTCAAGGAGGTGAAGAAGGATCAGCCAGAATCCATCGCCCAGTATCTCGAAAGTAGCATGCGAGATATCGCCGATATCTACCGCAACGGCAACTCGTGGACGAAGGCACGACGGGATGCCAAGCTCCTCACTGAGCCTGCGCCGGAGGGCGAGGAAAAGCTACTGAGGCGCATGGCAAAGCTTCTCCATGTAGACGACCCCGAGCGCGCTGACGCCTACCACTCTCTCTTGAGCCTGGATGCGCCTCGCTACGATGAGCTCTCGGCGACCCAGCAGCTTTACGCTCGAATGCTGATCCTCAATCTGTGGGATGCGGGATCACGGGATTCGGGATTCTCCTCGTATCAAGAGGCGCTCGATCACCTCGCAGGCCAGCCCTTCGTTCGAGCAGAAGCGCGTGAGATTCTAGAGTACGGCAAGAGGCGTATCGAGCACTCACCTATCTGTCTGGATCCGCCCCGTGACCAACTGCCCCTCCGAGTGCACTCTACCTACACGAGGGCGGAAGTGCTCACGGCAATTGGGCAGACAGCCTTTACTGGCCCCTGGCCCTCGCAATCCCAGTCTGGTGTTGAGTGGTGCCAAGAAGCCAACGTTGACATCTTGTTCGTTACCTTGGTGAAGAAAGAAAAAGACTTCACAGAAGACACCCGCTACAACGACTACGCGATCGATGCTCGACTTTTCCACTGGGAGTCGCAGAAGGACACCGCCCCGCACACGAAGAGCGGGATTCGCTACCAGACTCATAAAGAGTCCGGATCAGACGTGTTCCTGTTCGTCCGAAAGTACATTAACAACGAGGTTGGCGCGGCCCCGTTTACATTCCTGGGACCGGCTGAATATGTGAGTCACGCCGGGGAGAAGCCCATGCAGATCAACTGGAAACTGCAACATGATGTGCCGGGAGAAATCTTGTCCTACTCCCCTACGCACACATAGGAAAACGGCACCTCAGCGGTCTGGAGTCACGTCGTTCGGTCCAAACGGCGCACTACCTCTTCCACGAACGGTAGGTCTTGCTCCAGCCAATCCACGTCAAATGCCTGCTCAGGGGCGAGCCAACGCAGTTCATCATGATCCTGCAAGGGCTGAGGCTCGCCCTTGAGTAGAGGCGCCCACCAGGCGTGCAAGACAAGGTCCGACTTGAGCTCCCACTCACCCGGGAGACGGCCCAGAGCCTCGACCTCGACTCCAAGCTCTTCCCGCAACTCCCGTACCAGAGCCTCTTGGGCTGACTCTCCTGGCTCAACCTTCCCGCCAGGCAACTCCCACCGACCCGCAAACTCCGGCGGGGCCGTCCGACGCGCAGCAAGAAACCGGCCCCCGTCAATCACTGCCCCTGCCACGACTACACGCTTGGCGACACACTCACTCATGTCTGCCAGCCTATGGCTTCCCTGCGCCTGCCTGCTTCGGTCTCCGAGAGCACGGGTGATCCACTCAGGGGTGGGCGTGCGATGGCTCTGGTCACCTCTGAGAGCGCTGCGGTGCGGTGGCCTGCAACTCGGCTACGTATTGGGGGCTTTGGCTGATTGGTGGTGCCCGGCAGGGCATACGCTGGGAGGTGAGGGGACGGTGATCTCATGTCCACAGGCTTGGCAGACAACATCAGGAAGCACCGCCGCGCGGCCGGACTGAGTCAGGAGCAGCTCGCCCATGAGGCAGAGCTGTCTGTGGGCGTCGTTCGTAAGTTGGAGCAAGGTGGAGATGCGCGGGTGGAGACGTTGCACTCGCTCGCCCGCGCGCTTGGTGTATCCACTTCTGCTCTGTTCGCGACTGAAGCGCCGAAGTCCGTACTGGGCCCTCAAGATGAGGCAAACCGCCGCTACCTCGCCGAGCTACGAAAAGCGTTGATGCCTGCTGTCGGCATTGCCGCACCGCTGGCTGAGCCCGCCGAACCTGCGGAAGTGTCAGCTATCCACAGGAAGGTCCGGGAGGGTCATGCCCTCTACTGGGCAGATCAGTACGGAGCCGTAGCGAAGCTACTTCCGGCGCTTTTGCGAGATTCTGATGCAGCGATTTCTTCCCTGGAAGGGGAGGAAGAACAACGAGCAGTGATCGCGCGTTGTCACGCTCTTCTGCTGGCAGGAAAATACCTCACTCAGGTGAGGCAGTATGACATGGCGTATCTCGCCCTCAGTGAAGCGATCCGACTTGCTCGGGAGACGGGTCAAATTCTCACCGCGGCCACGGGCGTTGTAGGGCTGTGCTGGCTGCTGCTGAGGCAAGACCGGTTCGATGAAAGCGAAAAGCTCGCAGCTCTGACTGCTGACGAGATCGAACCCCGAATGTCTGAGGCTTCGCCGGCGCGATTGGCAGTGTGGGGCGAGCTCTGGTTGCGAGTCGCAGCAGCGTCCGTTCGCAACAACCGGCCCGACCTCGCCCAGGAAGCCCGGCGGATGGCGGCAACAGCAGCCAGCGCGCTGAGCACCGAGGACTCGACCTTCCCGAATCACTGGGGTGGCTTCGGCCCTGTGACGGCCGAAGTAAAGGCAGTGGAGGACCTCTCCGTCCTTGGCGACGCCCGCGGGGTGCTTCGGCGTGCGGACGATGGGCTGTTGGGCGCGAAGGCCGTGCGCAACTTCGGCAAGCCGACTGCACCCAATTGGGGTCGTCACCGTCTAGACGTTGCGCGCGCCCATCTCACCCTCGGATCGCATCAAGATGCAATGGACGAGTTGCTGCAACTGCGTCGCACCTCTGGGGCGTGGATAACGCACCAACCGATGGCACGGTACGTCATGGGGGATCTGCTCAAGACGCGTAAGCGCACTCTCACCCAAGATATGCGCAGCATGGCCGCTTACCTCGGCGTCACAGGGTAGCTACCACGGAACGTAGCAACTGGCGCTCTTCGGACACGGAACTGCTCTTCTTTGTACGTCGCATGGGCGCCTACCTCCCTTCTACGCTCGTCCCATCTGGGAACAGGAAGGGGCTTCAGTGGAGCGAAGAACGGAAAACGAAAAGCAGCGACCCCGAGGTCGGACGGGCGCATCAACGGACCCGCCGCTCCGTCTACTGCCGTGGGAGGAAGACGGAAAGCCGTGCTATTTAAGCTCGGATGGTGACGGCATCATTTCTCGGGTAGCTGACGACATAGAGGCCGTACAGCTGAACATGGCGCGAGAAATCGTCAAGGCAGCTCTTCCAATTCTGCACAATCCTCTGTCGCCGCACGGTGAACTCCGGTATGCCGGTCTCCGGCTCTCGGAGTGCCTTGTCGATGCAATCAGGGTTGCGGACAGCCGTGGAGGACGTATTCCCGAGATTCTCGAAGGGCAGCCTGACGAGGATGGCCAGGTGAACTCGTCCTCATCTGGACAGTGAGCAATTCTCAGTCATTGGCTGGTCACGGTGAGAGGAAGAGCCCGCACCTTGTGAGCCCCACCCGGCCTTGGAGGTATCGGCCGGGCGGGGCTCACCGGAAGTGATGCGCGGTGTACCCCGGATGAGCACGTCCTCAAGCTGCGTCATGGAGCATTGGATTGCCAGTCCCTGAAGGCAGAACACTCCAGGAGGATCCTCATGACCGGCACCAGTGACGCAGGCGGCGCTGAGCAGAATGCCGAGCGGGCCGAGGACGCGCTGCTCGAGTTGTTGACCGAGTACGACCGGGGGGTGTTGGTGACGTTGCGGCGGGATGGGAGGCCGCAGTTGTCGAACGTCAACCACGCTTTCGACGCCCAGAAACGCCTGCTCCGGGTCTCCGTTACCGCTGATCGTGCCAAGGCGCGAAATCTGAGGCGGGATCCGCGGGCCAGTTATCACGTGACCAGTGCGGATGGGTGGGCGTGGACGGTGGTGGACGGGATGGCGGAGTTGACGCCTGTGGCGGGGGATCCGCGGGATGCGACCGTCGAGGAGCTGATCGAGGTCTATCGGGCGATCCGGGGTGAGCACCCGGACTGGGAGGAGTACCGGGAGGCCATGGTGGCGCAGCGGCGGCTCGTGGTGCGGATCGGGGTCGAGCGGGTGTACGGGCAGCCGGGCCGGGGGTGAAACCCCGACCCGGCCGGTGGGCCCTGGGAGGGTTACGCCGAGGCGTCCGTCAGGAGGCGGAGTTCGTCGTTGGTGAGGCGTAGGTCGGCGAAGGCCATCAGGGCCGGGAGTTGGTCGACCGTGCGGGCGCTGGCGATGGGAGCCGTGACGGTCGGCTGGGCGGCGAGCCAGGCGAGGGCGACGGTGGCCTCGGAGACCTGGTGCGCGTTGGCCACGGTGGTCAGCGCCGCGAGGACCCGCTGGCCGCGCTCGGTGGCGAGGTACTGGGCCGCCTTGCCGGTACGTGCCCCCTCGGGCGCGGCCTCGCCCGGACGGTACTTGCCGGTCAGAAAGCCGGAAGCCAGCGCGTAGTACGGCAGCACGGCGAGGGACTCGCGCTGGGCCAGTGCCGCCGGCTCTCCCTCGTAGGTGTTTCGCGAGACGAGGTTGTAGTGCGGCTGCAGCGCGACGTACCGGGCCAGGCCCTCCTGGTCGCTGAACGCCAGCGACTCGGCGAGGCGGGACGGCGAGATGTTCGACGCGGCGATCTCGCGGACCTTGCCCTCTCTGACGAGGTCGTCGAGTGCGCCGATGATGTCGGAGACCGGCACGGACTCGTCGTCGAAGTGCGTGTAGTAGAGGTCGATGCGGTCCGTCTGCAGCCTGCGCAGCGAGTCCTCGCAGGCGGCCTTGATGGTGGCAGGGGCGAGGCCCATGTGGTCGGGGTGGCGGGCGACCTTGGTGGCGATGACGACGTTGTCCCGTACGGACGAGCCGCGCGCGGCGAGCCATTCGCCGATGACCGTCTCGGACTCGCCGCCCTTGTTGCCCTCCACCCAGGCCGAGTACGCGTCGGCCGTGTCGATGGCGTTGCCGCCGCCGGCGGTGTAGGCGTCGAGCACGGCGAAGGACGTGGGCGTGTCGGCCGTCCAGCCGAAGACGTTGCCGCCCAGCACGAGCGGTGAGACGGACAGCTGTCCGATCTTGTTGTCGGCATTCATCTGCATGCCGCGACCTTGACGTGCTCCCTGGCCTAAAGTCCAGGGATTCCGGCCCGGGTCGTGTAACCCTTCCGGAGGCTTCCTGCTTCACCGCGCTGTGCGGGCACGGGTGCCCGTCTTACCGACGCTCCACAGGCGTTTGGTGTCTCCGCTCGTCCGGCGGCGACGATTCGGCGTCCTTCGAACAGGACGTTGCGGGCTGCGTTGTGGTCGCGGTCGTGCACCGTGCCGCATGCGCCGCACGTCCACTCCCGGACGTGCAGGGGCTTGGGGCCGTCCCGGAATCCGCAGGCCGAGCAGACCTGAGAGGGCGGGAAGGCACGGTCCACCTTGGCGAAGGTGCGGCCGTGCTTGACCGCCTTGTACTCCAGCATGCCGACGAACGCGGACCATCCCGCGTCGTGCACAGACTTGGCGAGCCGGGTGCGACCGAGGCCGGACACCGCGAGGTCTTCCACATACACCGCTTGGTTGTCGCGAATAATGCGTGTGGATGCCTTGTGGTGCCAGTCCCGGCGCCGGTCGGCCACCTTGGCGTGCTGGCGTGCGACCTTGATGCGGGCCTTGGCCCGGTTCTTCGATCCCTTGGCCTTACGGGACAGCTCCCGCTGAAGACACCCCAGTTTCTTCTCCGCCCGGCGCAGGAAGCGCGGGCTGTCGATCTTCCTGCCGTCGGACAGGACGGCGAAGGCAAACAGGCCGAGGTCGAGACCGGCGTCGGTCTCCGCCTGGGGGAGGATGTCCGGCTCGGCGTCCACGACGAAGCTGACAAAGTACCGGCCGCAGCTGTCCTTGGTGACGGTCAGGGACGTGGGTGCGGCCGGAAGCCTGCGGGACCAGGTGACCTTGAGGTTGCCGACCTTGGCCACATACACCGTGCCGTTGTCCTGCAGGGTGAAGGCGTTGGTGTTGAGGCGGATCGACTGCCGGGTGTCCTTCTTCGACTTGTAGCGGGGAGGGCCCACCTTGCGGCCGGGCCGCTTGCCTTTGAGGCTGTCGAAGAAGTTCTTGTAGGCGGCATCCAGGTCCCGCAGCGACTGCTGCAGGACGACCGCCGACACGCCGGCGAGCCATGCGCGTTCCTCGGTGCGCTTGGCCTGGGTGATGCGAAGCCGGGACAGCTCGGCCGACGTCACATACGGCAGCCCCGCCGCGTGCGCTTGTTTCCGGTCGCGCAGACAGTCGTTCCACACCACGCGGGCGCACCCGAACGCACGCGCCAGCGCACGGCGCTGCGCGGCGTCCGGGTAGGCCCGGTAGTTGTAACGCAGCTGCATGAGCATGATCCTACGAGCGATTTGCCCCGTGGGGGGCGAAACGACTACAGGCGTGGCAGACACGTTCTTTCGGCGATGCATGCGCTTGCTCTGCGAGGACTTTGAGGCGGAGCTGAAGGAGTTCAACGGCGCATGCGATCACGTCCACCTGCTGGTGCTTCCCCAAGCTCTCAACTCCGTTCGAGCAGGGGAGGCCCCATCCCGCCCAAGGTCGCCGTCTCCAAGCTGGTCAACAGCCTCAAGGGCGTCTCCGCCCGCCGGACACGGCAGGAGTTCACCGGCCGGATCAACCGCGCCATCACGCATGGGCATCTGTGGTCGCCCTCATACTTCTCCGCATCGTGCGGCGGCGCACCGTTGGCGATCGTCCGCCAGTACATCGAGCAGCAAGAACGTCCGCTCCAACGTGCACGTCAGAGCAATCTTGAGACGCATTCATCCCCGGCGTGAACGCCGGGGCTTTCTGCCAGAGTCCGGTGACTCTGGAGCGGGCGGGGACGGGTGATCTCGTCTGTCGCGGGGCCCGCTTCTTCGGATCGATCGCCCTGGGTGCTGCCTGCAGTACCTAGACGTCCACACCCTTGGCGCGGAGCCACGGCAGCGGGTCCACCGGGTCGCCGCCGCCTGGGCGGACCTCGACGTGCAGGTGCGGGCCCGAGGAGTTGCCGGTGGAGCCGACGCGGCCGATGACGTCGCCCGTGCCGACCTTGTCGCCGGCCGACTTGGTCATGGACGAGAGGTGGCAGAACCAGAGCTCGGTGCCGTCCTCCAGCTTCAGCACTATGCGGTAGCCGTACGAACCGGCCCAGCCGGCTTCCTTGATGGTGCCGCCGTGGATGGCCTTGACAGGGGTGCCGTTGGGCGCTGCGAAGTCCTGGCCGGTGTGGTCGTTCTGCCACATGCCGCCCGCCTGGCCGAACCCGGCGGTGAGCTGGAAGGAGGCGAGCGGCGCCGTGTAGCTGCGGGCGAGCTCGGCGCGGCGTTGGGCCTCCGCCTTGCGCTTTCGCTCGGCCTCCGCCTTCCGCTTCGCCTCGGCGGCCTCGCGTGCGCGTTCGGCCTTGGCCTTCTCCTCGGCCTTCTGCTCCGCTGCCGCGCGCTTCGCGGCCTCTTCCGCTGCCGCGCTCGCCGCCTCCCTGGCGGCCTCCTCGCGGGCTTTCGAGTCCTCGGCGAAGCGTCGCTGTTCGGCCTGCGCGAGGATGCGGGCGCGCAGGGCCTCGCCGGCGTCGGAGTTGCCCGCCGCCTCGCTCCCCTTACCGGCGGAGTCGTCCGTGGCCGCGGCGCCTTCCGAACCCTCGGAGCCGTCGGAGGCGTTCGAGTCGTTCGAACCGTCGGAGATGAGGGAGCCGATGCCGGGCAGGTCCTCGGCGTCGGGCAGATGGTCGGGGATGCTCCGTACGGTGTCGGCTGCCGTGTCCAGGTCCGGCACGGAAATCGCGCCCGGGTCCTTGTCGTGGGCGGTCGCCATGCCGCCCGCGCCGACTGCGGCGATCATGCCGACGCCGAGTACGGCACCGCCGCGCGCCACTCCGCCGGTCCGCTGTTTGGCGACCCGGTGCTTGCCGCGCAGTGGGCGGGTGGACTCCTCGGTGGGGTTCCACTCGTCCCACGGTTCGGCGCCGGGCGGCTCGGTGGGAAGGCCGGCGGTGGGGGCGCCGGAGGGAAGGCGGGGGGTGACGGACCGGGCGGGCACGGAGCCGTGGCGAATGTCGCCGACGGCGGTGTCGTCGTAGCCGGAGCGGCCTCTGTGACCGGTGTCGCTGTACCCGGTGTCGCTGTACCCGGTGTCGCTGTAACGGGTGTCGTCGTAGCCGACGGCGCCGTAGGGAGCGGAGGCGCCGGTGTGGGCGACTGATGGGTCGTACGCGACGGTCTCGGGCGCTCGACCGGTAAAGCCCTGGGGTGTGGACGCCACGGGGGCGCTCTCCTTTCCTTCCTTCTCGCCTACCGGGTTAGCTGACGGGTTCGGAGCAGGAAGGTCTCCTACGGGCGTCCTCGCGCAAGGGCGTCCGATTCACCCCGTCCTCCTCGTCTGGCGGACGAGAAGGGGTGGTTCCCCGGCTCCCACGGTGCGGTCCAGTCAGTTGGGCGCTGCTGGTGCCCCGTATGCGGGATTCGGCGACGGCGCACGGTGCCGCCTTCCGTGACGACAGTGACGACCGTGCTGCGTTATCGGACGGTAATAGAACAGGGGCTGTGATTCCAAGCCGTTCTTTGTAATTGGTCCCTCCGGATGGTGGCCGCGGACCGCGTGGCGTGCCGTGGCGTGCCGCCCGCCCATGGCCTGACGGCCCCTCACGAGGCGGAAACTCAGGGGGCAGGGGGACGGTGGGGCGCGTGGGCGAAGGCGAGCAGCGCCATGTCGTCGACCGACCTGCCGCCCGTATGGGTCGCGACGTCGATCACTACCGTCTCCAGCAGCTCCTCGGGGTGGGCGAAATAGGTGCGGGTGAGGCGTTCGGCAGGGTCGTAGAAGACTCCGTCGGCGTTGCGTGCCTCTGACAGACCGTCGGTGTAGAGGAGCAGTTGGGCACCCGGCGGGAAGTGGACCTCGTCCACCTGGCCCGGCCATCCGCCCAGGTCGGACATGCCCAGCGGCAGCGCCGGCACCTGCGGCTCCACGAGGGACGCCTGGCCATGGTGGAGGAGGACGGGTGGCGGGTGGCCCAGGTTGAGGATGCGCAGCAGCGTGCTGTCCGTGGCGGTGCCCTCGCCCGAGGCGGGGCCCGGCGGCGGGTCCTTGCCGGAGGCTGCGGGGTGGGCGGCGGCCGGGTTCGGGACCTCCACCAGCACCGCCGTACTGAAGCCCTCCAGCTGTGCCGCGCCGGGCTGCCGCCGCGCCTCCCGCTGGAGGGCCCGCTCGAGGCGGGCGGCCACGCCCAGGAGCGATTCCTCGTGCTCGGCGGCCTCGCGGAACGCCCCGACCAGGAGCACCACGGCCGCCACCGCGTCGAGGCCCTTGCCGCGTACGTCGCCGAGCAGCAGCCGTACGCCGTGCGGGGTCTCCTCCGCCGCGTAGAAGTCGCCGCCGATCCGGGCACCGGCCTGCGCCGCCCGGTAGCGGGTGGCCACCGCCAGACCGCCGACCTGGGAGGGCGGGCTGGGCAGTACGGCGAGCTGCACCGCCTCGGCGACCCCACGCGCCGAGGCGAGCCGGCTGCCGCTGCGGACCAGCACATGGTTGACCCCCACGGCGAGGACGGAGACGGTCACGCTGGTGACGGACCTGGCTTCGGCCTCGATCGCGCCCCCGCTGTCGTGGAAGAAGGAAAACAGGATGGTCGCCGCGGAAGAGACGGCTCCGGTGAGGATCGTGCCGGGGAGGGACAGGAACGCCGCGGCGGCCAGCGGAGCGGCGGTGAACAGCGGCGCCACGGTCACCTCGCGCGGCGTCGACAGTTCGAGGACGAGGCCCACGATGATCAGCGCGGCGGGAAGCCGCCGCGCCCATCGCCACAGCCGGCTCCCGGTTTCCCCGTACGCGTAGTCGTATTCGTAGTTGTATTCGTATTCGCGTTCGTTTCCGTGTCTGTATCCGCGTCCGCGCCCGTGTCTGTGTCTGTGTCCGTGTCTGTGTCCGTGGTTGTACTGGTTCGCCGTCTTCTTCCTGGCCGCCCTCTCCCGCACGATCCCAATCTCGCCTGTAAGCGGGCTGCGGGCCACTCGGAAGCGTTCCGAGTGGCCCGTGTGGTGGGGGTGGATCAGCCGCCGGTGCCCGGGGCCAGCGGGCCGATCTTGGGGACGGACGCCTTGCCCGTGTTGGTGACCGGCCCACCGGACCAGGACGTCCGGAGGGAGGCCCGTTCGTCGGGCGGGGTGACCCGTACGGCGCTCGGCGTGACCGTGGTGACGTTGGTCACCTCCGGGTTGGTGAACGACAGCGGCGCCCAGGCGCTCTTGCCGGGCGCGAGCGTGACGGTCCGGATCTGGCCACTCGTCCGGTGGGGGTCGAAGGAGACCTGCTCGCCGCGGCTGTTGATGAAGGCGAGCCCGGGGTAGCCGCGCACGGTGCAGGTCGTGCTGGACCGGTTGGTCAGTACGAGCGCGAAGTTCTCCTGCCCGGCGCCCGGGTGGTTGGGGCCGAACGAGGCTTTCAGGTCAGCCGTGTGGCACTGGGAGCCGGAACCGGAGTCCGATCCGGAGCCGCTGCTGCTGCCCGAGCTGCTCTTGCCGGACGAGGAGTCTCCGCTTCCCGAGTTGGCGCTCTGCGAGCCGCTTCCGCCGGTTTCACTGCCACCGGTTTCGTTCCCGCCGGTGTTGCCGCCGTCGCGGCCTCCGCTCTTGCCGCCGCTCTTGGAGCCGCCGTCGGACTCGCCTGCGGCGGGCGCCGGCTCGCCGTTGACCTTGTGCGGGGCCGGCTCCGGATCCTTGTTGCAGCCGACCAGCAGCGCGCCCGCGGCCAGCACGGCCGTCGTGGCCGCCGCGATGCGGACCACACGGCGCCGGGGGCGGCGGTACGGGGCGGCCGGGTGGCCGGCCGCCGGGGCCTCGGTGTCGTACAGGGCCTGCGAGAGGTGTGGGGTGGTCGGGTCCTGTCGCTTCGTCATGGCTGCCGTCCCTGGTCCGTCCTGGCTGCGGTCGTCCTGCCTCCCGGCGGTCTCGCGCGCTGGCTCGTCCTCGTCTCCAGCCTGCCCCCGGGGCTCTGCGCCGTACACAGCCTTCGATGGACGACTGCCCGGGAAGGTTCACGGCCACCGGCGCTTTTCAGCCAACCGACCGAGGCCGGGCCGTCCGCTCCGTGACGGACGCGTCACGGGAGACGTCAGGGGTCGGAGAGGTGGTGAGAGCTGGTGAGGGGTCCAGCGGTGGATGGCGTTACGGCGCGCCCTGAGCGCCGGAGCCGCACGCCGGAGCCGCACGCCGGAGCTCGTACGGGGAAGGAGGGAGCTCGTACGCGCAAGCGGGCGCGTCGGCGCTATGACGCGTTGACGCGCAGGCTCTTGAGCACCTGGTCCGTCCTGGCCGAACAGTCCTCGTCGCAGCGGATCTGCACATACACCGGGGGCTTGCCCTTCCGCCGGGGGGCCAGGCCGATCTCTTCCAGCGAGTGCCCGGGGGAGTAGCAGGCCGACCACGTGCGAATGCGTCCGTGCCAGCCGTTGTTCTGGAATTTGCGGCTGCCCGTGTACTGACAGCCCCGGTGCTTCAGTCCGGCCACCTTGGCGGGGAGCTGCGGCAGGATCCCGGCGGCCCCCTGGGTGGTCGGTGTGGCCTGCGCGTCCGGTGTGGCCGCGTTGCTCCCGCCGGTCCGGTCGGCCTGGCCGGCCCCATCGGCCTTGCCGTCGTTGCCGGCCTTGTCGCCCTTGTCGCCCTTGTCCGTCGAGGTGCCGAGCCCCACGAAGACCCCGCTCGTCCCCGAGGTGAGGTCCTGCCAACGGCCCACGTCCTCCGCCACGAGCAGTCCGGGGGCGCGGTTCTCGGCCAGCCCCAGCGAGGAGGGGTTCCAGCCCGAGTTGGCCGTCTCCTTCGCCCACGTTTTGGGGATCTCGACGCTGATCTGCCCACTCGCGTCGTGCACCCGCACCGCTGCGAGCGCCTGTTCAGGGTCCGGCGCCAGTATCGCGCTGGCGACGCCCGCACCCGCCAGCACGGCGACGGCGGATCCGATGGCTGCGGCGCGCCGACGCCGACGACTGCGCGCCGACCGAGCAGTCCCCGCGCCCGCACCGTACGGCTCGGCGACGGACGACCCGGGGCCGGCATCCGCCCTCGGTCCGGATACGGGGGCGAGAGAGTGCTCCGGGGCGTGGGAGTGCTCGCGAGCGTCGGTGTGCTCGGAAGCGTCGGAGCGCTCAGGGGCGAGAGGACGCTGGGGCGCGCGAGGACGTTCGGGCGCCGGCCTCTCGAAGACGTACGAGTCGGTGGGCGGGGTCCCGGCCGCGGAGGGCTTGGCAGCGGCGGCTCCGGCCGCGGACGACCCGGTAACGGGCGCCTCGGCCGCCTCGGCCGCGGACGCGCCGGTCACGGAACCCCCCGGCGTGCCCGGCGTGCCCGGCCCGGCCGCGGAGCTCGTGGATGCGGGATTGCGGGGCGCGCGATTCCCGGGCGAGGGATTACGGGGCGAGGGCGGCTCAGCCGTGCTGTCCGACGGCTCAACGGGCCCCTGCGGCGCGGGCCGTACGGCCAGGGAGGACAGCTGGGCCGCCGACGGCGCGAGGCCGTCCCGACCGGCCGCACTCCGGTCCGGCTCTCCCTCAACGGCGCGTCCGCCCAACCGGTCGGTCTCCCGGGCCTCACCGGACCCACCGGGCGCATTGGCCCCACCGGGCGCATTGGACTCACCGGTCTCACCGGACCCACCAGGCTCGCCGGACCCACCGAGCCCGTCCGACGCGGCGCCGCCCCCACCGGCGACCCCGTCCGTCTCGCCGGCCCCGTCGGCACCCCCCGGCTCGCCCTTACCGGCCGCAGGGGACGATTTCCGGTCCAATTCCGATGCGATCCGGTCAAGTTCGTCCGCGAACGCGGCTGCTGTCGGCCAGCGGCGTTCGCGGTCGGGCTCCATCGCGCGTGCAACCGCTTCCGTCATCGCCCACGGCAGCCCTGGACGCACCTCGTCCAGCGGGATCAGCCGCTCAGGGCTCCCCGGCACCGCCCCCGTCACCAGGTGGTACAGCACGGCGCCCAGGCTGTAGATGTCCGCGCGTGCGTCGATGCCCTCGAAGGGTTCGGCCTGCTCGGGGGCCATGTAGCCGACCGACCCCGCGACGACGGTCAGCCCCGACGCATGCGCGAGGTTCTTGGCGAGCCCGAGGTCGGCGACGAGCACCCGCTCCCGGCCCTGCGCACCGCCGCTCGTGAGCAGCACGTTGGACGGTTTGATGTCGCGGTGCACCACACCCGCCTCGTGCAGCGCCTCCGCCCCGTGCGCCGCCTCCGCGGTGAGCCGCAGCGCCTCGGTCACGGGCAGCGGTCCGGTCGCCATCCGGTCGGCGACCGTGCCCCGGTCCGCGTACTCCATGACGAAGTACGGCCGTTCGTCGTCCAGCTCTCCCACGTCGAAGACCTGCACGACACCGCCCGACGACGCCCTGCGCAGCAGCCGCGCCTCGGCCAGGAAGCGCTCCCGGATGTCCATCCGGTGCGCCCAGTTGTCGGCCATCACCTTGACCGCTACAGGCGCTTCCAATCGGTCATCATGTGCAAGCCATACGACCGCGAAAGCGCCGGAGCCGATACGACGGTCGACCCGGTAGCGGCCGATCTGATCAGGTGAAGGCATGCCCCTTATGATGCCTGGATGTGCCCACCGTCCTCTCCCCACACCGTGAACCAGCCATCCGGGTGGCCTGAGTCGGCGGGCCCCGGTGATTCGCCGTCGGCCTCCGACACCGAAGCCCTCGCCAGCCGGGCGGCGGGCGGCGACAGCGCGGCTCTCGATGCCCTGCTGCGCGCTATCCGCCCGGACGTAGTACGACATTGTGGACGGTTCCTCCTCTTCCGCGAGGACGCCGAGGAAGCCGCACAGGACGTACTGCTCCAAGTCGCCCGGCACATCGAGCGCTTCCAGGGCCGCAGCCGCTTCAGTACGTGGCTGCACACGATCGTTGCCAACTGTTCACGTCAGAAGTACCGCGAGCTGAAACGCCGGTCCGCGGAGCAGCATGTGCTCCCTGACCAGCCCGGAGCACCGGAAACCCGTCCCGACCCGCGGACGACGAGCGTGATCGCGGGGTCCCGCGTGGACCTCCTCGAAGCGCTGGAGCGGCTGGAGCAGGAGAGCCCGCATCTGGTGGCGCCGCTCGTCTACCGGGACCTGTGCCAGATGGACTACGCCGAGATCGTCGACCGGCTCGGCATTCCGCTGGGCACCGTCAAGTCACGCCTGCACCACGCGCGTCGGCAGATCCGGCCGTGGCTCACCTCACAGGAGCTGTGACCCTCCCGGCCGCATGCCGAGGGACTCGGATCGTGCGGGCGGGTGCCGGGGCGCGGCACGCCGCGTGATGCACTTGCCCCATGACGGACACGGCGGTGGCGGAGTTCCAGGCGCACAGGGCGCGGCTCTTCGGGATCGCCTACCGGATGCTGGGTTCGGCGTCCGAGGCGGAGGACATCGTCCAGGAGGCGTATCTGCGCTGGGAGCGTACCGACCGCGGCGCGGTGGCAGCTCCGGGCCCGTGGCTGGCGAAGGTCGTCACCAATCTCAGTCTCAACGAGCTGTCTTCGGCGCGCGTACGGCGCGAACGGTACGTGGGTGAATGGCTGCCCGAACCCGTACTGACGGCGACGGCGAAGTCGACGGGCCGCGTCGGCACACGCGCCCCTGCAGGGGTGGGTGTCGGCGGTGCGGTCGGGGCCACGCCACCGCTCGGGCCTCTGGAGACCGCCGAGCAGCGCGACTCCGTCTCGTTCGCGCTGCTCGTCCTGCTGGAACGGCTCACTCCGCCCGAGCGCGCGGTGTTCGTCCTCCGTGCGGCATTCGACTACTCGCACCGTGAGATCGCCGAACTGCTGGACATCTCGGAAGCGAACTCGCGCCAGCTCTACCGACGGGCCAAGCAGGCGGTGCACGCCCACAACGCCGACGACAACACCGTCGACAGCACCGCCGACGATGTGCGTCATGGCCCTCAGCGGCGGGAGCGCTGGGTGGGGCTCGTGGAGACCTTCGTGACGGCCGCACGCGAGGGCGACCTCGCTCAGCTGGAGCGGCTGTTGGCCGACGACGTGGTCTCGTACGCGGACGGTGGCGGCCGGATCACCTCCGCCCGCCGCCCGATCGTGGGCCCGGCGAAGGTGGCGCGCTATCTGGCCCGTGGGCTGTCCAAGTACGCGGCCGGCGTCGACCTGGTGCCCTACGAGGTGAACGGCGGGCCCGCGCTGCTCGCGCTCGCCGAGGGGCAGTTGCTCGCAGTGGTGTCGCTGGAGATCGCCGACGGTCGCGTCACCGCGCTGCGGATCTCGCTGAACCCGGACAAGCTGGCGTACGCGGCCCGCCAGGTCGCCGCATGTCGGCCGCTCGGGTAACCGGACAGCCAAGCTGTCACGTTCGGGGCCGCCATCCGGTTGTCCAGGGGAGAGCACCCACACCGACCGCCCCGGAGGCACCCTTCCATGACTTCCCCGAACACCTCCGCCCACCCCGCGCCGAACGGCAGCCCCGTGCTGGTGACCGGCGGCACCGGAACCCTCGGCCGCCCCCTCGTGGACGAACTGCTCTCGGACGGCGTCCCCGTACGCGTCATGAGCAGGCGGCCCCGCCGGCCGGGCGACGACCGGCCCTGCGAGTGGGCGGTCTGCGATCTCACCAACGGCGTCGGGCTGGCCGCCGCCGTCTCCGGCGTACGGGCGATCGTGCACTGTGCCACCGACCCGTGGCGGGAGGTGAAGGTGCTCTCCCGGGTGGTGGAGGCGGGGCGCGAGGCGGGCGTCGCGCACCTCGTCTACATCTCCATCGTCGGCGTCGACCGCGTGCCTTTCCCCTACTACAAGGCCAAGCTCCGGGCCGAGCGGCTGCTGGAGAAGTCGGGGCTGCCGTACACGATCCTCCGGGCCACCCAGTTCCACGACCTGGTCGCCGCAATGACGACCGGGCAACGCCGGCTGCCCCGCGTCATCGCGCCGACGGGCTTCCGCTTCCAGCCTGTGGAGGTCACCGAGGTCGCCCACCGCCTCGCCGAGTTGGTGCGCGGCGAGCCCGCGGGCCGGGTGCCGGACATGGGAGGGCCGCACGTGCACACCGCGCGCGAACTCGCCGAGGAGACGCTCCGGTCGACCGGTCGGTCCCGCCGCATCGTGGAGCTGCCCCTGCCCGGCCGCACGGCCCGCGCCTTCCGCCAGGGCGGCAACCTGGCCCCGGACCACGCCACGGGCAAGGTCACCTACGGCGAATTCCTGGCAGCGCGGAACGCGCGGAACGCGGGCCAGGACTGCGGCGGAGGGTGGTGAAAGGGGCGAAGGTGGCGAAGGGGCCGAAGGGTCATGCCGCCTGTGCATCGGGCACGCCGGGCTGGTTGAGGGTGACGGGTGGCGGACTGAGCCGGGCGAAGCCCTCCTGTCGCTGATACGGGAAGTAGGGGTAGGCCGCGTCCTTCGCACTGGCCTCGTCCAGCCTGGCGACCTGCTCGGGCGTGAGGCTCCAGCCCACCGCGCCGATGTTCTGCCGCAGCTGCTCCTCGTCGCGGGCGCCGACGATGACGGAGGAGACGGTCGGCCGGCACAGCAGCCAGTTCAGCGCGACCTGGGGGATGGTGCGTCCCGTCTCCTCGGCGACGGCATCGAGCGCGTCGACCACGCGGTAGAGGAGTTCGTCGTCGACGGGCGGGCCGAAGGCGGCGGTGTGGTGCAGACGGCTCTTCTCGGGCAGCGGCTGTCCGCGCCGTATCCTGCCTGTCAGCCGCCCCCAGCCCAGTGGGCTCCACACCACCGCGCCGACCCCTTGATCGAGCCCCAGGGGCATCAGCTCCCACTCGTAGTCGCGGCCGATCAAGGAGTAGTACACCTGGTGCGCCACATGCCGTGGATAGCCGTATGTGTCGGCCGTGGCGAGGGACTTCATCAGCTGCCAGCCCGAGTGGTTGGAGACGCCGGTGTAGCGGATCTTTCCTTCGCGGACCAGCTGGTCGAGGGTGGCGAGGACTTCTTCCTGCGGGGTCGCCGCGTCGTGGGCGTGGAGCTGGAAGAGGTCGATGTGGTCGGTGCCAAGGCGGCGCAGCGCGTCCTCGGTCGCCTTGACGAGCCGGGCGCGTGAGGTGCCGTACTCACCCGGCCCGTCACCCATGGGCAGGCCGGCCTTGGTGGCGATGAGCACCTGGTCGCGACGGCCCTTGACGGCTTGGCCCAGCACTTCCTCGGAGGCTCCGGCCGAATAGACGTCGGCGGTGTCGAACATCGTGATCCCGGCGTCGAGGGCGATGTCCACCAGGCGCCGCGCGGCGCGGGCGTCGGTGTCGCCCCACTCTCCGAACAGCGGCCCCCGGCCGCCGAAGGTGCCGGTCCCCAGACTCAGCGCCGGGACCCGCAGGCCGGAGGCGCCCAACTGTCGGTATTCCATGACCCGTTCCCACTTCCCTCTTGGCAGACAGCCCTGCATGTGCTTCTGCGCACCCTTATCCACTCCTAACGGGACCCGAGTCCCGTTAGGCGATACGAGTACCGTAGCAGGCGCGAGCCGTTAAGGGAACTGGAGACCCGTTGTGAGATCTGGGCCGGGAAGCCGGCGGAAGACGACCGCGCCGGACACCGGCGCCGTGCCCGGTACGGTGCGACCCGGAGGGCGCACGGCCCGGGTACGTGAAGCGGTGCTGCACGCAGCCGGCGACGCCCTCGCCGAGCGCGGCTTCGCCCACCTCGACCTCGCCGAGGTCGCCCGCCGCGCCGGAGTCGGCAAGACGACCGTCTACCGGCGCTGGGGATCGGTCACCGGGCTGCTGGCGGACCTGCTCGAAGACATGGCCGAGCAGTCGGAGCCGCGCATAGAGGTGGGCTCGCTGCTGAGGGAACTCGAGGCCAACGCCACGCTGGTACGCCGCACTCTGACGGACCCGAGACAGGGCGCGCTGTTCAAGGCCGTGATCGCCGCCGCGACGTGCGACGCCCTCGCCGCCGAGGCGCTGCACCAGTTCTACGCGGCCCGGGTCGCGGAGTGGGCACCGTGCGTCGTACAGGCCGCCGAGCGGGGAGAGGTACCGGCCGACACGGACCCCGAACAGGTCGTACGCGCCGTCTCCGCCCCCCTGTACTACCAGCTGCTGACCACCGGCACCCCGCTCGACCAGGCAGCCGCCGAACGCGCCGCGCGCGCCGCCTACGACGCCGCCCGCGCGGGAGCCTTCCGCACCGGGCGGTGAGGCGCGCAGCGCACGAGAGGGGGCCGGAGAGGGCGCACGAAACGTGCACCTGCAGCCGGCTGCCTACATCGGTTCGCCGGT
Organism: Streptomyces oryzae; assembly: GCF_017676365.1. GTDB lineage: Bacteria > Actinomycetota > Actinomycetes > Streptomycetales > Streptomycetaceae > Streptomyces > Streptomyces oryzae. The sequence continues at coordinate 31,158 of NZ_JADKMA010000042.1, forward strand.
CCGGACCGTCTCCGTCATCGCCTCCGTGAACGCCTGGAGCTGCGGCGTCAGGGGGCCTCGTCGGCGCACCAGTCCGTACGCCAGTGAGGCGGCTTCCGGGAGGGGGACGTAGCGGACGCCGGGGCGCGGAAAGTACGTGCCGGAGTGCGCGCCGGTCAGCAGGGCGCCCTTGCCTGCCGCCACCAGGACGAGCGCCTCCTGCACGCTGGTGACCGGCAGCCCGGGAGGGACCGAGCGCCCCGCAGGCGTCCGTGCGGGCGCCAACTGCTCGCGGCACAGCACCGGCAGCCCCTCCCGCAGGGTCAGCAGGGGCGTCTCCCCCAGCCCGGCCAGGTCCTCCGGGGAGGCCACCCCGCGCCGGGCCAGCGGATGCGCGGCTTGCACAGCCAGCACCCGCGGCTCACTGAAGAGTTCGGGCCCCTCCACCAGGTCGGCCTCTCCGGCCGGGAGTTCCGCGAGCTGTACGTCGTAGGCGCCGGCGCGGAGCTTGCCGAACGGGTCGGCCAGCGGGACCTCGCACGGCTCGACCCGGAGCCCGGGCCACCGCTCGGCCAGCACCTTCGCCGCACGCATCACCGCCTCCCCGGCCAGCGGTCCGGAGAAGCCCACATTCAGCACACCCCGCAGCTCTCCCGCCGACCGCCGGGCCGCGGTCGCCGCGGTCGTCGCAGCGCGGGCCAGCGCCTCGTCCATGGCGCGCTGGTGCGGCGCGAGGTCGTCCCGCAGCTGCCGTCCCAGCTCGGTGAGGTTCACGGTGCGGCTCGTACGGTGGAACAGCGGCGCGCCGACCCGCCGTTCGAGCCGCTGCACGAGCTGGCTGACGCGGGCGCGGGAGAGATGCATGCGCTCCGCGGTGCGGCCGAAGTGCAGCTCCTCGGCCAGGATCAGCAGGCACGTCACCTCGTCGCGTTCCATGTCGGCTACCGCACCCCCTGCACCACTACTACCTGCATCGTTACCGCTGTATCGGCGCTGCTGCATCGGCGCTGCTGCATCGTTTGCATCGTTCAGTCCGGCTGAACGCAACGTTGCGCTGTTCGCCGTTGTTCCCCGCGCCCTGCCAATGGAGGGTGAGGGCGTGGCAACTCACCTGAAACCTCAGAATTCCGCTGATCTCCCTATGTCTGCCCGCGAACGGGGCATTCTGCTGGTGCTGTGCGGCGCTGTCTTCCTCGAAGGCATCGACATCGGCATGCTCAATGTGGCCCTGCCCGCCATCCGCGCCGATCTCGGCATGCCGGTGGGTGAGTTGCAGTGGATCATGAGCTCCTATGTGCTCGGCTACGGCGGCTTCGTTCTGCTGGGTGGCCGCGCTGCCGACCTGTACGGACGGCGGCGGATGTTCGTGGGCTCGCTCGTGGTCTTCCTGCTCTTCTCCGGGCTCGGTGGGCTGGCGGGCGCGGGCTGGACGCTGATCCTGGCCCGCTTCGTCACCGGCGTCGCGGCAGCGTTCATGACCCCCGCCGGTCTCTCGCTGATCACCACAGGCTTCGCGGAGGGCAGGCGGCGGAACAAGGCGCTGCTCATCTACTCCGGTACGAGTGCTGCGGGCTTCGCCCTCGGACTGGTCTTCGGCGGGCTGCTGACCGGGCTCGGCTGGCGCTGGGTGTTCTTCGCCCCTGTGGCGCTCTCGGCCCTGATCCTGGCCGCCGCACTCGTGCTCGTCCCGCGCGGGCCACGGACGGAGCCCGGTACGGCAACACGGACGCAGCCCGGTACGGCAACGGGGCCGCGCCCCGGTTTCGACCTGGCCGGCGGGGTGACGATCACGGCGGCACTCGTTCTGCTCGTCCTGGGCATCGAGCGGGCCACGCACAGCGGCTGGCCACAGACACTGGCGGTGCTGGCTGCCGGTGCGGTCCTCCTGGGCGTCTTCGTACTGATCGAACGTCGCACTGCTGCACCGTTGATACGGCTCGGCATGCTGCGCTCGGGCCCCCTTGTGCGTGCCAACGCTGTTGCACTGCTCTTCGTCGGTGCGTTCTTCGGGTTCCAGTTCCTGGTCGTCCTGTACCTGCAGGAACTGCGCGACTGGTCGACGCTGGAGACGAGCCTGGCGATGCTGGTGACCGGCCTGGACGCAGCACTCGCACCCACTGTCGTGCCGTGGCTGGTGGGCCGGTTCGGCACCCCACGGGTCATTTTCGTAGGACTACTGGCCGCAGTGGCGGCGTACGCCTTGTTCCTGCCGGTCGGGGCGGAGTGGCCCTATTTGGCGATGCTGCCGAGCCTGGCGCTGGTCGGAATCGCCTTCACGCTCGCCTACGGGCCGCTGACCATCATGGCGACCGACGGCATCCCCAGAGCGGAACAGGGCGTGGCGAGCGCATTGCTGTTCACTTCCGTCCAGTTCGGAGCCGCGCTCGGCCTCTCCGGCGCTGCGGCCGCCAACGCCGCAGCCACCGAGGCGGACACCCCCGCGGCGCTGCTGGACGGCTACCGCGCGGGACTTTTCATCCCACTGTGCGCAGCGCTGCTGGCCGCAACAGTCGCCGGATTCGGGCTGCGCGGGCGGCGGGCACGGCACGAGCGGGGTGCCGGTGTTCCCGCGTACGAGAACGTTGCTGCTGCGCACACGAGCCATGGGAACGACGTTGCGGACGAGGTTCTTACGGACCGGTGACACGGGCGCCGCGCAGCGCTGCGCGGCGCCCTGGCGCGCCTAGCGTGGCCGTATGCGCGTTCTTGTCACCGGCGGTGCCGGGTTCATCGGTTCCCACGTCGTGGAGGCTCTGACGGCCGCGGGCCATGAGGCGGTCGTCCTGGATGCACTGCTGCCGTCGGCACACGGGGGAGGTGCCGAACTCCCGGCCTCCGGACCGGGGGTCCGGTATGTGCGCGGTGACATCCGGGACGCGGACGTGGTCGCCGACGCGCTGCGCGGCGTGGACGCGGTCTGCCATCAGGCGGCAATGGTCGGTCTGGGCAAGGACTTCTCCGACGCGCCCGTGTATGTCAGCTGCAACGACCTCGGCACAGCAGTGCTGCTGACCGCCATGGAGCGGGCCGGCGTGCGGGCGCTGGTGCTTGCCGGTTCGATGGTCGTCTACGGCGAAGGGCGCTATGAGTGCGCGCGGCACGGCGTCGTCCGGCCGGGGCCGCGTGCCGTACCGGACCTGCGGTCCGGTCAGTTCGAGCCGCCGTGCCCCGAGTGCGGCGCCGCGCTGCGCCCTGGACTGGTCGGCGAGGACGCGCCAATGGACCCCCGCAACACCTACGCGACCACCAAGCTCGCCCAGGAGCACCTGGCCGCGGCATGGGCGCGGGCCGTCGACGGACGCGCCGTGTCGCTGCGCTATCACAACGTCTACGGACCCGGCATGCCCTGTGACACCCCCTACGCGGGAGTGGCCTCGTTCTTCCGCTCCGCGCTCGCCCGAGGCATGGCACCGACCGTCTACGAAGACGGGGCCCAGCGGAGGGACTTCGTCCATGTGCGGGACATCGCGGCCGCCAACCTCACCGCGCTGGAAGCCGTGCACACGGGAGCGGCAGCACACCGGCCCGGCTGCTTCACGGCGTACAACACCGGCAGCGGCCACCCGCACACCGTCGGCGAGATGGCCGCCGCGCTGGCCGAGTGCTACGGCGGCCCCGACCCGGTGGTGACGGGCGAGTACCGGCTGGGCGACGTACGGCACATCACCGCGTCCTCCCAGCGGGCCGCACGCGAACTCGGATGGCGGGCCCACATCCCCTTCGCCGAGGGCATGAAGGAGTTCGCCGCCTCCGGCATGAGGACGGCGCCGCTCCAGCGGGCGTAGCGAAGCCGTGCAGCAGTGGTGCCCTCCCAGGCAGCCCTCTCACGCCTCCGCGCTCGCCCGCGGACCCGGCAGTGCCCTCGGCAGCGTGAGCTCGAAGCAGCAGCCGCCGGTCACGTTGCGCACCGCGGCCGTGCCCTGGTGGGCCTCGACGATGCCGCGGACGATGGCCAGCCCCAGGCCGGCGCCGGGGGGCGTACGGGCGTGCGTACCGCGCCACCCTGTGTCGAAGACGCGCGGCAGGTCCTCCTCCGGGATGCCGCCGCAGCCGTCGGTGACCGACAGGACGACCTTCTCGTCCTCCTCCGCCGTACGGGCGTGCACCGCCACGGTGCCGTCCTCCGGGGTGCGCCGGATGGCGTTGACGAGCAGATTGCCGAGCACTCTGGTCATCTCGTGCGCGTCCACCTCGACGGGTACGGATGCCACCGCGTCGCCCACCAGACGGACACCGTTCTGCCGGGCGAGCGGGTCGGCGCCCGCAAGTGCCTCCTCCACGAGCTGGGAGAGCGGCACCTGGTGTGTGGTCAGGGCGAGCGTTCCCGCATGGATACGGGAGAGCTCGAAAAGGTCGCCGACCATAGCGTTGAGCCGTTCGACCTCCGTACGGATCTGCCGCAGACAGCGCCCCGTGTCCTCCACCATGCCGTCCTCCAGGGCCTCGGACATGGCGCGCAGGCCGGCCAAGGGGGTGCGCAGGTCGTGCGAGATCCAGGCGACCAGTTCGCGCCGCGAGCTCTCCAGTGCGCGCTCGCGGTCGCGGGAGGCGGCCAGTTTCTCGCTGGTGGCGGCGAGCTCCCGGGTGAGCGCGGCGAACTCGGCCGGGTCGCCCGCCTCGGCCGCGCCGGGTGCCGGAAAACGGCCGCCGTCCCCGAAGGAGCGCGCGGCCTGGGTGAGGGCGTTGCTGCGGGCCGCCACCCAGCGCCCCAGTAGCAGCGCGGTAGCCAGCGAGACGACGGCCGCCATGGCGACGACAGTGGTGACGACGAACAGGTCGTGCCGGGAGAGGAACATGGCCCAGGCGACGGCGAGCGTGCCGGTGAACATGGCCGTCACGGCGACAGTCGAGACGACCGTCAGCGAGACGGCCAGCGAACGGTGCCGCAGCGCGCGCAGCGCCAGTGCGCCCAGCAGTCCGGCAACCGCGGCACCGAGGAAGGCGAACAGGGCGATGAGCAGCATGTCCTGCACGGTCGTTCAGCCCTCCTGCACGGTGGCGTCAGGGTCGAGCCGGTAGCCGACGCCCCATACGGTCTGGATCAGCCGGGGGTGCGCCGGGTCGTCCTCGACCTTGGCGCGCAGCCGGCGTACATGGACGGTGACCGTCGAGAGGTCGCCGAAGTCCCAGCCCCACACCTCGCGCATCAGCTCCTCGCGCGAGAACGCGCGCGCCGGGTGCCGCAGCAGGTGGGCCAGCAGGTCGAACTCCCGCACGGTGAGGGAGAGCTCGGCACCGTTCCTGGTGGCCTGCCGGGCACGCGGGTCGACGGTCAGCCCCGCGGCACGCAGCGGCGGCGTCGGCCGCGGTACGTCCTCGGCGCTGCGGCTGCGGCGCAGTACGGACTCGACCCGTAGCACGAGTTCGCGCGGGCTGAACGGCTTGGTGACGTAGTCGTCAGCGCCGACCTCCAGGCCCAGCACCCGGTCGCCCTCGTCGCCGAGCGCGGTCAGCATGATGACGGGCACGGGCCCCTTCTCGCGCAGCCTGCGGCAGACCTCCAGGCCGTCCAGCTCGGGCAGCATCAGATCGAGCACCACGAGGTCCGGCCAGTGCGCGGCTGCGCGCTCCAGGGCGCCGGGTCCCGTCTCCGCGCGGTCGACGGCGTACCCGGCGCGGTGCAGGTACCCGCTGACGACTTCGGCGACGGTGGGGTCGTCGTCCACGACCAGGACCCGCCCGTTGACTGGTGGCTGCATGGCATCAGGGTGGCACCGCGCAGACGGGCGCGGGAGGCGGGGCGGGACCGGCAGGGGCGATGTCCGTGTTTCGTAAGAACGCGAAGTCCGGAATGCCCGGTTTGTTTTCGTAGGGTGTGCGGCGTGATCGAACCTCGCCCGAAGGAGGCCACGCCCGTGCCCGGTGCCGATGTCGTACTCCCCTGCCTCGACGAGGAGCAGGCGCTGCCCTGGGTGCTGGAACGCATCCCGCCGGGCTGGCGGGCGATCGTCGTGGACAACGGCTCGACGGACGGCTCAGCCGCGGTGGCACGCGAACTCGGCGCGACAGTGGTGTCCGAGCCCCGGCGCGGTTTCGGCGCAGCCTGCCACGCGGGACTGACGGCGGCCGAGGCGGACATCGTCTGCTTCTGCGACTGCGACGCCTCTCTCGACCCGTCCCTCCTGGTGCCGTTCGCCGAGGCGGTACGCGAGGGCCGCAGCGACCTGGTACTGGGCCGCAGGCGCCCGCAGGCGCGCGGTGCCTGGCCCGCGCACGCCCGCGCGGGCAACCTCGCGCTCTCCCGCATGCTGCACGCGCGCACCGGCGTACGGCTGCACGATCTGGGCCCGCTGCGCGCCGCACGCCGCGAGGGACTGCTGGGACTCGGACTGACCGACCGGCGCAGCGGATATCCGCTCCAGATGGTGGTACGGGCCGCCGACGCCGGCTGGCGGATCGAGGAGCGCGACGTGCCCTACCGCCCCCGCACCGGCAAGTCCAAGGTCACCGGCACCTGGCGCGGCACCTGGCACGCGGTACGCGACATGCGCGCGGTGCTCCAGGAGCCGCCCGTCACCGGACCGGCAGGACCGGCAGGACAAGCCGGGCAGGCCGGACAGGAGGCTGCCCGATGACGGAGCACTGCTGTCCCCCGCAAAGGCCGGCCACTGGGGACGGGCTTCCGCAAGGAGCCGCCACGCTGCTCGTCATCGCCAAGGAGCCGGTGCCGGGCCGGGTCAAGACGCGGCTGTGCCCGCCGTGTACGCCGCACCAGGCAGCCCTCCTGGCCGCCGCCGCGCTGCACGACACCCTGGAGGCCGTACGGAAGATGCCGGCGCGACGCCGCGTACTGGTGCTGTCCGGACGGCCGGGCGAGTGGCTGCCGCCCGGTTTCCACGTCGTCCCGCAGTGCGCCGGAGGGCTGGACGAACGGCTCGCGGCGGCCTTCGCCGAAGCGGGCACCGGTCCGGCGCTGCTCGTCGGGATGGACACCCCGCAACTGACCCCCGCACTGCTGGCTCCCGCGCTCGGTCCGGACAGCTGGCGGGAGTGCGACGCCTGGTTCGGACCGGCGCTGGACGGCGGCTTCTGGACACTGGGACTGGCCGACCCGGATCCCGCACTGCTGCGCGGAGTCCCCATGTCCACCGCGACGACCGGACAGGCACAGCTGGACCGGCTGGCGCGGGAGGGGCTGCGGGTGCGGCAGCTGCCGCCGCTGTGCGACGTGGACACCGCCGAGGACGCGGTACGGGTCGCCGCCGAAGCCCCCGGCGGCCGGTTCGCTGCGACCGTCGCCACCCTCCCGGAACTGCGGCCGGAACGCTTCCCCTCCGTGACCGTTCCTGACATCCCCGCCGTCCCTGGGAGCCGCGTGCACCCGGCGGCTCTGGAAGCACGCTGGACGGCCGCGCCATGACGACCACAACGCCCAGCTCAGCAACCTCTACAGCAGTGGCCCCGACAGCCTCGGCAGCCTCGAGCGCAGTGGCGCAGTGGAGCGCCGACCCCTACGCCGACGCGCTGCGCAGCGGTCGCGGGCCGCTCTTCCTGCGCCGCAGCGACGGCTGGCTGCTGCCATTGGAGGTGGAGCGCTGGTGCGCGAGCGCCGACGCGGCCGACATGTCCGTGCTGCGCCGCTGCGAGGGAGCGGTGCTGGACATCGGCTGCGGCCCCGGCAGGCTGGTCGCGGCGCTCTCCTCGCTCGGCCACCGGGTCCTGGGCATCGATGTGAGCCCGGCCGCCGTCGCGCGCACCGTCGGTCTCGGCGGTACGGCTCTGTGCCGTTCGGTCTTCGATCCGCTGCCCGGGGAGGGCCGGTGGGGGAGCGTGCTGCTGCTGGACGGCAACATCGGTATAGGCGGCGCCCCGGAGGCGCTGCTGGAGCGCTGCGCCCGGCTCCTCGCCCCGGGCGGACTGCTACTGGCCGAGACCTCGCCCCTGGACGTGGACGAGCGCGCGCAGGTGCGCATCGATGACGGGCGCGCCCCCCACCCCGACTCCGGTGCCGGGCAGATGTTCCCCTGGGCCCGGCTCGGCACCCGTGCGCTGCTGCGGTACGCGCTGCCGGCCGGGTGGTCGGCAGCGCGTCAGTGGGAGTCCGGCGGACGGTTCTTCGTCGCACTGCGGCGCGTCTGACGCTGCTTTCGGCGCGCTCGGCGCTCTGCGCGGCGCGCCTGCCGCACGCTGCGCGGGGGACGCCTGCGCAGCACCTCCCGTACGGCAAGCAACAGCCCAGAGACGGCGAACAGTCCGAGCGTCACCCACAGCCAGTGCAGCGCATAGCCGTTGTTCCCCTCAGGCTTCCCGGTGAGCTTGGCGTACCGGTCGGCCGGACCGGCGATCAGCGGCAGCCAGACCAGCAGCAGGAGAAGGGACAACAGAGCGGGAATCCGGAGATGGTTCACGTACCGGCCCGCCGCCCTGGGCACGCGGTCCGCGAACGAGTACACCGGCACCAGCACCAGATCGTGCAGCAGCGCCGCCCCCACGAACCACACGGCGACGCCCAGCCAGTCGTCGGCCAGCAGCCGCGCACCGGCGTAACCGGTCAGCACGAAAGAGGCCAGTAGCAGAACGATCTGGAGCGGGCTGCCCACCGAGCGGCGCAGCCGTCCGGCACCCGGTGCGGGACCGGCCTCCATCCGGCCACCCGCCGCAGGACCTCGAGCCCGCCCCGGTCCGCCCCGCATCGACCGGCCTCTCATCGACCGCCCCCTCACTGGTCCGCCCCGAACGTCAGCCGGGTGACCCACTTGGTGTTGTGCACCCCAGGGGCCGCAGGAACGATGACGCGCGCCGGATAGCCGTGATCGAGGGAGAGATCCGCGCCGCCCACCCGCAGCGCCAGCAGGGACCGCGGATCGCGCACCTGGTTGTCCCGCAGTGACGCGTGCCGGAACGCACCTGCACGCTGCAGAGACTCGACGAAGACGCCGGGCAGCCCGTTCCGCGGGTCGAACCCCGCGAGCTCCGCCAGGTCGCGCAGCCGTACGCCGCTCCAGTGCTGGTCCGAGGTCGACCAGCCCTCCACACAGGCGATCGGCAGCGCGGCGGAGTGCTGCTCCATCTTCAGCAGCTCGGCCCTGGCGAAACGCAGTTTGCGCCCATGCGCCCCCTCGATCGTCAGCCGCCAGCTGTTGCCCGCCTCTTCGCCGGTGACGCCGACCGCTGCGGCCGTTTTGTTGATCTGGAAAGCATTCGCTCCGGTGCCGGGGTCGGTGCCGCCGTGCGGTGCCAGCAGCGCGGTACGGCGCAGGGGCCCGTCGAAGTTCTGGCCGATCGTCACGCCCAGCAGCAGCACCGAGCCGCCGCCCACCGCGCCGAGCGCGCCGCGCCGCGTCAGCGTGGGCGCTGCCGGGCGCGGCGCGACCAGCCCGGTCTCGCGATCCGGCTCGCGCGCCCCCTCGCCGTCGGACTCCCGGTCGGACTCCGTACGGCCCGGTCCGCCCCGTTCCGCACCGTCCACCGGCTTGTCCGCCGGCTTGTCCCCCGGCTTTCGGCGTCTCCTCCTTCCGGACGCCAGGTCATCCGGTGGCCCGTCCCGCAGCACCCGCACCGCCTGCGGCAGCCGCAGCGCCACGTGCACCACGAACGCGGCGATGAAGACCCACGCGCCATAGAAATGCAGCGTGTAGAACGAACCCGGGAACAGATAGTCGAGCTGGATGTTCAGCAGCCCCGTCACGAACTCGAACAGCACCCCGCCCACGAGCAGCAGCAGCGAGACCCGCTCCAGCGCATGCGCGGCCGAGCGGGCGGGCGGCATGGTGAACAGCTTCGGGATGACCGACCAGAGCTTCGCCAGCAGCACCGGCACCAGCACTACACCGACCGTGGTGTGCACTCCCTGGGTGAGCCGGTAGAGCCAGTACGGGTCGGTCGGCCAGGCGAACAGATAGAAGCCGAACAGCCCGTGGTCCGGCGTCCGGTCGTTGGACCGCAGCTCCGGGTTGTACGCCGCGTAGGACAGCAGGCCGGTGACGAACAGCACGGTGATACCGGCCAGCAGTACGGCACCGAGCAGCGCCGTCAGATACGGCCCGCGCAGCGGGCTGCGCCAGAAGCCGGGATCCGAGGGAAGCCGGACGGACTGGAGCCGAGTGGGCCGGAACCGGCCGGGCCGGATCCGGGTGAACCTGAGCCGGGACAGCCAGGACAGCCGGGAGGGGGTGCGTTGGTCGCCCATGCGGTGACCGTAAGCGGCAATACGGCCAGGAAGGGGGCTGCGACCCATGACGAAACGCTGACATCCTCCGCCGGTGGCCCAGTGGCGGCCCCGCGCGGCCTAACGTGCCCC
>NZ_JADKMA010000043.1 GCF_017676365.1 Streptomyces oryzae
ACGCGGGCCCCCCTTACCGGAGTGCGGTCAGACCGTGGCCTGTGCCGGTGCCGAGTCCTCGTCGGAGTCGTCGGAGTCCGGCAGCCCGGCCTTGCGGCGGCGGACGAACTCCAGGAAGGAGTTCAGCTCCCGCTTCACGACCGGTGCGAGCAGGTAGAGACCGATGATGTTGATGACGGCCAGCGAGAAGAGAACCGCGTCGGCCAGGTCGATCAGCGTCTGCAGGGTGAGCAGGGCGCCGGCGACGGCGAACAGCGTGTAGACCACCTTGAAGGTGAGCTCGCTGACCTTGCTGCGGCCGAAGAGGTAGCACCACGCCTTGAGGCAGTAGTAGCCCCACGTCAGCACGGTCGAGACGGCGAACAGCATCACCGCGATGGTGAGGATGTACGGGAACCAGGGCAGAACGGTCTCGAAGGCGTCCGAGGTGATGGTGACACCGCCGATGGACTCGTCCGTGCGGGCCTTGTGCCAGCTCGCGGGGCTGGCGATCACGATGGTCAGCGCCGTCATGGTGCAGACCACCACGGTGTCGATGAACGGCTCCAGCAGGGCGACCAGGCCCTCGCTCGCGGGGTGCTTGGTCTTCACCGCGGAGTGCGCGATCGGGGCCGAGCCCAGGCCGGCCTCGTTGGAGAAGGCGGCCCGCTTGAAGCCGATGATCAGGGCGCCGAGGATACCGCCGGCGACACCCTCCGGGTTGAACGCGCCCTCGAAGATCGAGCCGATAGCGTCCGGGATCGCCCCGGCGTTCACCACGATGACGATCAGACAGGCGGCGATGTAGATCGCGGCCATGGCGGGGACGAGCCGGCTGGTGACGTTCGCGATGGAGCGGATGCCGCCGAGCAGCACGATGCCGACGACCACGGCGACCACGAGGCCGAAGAACAGGGCGCCCGTCGAGGAGCCGAGAGCACCGTCCTCGCCGCCCGCGACGGAGACCAGCTGCGCGTAGCTCTGGTTGACCTGGAAGAGGTTGCCGCCGAAGAGGCCGAAGAAGAGCACCATGGCCGAGGCGAGGACCGCGAGCACCCTGCCGAGGACCTTGCCGTTCTTGCCGAAGCGGTCGGCGAGCCCCTTGGGCAGGTAGTGCATCGGGCCACCGGAGACGGTGCCGTCCGGGTGCACGTCGCGGTACTTCACGCCGAGGGTGACCTCGACGAACTTCGTGGCCATGCCCAGGAGACCGCAGAGGATCATCCAGAAGGTCGCACCGGGGCCACCGATGGAGACGGCCACGGCGACGCCCGCGATGTTGCCGAGTCCGACGGTGCCGGAGACGGCGGCGGTCAGGGCCTGGAAGTGGTTGACCTCACCGGACGACCCCTTTTCGTCGTATTTGCCTCTGACGACGTCCACCGCAAGCCGGAACTTACGTATCTGTACCAGTCCGAACCAGGCGGAGAAGACGAGGCCGGCCACGACGAGCCAGGTGACGATGAGGGGCATTTCCGTGCCGCCGATAGGAACGGCGTAGAAGACGACTTCTCCCATCTTGGTGGCGATGGGTTCGACGAAGTCGCTGACGGCCTTGTCAACGGAGTTCGTTATGGAGTCGAGTGACAATGTGGTTACCACCTGTGGGGCGGGTCGGCGCATGGGAGATTGCGCCGCGGTGAGCGGACATGAAGCAAACGCCGTCGTCCGATCGGCGAGAGAAGGGAATCGGTCCGCGAGAACGAACCATGATCGCCCTGGTAGTGAAGTTGGGTACCGGTGCTCCACAGCGCCGGCGAGGGGTGGTGCCGGTTGAGGAGTTGCGTTGTTCTAGCATGCACTCGGCTGTTTCATACGTGATGCAAATCACATAACGGCGAGTAGCTAGGTAAATTGCCAGCGGACGTGACGTGACCGTTATGCGGACACCTTCAGGCCGTTATCGGTCCGGCACCGTTTCGTCGCATGGAGCGTTGTCCGCGAAGAACGCTGCGGACCGCCGAACGCCCCGCCGCGCCCTCCGGACGGCCGCCCCCGGGCGAGCCGGAAGGGCGAGTCCGGGACCTGCGGCCCTCCCCCTGCGCCCCTTCCGTGCCGACCCTGGAAGAGACCCGAGACGAGAGGTGGACGCCATGTCCCGCAACGTGACCGTGGGCCTCGACGGCTCGCCCGAGAGCCGTGCCGCCGCCGAATGGGCAGCCCGCGAGGCCCAGCTGCGCGGTCTGCCACTGCGGCTGCTCCACGTCCGCGAACCCGCGCCCGCCCGGGGCGCCCAGCCCAGGCTGCCGGCCGGAGCCGAGCCGCAGCAGAGCTGGACGGACCGGATGGCCGACGAGGCGGCCGGCGGCATCCGGCTGCGCCACCCCGGGGTCGAGGTGGCCGTCGAGCAGGTCGAGGGGCCGCCCGCAGAGCGGCTGACCACCGCCGCGAAGGGCGCCGAACTGCTGGTCCTCGGCTCCCGCGGGCTGAGCGCGCTCGGCGGCTTCCTCGTCGGCTCCGTGGGGCTGGCCGTGGCGGCCGATGTCGAGCGGCCGGTCGTCTTCGTACGGGCACGGGAACAGGCGGCCGACGAGCACGCCATGGACCCGGCCGGTATCCCGTCCGCCGCGACCGCCTTCCGCCCGGTCGTCCTCGGGCTCGACGCCGACAGCCCCAACGACGCCGTACTCGCCTTCGCCTTCGAGGAGGCGGCACGGCGCGGCGCCGCCGTGCGGGCCGTCCACGCCTGGGACCTGCCGCCCTACTACGCCTACGGCGTGGCCCCGGTGCTCGGGCTGCACGAGGAGTTCGCCCGGCAGAAGTCGGCGGAGATCACCGAGGCGCTGCGGCCATGGCGGCTGAAGTACCCGGACGTGGAGGTCGTCGAGGAATCCCGCATCGGCAGCCCCGCGGGCCACCTGATCGACGCCTCGCACAACGGCTCGCTGCTCGTCGTGGGCCGCCGCACCCGGCGCGGCCGTACCGGTGCCCGTATCGGCTCCGTCACCCACGCCGTCCTGCACCACGCCGCCGTGCCGGTGGCCGTCGTCGCGCACGGCTGAGGCGCGTTCGGGGACGCCCGGCCGGGACGCCGCCAGGCAGCGCCCGGCCGGGCCGCCCCATCCCTCACAGGGCCCGGTTGACCGCCGCGAGTACGGCTCGTACGGACGCGGTCAGTACGGAGGTGCTACGGCCGGCGCCCCAGCGGTCCTCGTCGCCGGTCCTGCAGTACGCGTAGGCCATGGCGGGGCTGTGAGGACCGGCCGTGGTGGCATGCTGGACGAAGTCGAGCACGGTCACGGACAGCCCCGCGCCCTCCAGAGCGCGGGTGAGGGCGGACAGCGGACCGTTGCCGGTGCCCTCGTACCAGCCGGGCCGTACGCCGTGGCCGCTCAGCCAGCAGGTGAACCGGTGCTCGCCGGACGCCGTCTCCTCGGTGCTCCAGGACTCCAGCAGCAGCGGCCCCGCCTCGCCGGGCTCCAGATACGCCGCCGAGAACAGCTCCCACAGCTCCTTCGGCGTCGACTCCCGCCCGCTGTCGTCGGTGGCTTCCTGCACGATGCGGGAGAAGCCGGCGCGCAGCTCGGCCGGGAGCTCGACGCCGTGGTGGGTACGCAGCAAATGGCTGATTCCGCCCTTGCCCGACTGGCTGTTGACCCGGATGACCGCCTCGTAACTGCGCCCCAGATCCGCCGGGTCCACCGGCAGATACGGCACCTCCCACGGCGCCTGCGACTCCGGCACCCCCAACTCGGCGGCCCGGCGGGCATGGTGGGCGAAGCCCTTGCTGATGGCGTCCTGATGGGTGCCGGAGAACGCCGTGTGCACCAGTTCGCCGCCGTAGGGGTGGCGCGGGTGCACGGGGAGCTGGTTGCAGTGCTCGACGGTGGCGCGGACCGCGTCCAGCTCGGAGAAGTCGATCATCGGGTCGACGCCCTGCGCGTACAGATTGAGGGCGAGTGTCACCAGGTCGACGTTGCCGGTGCGTTCCCCGTTGCCGAACAGACAGCCCTCCACGCGCTGCGCACCGGCCAGCACGGCGAGCTCGGCGCAGGCGACCCCGGTGCCCCGGTCGTTGTGCGGGTGGACGGAGAGGATGACCGCGTCGCGGCGGGTCAGATTGCGGTGTGCGTACTCGATCTGGTCGGCGTAGACGTTGGGTGTGGCGATCTCGACGGTCGCGGGGAGATTGTGGATGACCGGCCGGTCCTGCGACGCGTCCCACAGCTCGGTCAGCTCGTTGCACAGCCCCAGCACATAGTCGGGCTCCGTCAGTACGAACACCTCGGGGGAGAACTCGAACCGGATGTGCTGCCACGGGCGCGCATCCGCCAGCCGCGCCACCTGCTCGGCCGCCTCCCGCACCAGCGCCCGTACTTCCTCCCTGCCCCGGCCGAGCACGACGTCCCGCCACACCGGCGCGGTCGGCGTATAGAGGTGGACGACGACGCGCGCCAGCCCCTCGATGGAGGCGAAGGTGCGCTCGATCAGATCCGGCCGCGCGGGAGTGAACACGACGACGGTCACATCGTCCGGCACGGCCCCGGAGGTGGCCAGATGGCGGACGAAGTCGAAGTCGGTGCGGCTCGCCGACGGATAGGCGACCTCGATCTCCTTGAAACCGAGCCGCACCAGCATGTCGAACATCAGCCGCTTGCGTTCCGTCCCCATCGGCTCGGCCAGCGCCTGGTTGCCGTCCCGCAGATCGACCGGCACCCACAGCGGGGCCCGTTCGGTGCGGGCGTTCGGCCAGTCGCGCTCCGTTCCGTTCGCGGCGGAGGGGAGCTGGACCCGCTCATGTGCGGGGCGGTAGCGGTGGAACGGCATACCACTGGGACGCTGCGGATTCCAGAAGGGTGCCCCGGCGGGGGCATCGGGAGCCTCGGCGGGGGAGGGAGTGCTGCTCATCGGTCTGTGGCCTTCCTCGGCGCGGTCGGTCATGGGGAGTGAGACCGGCAGCACGACACCCACGGCGGGGTGCCGGTCGGTCAGACCCCGCCGTGGCAGCCGAGAAGAAGCGCACGGACGATCATGCCGGGCATGCAACCACACGCCCGTCCGGCCGACAACACGTTTTTTCCGTACGGGATCCGGCACGTTTTCCGTACGGTCCGGCACCGGTTCCGCACGGCCGTCGAGGCCGCCGCTCCTCCGGTAGGGTCCGGCACCATGAGCGCGGTGCACCCCCACGCCTGGGCGGCGGAAGCGATCCGGCGGATCCGAGCGGACGGTCCGGGCCTCGCGCCCACGCCGCTGAAGGCGCTGACCATGCCGGCGGCGGAAGGCGTCGACATCCGCCTCAAGGACGAGTCCGCCCTCCCGTCCGGCAGCATGAAATACCGCCTGGTTCGCGCCATGTTCTGTCACGCGGTCACCAGCGGGGAGATCACCGCGGACACGCGCGTGTTCGCCGCGACGGGCGGGCCGGTCGCAGTCGCCGCGGCACGTTTCGCGCAGCTGCTGGAGTTGCCCTTCACCGCCGTCGTACCGGCGAAGACCCCGCAGGAACAGCTGGACCGGATCGTGCGCGAGGGCGGGCGGTGGCAGCCGGCGGAACAGCCGCCCGCGGCGGTGCAGGAGGAGACCCGTGCCGTGGCGGCGCGCAGTGGCGGCTACTTCCTGGACCACTTCGCCGACGCGGAACGGGCAGCGGCGGCCTGGGACGGGCCGTCGGTCGCGGACGAGATCTTCGCCCAGCTGCGGTCCGAGCGGCGGCCGGCCCCCGAGTGGATCGTGACCGGTGCCGGAACCGGAGCCACTTCGGCCACGATCGGCCGCCATCTGCGACGGCACGGCCGCCCCACCCGGCTGGCCGTGGTGGACCCGGAGAACTCCGCCTATTTCCCCGCGTGGGCGAGCGGCTGCGCCGACTACGCCACCGGAATGCCGTCACGGATACCCGGCATCGGCCGTCCCCGTGTCGAACCCGGCTTTCTGCCGGGGGTGATCGACCTGGTGATCCCGGTGCCGGACGCGGCGTCCGTCGCGGCGATGCGCTGGCTGCACGACGTCGCCGGTATCGAGGCCGGTCCCGCTGCCGGTACCACCTTGTGGGGCGTGTGCCATCTGGTGGCGCGCATGCGTGCGGCCGGCAGCGGCGGCAGCGTCGTCGCCCTCATCGGGGACAGTGCAGAGGGCTACCGCAACACCCACCTCAGCGCCGAGTGGCTGCGTGCACGGGACCTCGATCCGGCGCCCTACGAGGCCGAACTGGACCGGTTCGTCCGGACCGGGGACTGGCCGACGGCCGGGTAGCGGACCACACGGGGCTCCGGCCTGCCGAGTCCGCGGCGACGACATCGGCGACGACCTCACAGTACGAACGACTGACGGCAGGAGGGCGGATGAGCGGCAGCGGCAACCTCGCGGAGCTGACCGGGGCGCTGCGGCGGGTGATGCAGGGCCGGGACCCGGGGGAGGAGCACCGGACAGCAACCCCGCTGGAGCTGCTGTTCGATCTGACCTTCGTGGTCGCCGTCTCCCAGGCCGCAGCCCAGCTGCACCACGCGCTGGCCGAGGGGCACGTCGGGTCCGGGCTCACCGGCTATGCCGCCGTCTTTTTCGCGGTGTGGTGGGCCTGGATGAACTTCACCTGGTTCGCGTCCGCCTACGACACCGACGACGTGCCCTACCGACTGCTGACGCTGCTTCAGATGGCCGGTGTGCTGGTGCTGGCCGCAGGGGTGCCCGACGCCTTCCAGGAGAACGACTTCTCGGTGGTCGTGCTCGGCTACGTCATCATGCGCGTCGCGCTGATCGCCCAGTGGCTCCGGGCCGCGGCCGAGCACCCCGGAGGCCGCGGCACCGCGCTGCGGTACGCCGCGGGGATCGCCGTGGTGCAGTGCGGATGGATCGCCCGGCTGTGGGCCCCCGGCGTGTGGGCACCGGTCACCTTCGTGCTGCTGGTGGTGGCCGAGCTGGCCGTACCGGCGTGGGCCGAATCCCGTGGGCGCATCACCAGCTGGCACCCCGGCCATGTCGCCGAACGGTACGGGCTGTTCACCATCATCGTGCTCGGCGAGGTCATCCTCGCCAGCTTCACCGCCGTCCAGTCGGCCATGACCGACCACGGCCTGTCCGCCTCCGTGGTGCTGATCGCGCTCGGCGGGCTGGTGCTCGTCTTCGCCCTGTGGTGGACCTACTTCGCTGGCGGCAGCGCCGTGCTGGCCAACCTGCGTACCGCTCTGGTGTGGGGCTACGGGCACTACCTCGTCTTCGCGGCGCTGGCCGCGCTCGGCTCCGGACTGGAGGCGGCCCTCGACGCCGCCGAACACCACGCAGACCTGTCCGAGCAGGCCGCGGGATTCGCCGTGGCGCTGCCCGTGGTGACCGCGCTGCTCGTGCTGGGCGTACTGCAGCGGCTGACCGGCTCCGGAGCCGTGGGGCACAGCCTGCTGGTGGTGGCCGGAGCCCTCGTGGTGCCGGCCCTCGCTGCCGCCACCCCCGCACTGGGCCTGGGCGGCGCCGTACTCGGCATGGGGCTGGCCGTCGCCGCGACCCTGGCCGCCAACATCGTTGCCCTGCGCCGCCGTACGGGCGGGTGAGCCGGCGCCGTCCTGCTCCGGAGAAACCGGACGCCGCCCGCACGGCCGCCCGCCCCGCCCGGCTGCTGCCCTGCCACACGTGCGTCGGGCTCTCAGCCGCGCGGCGCTTCGGTCACCGCCTGGTCGCGTTCCGCCCGCAGATACGTGCACTGGCGCGCCGGGTCCTCGGTGGGGCAGGTCAGCAGATGCTTCAGCAGCTGCTGCGCGGCCCGCAGGCCCTCGAACCGCTCGCTGATCGTGTCGAGAGCGGAGCTGAGCTGAGCACCTCGCGCACCGTCGGCCGGCTTCCGCACCGCTGGGTGGCGGCGGACGACGGAAGCCGGGTGTCCACCCTCGACCTGGCCGCCGCCCGCTGGACCCTGCTCGCGGGGCGGGCTCCGCACCCGACGCCGAGGCCGGTGAGGTGGCATCGTCCCCGTGGCGGCGCCGTGCTGGTGCGTCCCGACGGGTTCGTGGCCTGGTCGCCGAGGCGCCCGTCCCGGCGCCGGAAGCGGCTGTTCGGCACGTGCTGGGGAGCATCCTGGGCCGGAGCAGCTGACGCGGAGGCGGAGGCTCAGCCGCGTTCCCTGCCGGTCGCGGCGTTGATCAGTGTGCGGGTCTGCGGGGCCCCGGCGAGTGTGCCCTTGCTGACGGTCACTTCCCAGATGTCCTCGCCCTTCTCGTCCTTGCGGAGGGCGACCGAGTGCAGGTCCTGGCCGGGATGGCGCGCGGCCGTCCGCCGTACGGCGTCGCCGAGGGTGGCGTGGAAGGTGTCGAGCTTTCCGGTGTCGTCGTCCGGCTTCCGGTCCTCGTGCCGGTCCGTGACCTTCCCGCCGTCCTCGGAGACGGTCACGGACCACTCGGAGCCGCCCTCGGCCGCGACCTTGATCTCCCACTCCGGCTCGCCTTCGTCGTCGTGCACGAGGTGGTAGGCGCTGCCACGCGGTACCGCCTGCTCCGCGGCGCGCACACCCTTCAGCGCGCTGCGTACGGACACCGACAAGCCGGACGGCGCGGCGCTCCGGGGCCCGGAGAAGGTGGGGGAGGCCGTTGACGACGCCTCGCCGGGGCCCGCGTACAGGCGGGAGTCGGAGGTGGTGCAGGCGGTCAGCATGCCGGCGCCCAACAGCAGCGCGGCTGCCCCGAGGAGGGCGGAGGCCGGTGTGCCCGGGGAGCGCGGGGAACGGGATCGGAAGTTCGGCATGCCGCCCTCTGTACCACCGTGCGGCCCACCCGGAACGTGTCGCAACGCGCGAACCGGGCGTGTGACCGGAGGCGGTCAGGTGGCGTCGGCCGGGTGGCTGCGGTCGGGTGATCGCGGCCGTCCGGACGAAGGACGCGCGTCGCGGGGCCCCACCCGGGCGGCGGGGGAGGGGAAGCGGAACTCCCATGACCCCGCACCGTGCCACAACTGGACCGCTCTCCGGCCCTCGTCGGCGGGGCAGCCCGGTGGCCCGGTGACGTGGCCGGGCCGGCTGGGCGGCCGCGCGGTGGCAGCCCTCGGCGGAAGGGAACGGGCGCGGGCGGCCGTGGTGCTGGCAGCCGTACTGGCCATGGACGGCGCGGACAAGGGCACCCTCTCCACGACGGCGGGCGGCCTGAAGCACGCCTTCGAGCTGGGGAACACCGAGATCGGGCTGCTGGTGAGCGTCGTGGCGCTCTCGGCAGCGGTCTTCACCGTTCCGGTCGGCCTGCTGACCGACCGGGTGCGCCGCACCCGGCTGCTCACCTTCAGCGCGGCGCTGTGGGTGCTGGCCACCTTCGCGGCCGGTCTGGCCCAGTCCTATCCGTGGCTGCTGGCGTCCCGCGCCGCGCTGGGCGCGGTGACCGCGACCGCGGGGCCCACGGTCGCCTCGCTGACGGGCGACTTCTTCCCGGCCGGCGACCGCGCCCGGATGTACGGGTTCGTGCTGGTCGGCGAGATGGTCGGCACCGGAGTGGGGTTCGCCGCCTCCAGCGTGGTGGCGGACGCGCTGGGCTGGCGGTTCGCCTACTGGTGGCTGGTCGTCCCGGGCGCCGCCCTGGTATGGGCCGTCGCCCGGCTCCCCGAGCCACGCCGCGCCGGCCAGGTGCCCGGGGGTGACCAGTCCGGGCGGGCTGTGGGGGAGGAGAAGGAGGTGAAGGGGCGGGCCGGATCGGTCGGTCTGGCCGCCGAACAGGCGGGGGCCGAGCCGGACCCCCGAACGGTGCTGCGGCACGATCCCCGCCGGGAGTCCCGCTGGTCGTCGATCCGCTACGTCCTCCGGGTACGGACGAACCTGGTGCTCATCGGCGCTTCCGCGCTCGGCTATTTCTACTTCACCGGGCTCCGTTCGTTCGCCACCCTCTTCGTCACCGACCACTACCACGTCAGCACCTCGGTCGCCGGCCTGCTGATCCTCATGGTGGGAGCCGGCGCCGTCGTCGGCGTCCTGACGGGCGGACGGGTTGCCGACGGCCTCTTGCGCCGCGGCGTCGTCAGCAGTCGCGTCCTCGTCCCCGCCGGATGTCTGCTGGGAGTGCCGCTGCTGGTCGCCCCGGCGTTGTACGCGAGCACCCTGCTGGTCGCCCTGCCGCTGCTGCTGTGCGGTGCGGCCCTGCTCGGCGCGATCAACCCGCCACTGGACGCGGCACGCCTGGACATCGTCCACCCCTACATGTGGGGCACAGCCGAGGGAGTACGGATCTTCCTGCGCACGCTCGGCGAGGCAGCCGCGCCCACGCTCTTCGGGTACGTCTCGGCGCACGCGTTCGGTGGCGGCGGGCCGGGGCTGACGTACACCCTGATGCTCTTTCTGGTCACCCTGCTAGCCGCCGCGCTGCTGGGCCTCGTCGCGCTGCGCACCTACCCCCGCGACGCCGTCACCGTCGTGGCCTCCCACCGGGCGATCACCCGAGAAGAGTCCTCCTCCCCCGCGCCGCGGTGAACGATCGCCGTTCCCGGGCGGCGCCGCTCACCGGGTGTGGATGGTGCGGCCGGTCACCTGAGCGGGCCTGACCCGGATCCACAGCTCGCGCTTCCCGCCGGCCCAGGGTTCGGCTCCCGGCCGGGCGGCGAGGGATTCGACGGTGCCGGGGTCGGTGACGTGGTGCGCCGTCCCGGTGACGAGGACGCTCCAGCCTCGGCTGTGGTGTTCGTCCATGTGGTCGGCTTCGAAGGCGACCTGCGCCCCGTCGGCTGCAGCTGCGGCGCCGCCCGCCTCGGTCCGGTAGACGATGGTGCGGCCGTCGACCAGGAAGTTGACCGGGAGGATCACCGGTCCGTCTTCGGTGGTCAGGCCGACCCTGCCGATGCCGTGGGTGCCGAGCCGCTGCCAGCACTCGTCCTCCGAGAGCCGGGCCAGCACAGGGTGGCCTGCGGCCGGTTCCTGGCCGGGCTCCGGCTCGCGGGGGCCTTCCAGCAGCTCGTCGTACGGCATCTCCAGGACGGCGGCGAGGCGCATCAGCGCTGCGGGGTCGAAGTCGTCGCTCAGCGTCTCCAGCCGGCTCAGATAGGCGACGGACATTCCCGCGCGGCGTGCCACCTCCTCCCGCGGCAGCCCCAGTTGCTCGCGGCGAACGGCGCAGCGGGTCGCGATCGTGTCCTCGCGCGGCTGCCCGGAGCCGGGGTCGCGGCCGTGAGCGCGGGGCCCGTCGTCGTGCATCGTCCCTGCCTCCACATGCCGCCTGGCGCCGGTGCTGCCGCGCTCGGTCCGCGACTGGTGAGCCGCCTGTTCCAGATGAGCAGAGCGCCGGGGCGGGGGCCAGCGCTGCTCCGCCGATCGGGGGCACAGCCCTGGCTCAGACGGCGGCCTCGGCGGCCCCGGCGGTCCCGGCGGCCTCGGCGGCCCCGGCGGTGTCCGCGGGCGCTTCGGCCGGCCGCCTCGGTGGCGGGTCCTCGGCCCGCGGCAGCAGGCCGACGAGCAGCACGGAGACGGCGGTGAACGCCGCCGCGGCCAGGAAGGCGGCGGCATAGCCGTCGGCGAGCCGGACCGGGGTGGGCCCGGCGCCGTGCGCGGGGGCCGCTGTGGCCGCGACGGCGCCGAGTACGGACAGGCCGAGTGCGCCGCCGATCTGCCGTGAGGTGTTGACCAGTCCGGCCACCACTCCGGCCTCGCGCGCTGCCGCGCCGGTCGTCGCCGCGTCGGTCAGCGGCGTCATCAGCAGGCCGATACCGGCGGCCATCAGGACGCCTGGCCCCAGGACCGTGCCGAGGAAGGTGCCGCCTGCCGTCAGTACGAGCCCCTGCCAGCCGAAGCCGGCCGTCGCCACCACGCCGCCGACCGCCACCATCGTGCGGGTGCCGAACCGGGTCATCAGCCTGGGCGCCACCTTGGAACCGACGATGACCCCCGCGGTGTGCGGCAGGAAGGACACCCCCGCCCGGACCGCGGACCAGCCGAGCACGTTCTGCATGTAGAGCGACAGGAAGTACCACATCGCGAAGGCACCGGTCATGGCCACGAACGTCACCACGTTCCCCGCGGCGACGGCGCGCAGCCTGAACAGCCGGAGCGGCACCAGCGGTTCGGCGGTCCGTGCCTCCACCACGACGAAGGCGCCCAGCGCCAGCAGCCCGCCGACCAGCGGCACCAGCACCTCGGCGGTGCCCCACCCATGCGACTCGGTCCTGCCGATGCCGTACGCGAGCGCCGCGACGCCGGCCGTCACCAGCGCCGCACCCGGCAGATCCAGCCCTCGGCGGGCGGTGCGCTCGTGCCGTTCCCGCAGCCCGAGCAGGACGACGGCGAAGACGAGCACCCCCACGGGCACGTTGATCAGCAGTACCCACCGCCAGGACAGCAGGTCCGTCAGCAGCCCGCCGACCAGCCCGCCCGCAGCTCCGCCCGCGGTGCCCACGGCGGCCCAGGTCGCGATCGCCCGGGTCCGCGCCGGCCCCTCCGGGAAGGTGGAGGTGAGCAGCGAGAGCGTGACGGGTGCGAGGACGGCGGCGCCGATCCCCTGTACGGCACGCGCGGCGATCAGCATCTCCGCGTCCTGAGCGAGCCCGCCGGCGAGGCTCGCGGCGGTGAACAGGCCCAGGCCCACGAGGTAGACCGGCTTGCGGCCGAACAGATCGGCGGCCCGCCCGCCCAGCAGCAGGAACCCCGCGAAGGTCAGCGCGTAGGCGTTGACGACCCATTGCAGCGCGGTACTGCTCAGCGACAGCCCGTCCCGGATGCCGGGCAGCGCGACGTTGACGACGGACACATCGAGGACGACGAGGAACTGGCCGATGCTGGAGGCGAGTACGACGGCCCAGGTCCGCACGGCGCGCCCGGACGCCGGGCCCTCCGGGGCGTGTGCGGAGGTGCCCGGGGGCGGTGACGTTCTGGATGACATGACAGCCATCCTGGGGACCGGCTCGCGCGCGGGCATCGGGAGAAGGTCCCACCCTGCGCCGCACCTTCGCCCTAGGTACCTGGCCCTCCGCCCTCTCGGGCGTCGGGCCCTCAGCGGGCAGCGTCCGAGGTGCGCCGCATCAGCTGGGCGAGGTGGTCGCGGATCTGGCGGGCCTGGGGGTGGCGGCGGTAGGGCGCCAGGCTCCTGCGGACGGTGGTCAGTGCCGTGACGGTGCGCCGGGAGGCGGTGTAGGGGTAGTGCGCGCACAGCTGCCGGCACTGCTCCAGAGCCCCATCCAGCTCGCCGAGCGCCAGCGAGGTCTCGGTCAGACGTGTGTGGGTGAGGACGAGGGCGATGTGGTGGGCAGACGGGCGTACGGCCAGCGATTCCTGAAAAGCGGTGGCGGCTTGCGCGTGGTCGCCCAGCGCCTGCAGGACCTCCCCGCGCACGTAGTGGAAGGCGGCGGGCGGATAGCGCGTGAAGGGGCCGAGAGCTCCGGCGCCGTCAGCGGTGTCCGGCCCGGTGCCGGCTGCCGTCTCGTGGGAGCGCTCCGCGGCCAGCAGTTCGGCGAGGGCCGCCCTGCGCTCCCCCTCGGCCGCCCGCACCGCCGCCCGCCCCGCATGGAGATAGCACCGCACGTCGGGGGTCGCGGTCGGAGCCGCCACCTCCAGGGCGGCCTGTGACCACTGCCGGGCGCGCGTCATGTCGTCCAGGCGCAGGGCGAGGACAGCCATAGTGCGCAGCGTGATCGCGTAGACGTTCCGGTCGCCGGCCCGGTGCGCCAGGTCGAGCGCCGACCGGTAGCAGTGGTAGCCGAGGTTCGGCAGCCCCGCGTCGGCGGCCATCGTGCCCAGCAGATGCAGCAGACAGGCGCTGCCGGTCAGTACCACGGGCTCCGGGGCTCCGCCGTCGGGCGCCGGCACCAGGCGCGGGGTGACGTCGTCGGCGATATAGGCCCCCAGTGCGGAACGCGCGTGTGCGCCGCCGTACTTCTCGGCCAGATCGGCGAAGACGGCGACCATGTCCGCGAGCCGTGCGTCGCGCCGGGGGGTCATCTGCTGCGCCATACCGACCGGTCGGTCAGCCTGCGGCCCGGCCACCTGCGGCCAGACGGGCAGCGGGATGTCGGCGGCGGTGAACATCTTCCGGTTGAGGGCCAGTCGCCGGCCGGGATCCGCGTCGGCGTGGCACAGCGCGATCAGCCGTTCCACCGGATCACCGGCGCTCAGCACCGCATCCGCCGAACCCCTGGCAGCCGCGGTGCTCTCCAGGCCCGTCTCGCCGACGTGCACCGCGCGGCCGAGGCGCCGGCCGAAAACCTGGGCCACCAGGCCGGGCACGGGCGGACGCGGCCGGGAGCCCTCCAGCCAGTGCGCGACAGCCGTCCTGTCGTAGCGCAGCCGCAGGCCGTACTTGGTCCCCAGGGCGTTGACCGCGCGCGCCAGTTCGCCTGCGCTCCACCCGGACTCGGCGAGCAGCGCGGCGAGTTGCCGGTTCGGCCTGCGACGGCCCATGGGAGTCTCCTGGCTCACCCCGCCCGGTTACGCAGCCCCGGGGCTTTCAACGCATTCACGCCTTGGTGACCGGAACCAGTCAGCTCCGCGCCCCTGCTTGTGCTTCGGTGGAGGCATACCCGGACGGAGCCCGTTCCGCGTGGACCAGGGGCATTTCCGGACTGTACGCAGCCATGGCCAGGCGTTGCCCGTGCGTCCGGTGATGCCGTTCCGTCGACGACCCCGGCACACACGCCGCCGAGGCGCACCGCTGCGCCGCACGTCACCGGGGATCCACCGGAACCGGCTGCCCAGTGTGGGCAGGAGGCGGGGTCCGCTCCGAAAAAAGTCCGAAAGAGTCCCGAAACAGTCCAGAACACGGTGTCGCCGGGCAGCGGCCACCGGCCGCGTGGACCCGCGCGGTGTGCCCTTCCGCGGAAGCCCCCTCGCCGCGCCAGGGAGGGCGCGCCCCGTCCCCCTCAGCAGCACACCAGCTCCCCGCAGACACCCTAGCTCCCCCCGCAAGAAGGCGAGAGACATATGCCCCCCGCATACGAGCGACCGGATCCTGAACCGCCGGCCCCCTGGGCGCCGTCACCCGAAACCGTCGTCCATCTCTTCCCCGGACAGGGGGACTTCGCCGTCTCCCCGCTGATCCGCGCCGCCCGGACCCACGCCGTGGTACGCGCGGCCGCCACGGAGGTGTTCGCGCAGATCGACGAGGTGAGCGACGCGTACGGGGTGCCGGCGCTGGGACCCGCGCTGCTGGGCGATACCCCGCCGAGCGGCCGGGAGCTGGCCGCCGGGCCCCTGGGCACCACACAAGTAGCGCTGTTCGGCGCCTCCATGGCGATCCACCGGGCGCTGTGCGCGATCGGTGCGGCGCCCCGGCGCATCGTCGCCGTCAGTTTCGGGGAGATCGCCGCGCTCACCGCGGCAGGGGTGTTCGGTCTGCGCGACGGTACGCACATCGCCTGCAGGCTCTCCCGGTTTCTCAGCCGCTGCCGCGGCGGCATGACGATGCTCGCGGCGGGAGCCGGTGAGGCGGAGCGGCTGGTCGCTGCCGCCGGGGTCAGCAGGGTGGCCGTAGCCTGCGTCAACGACCCGGCCGAAACCGTACTCAGCGGCCCGGTCCAGGAACTCGACCAGGTGGAGGAGCGGGCGGCGGACCTCGGGGTGACCGCCGTTCGGCTCCGGCTGCCTTTCTCCTCCCACCACCCGTCCCTCACCGAGCAGGCCGAGGGATTCGCCGCGGCGATCCGCACCCTGCCCGCCCAACCGGCCCACACCCCGGTCCACTCGGCGGTGCACGGCGGGCCGTACGGCAGGGGTGACGACGTGTACGCCGGACTGGCCGCCTGCCTGACCCACCCGGCCAGGCTGCCCGGCGTACTCGGCCGGGCCGCGGCCCCCGGGCCCGCGCTGCTCCTGGAGTCCGGTACGGGACAGGCCCTCACCCGCAGCGCCCAGCGGGTCCTCGCCCGGCACGGCAGCGCCGTACTGGCGCGCAGCCCGCTCGCCGAGCCGGACTTCCCCTGGGAGCGGCCGGACCGCCTGCACAGGCCCGGCGCCCCGGAGGAGGAGCCCCGCCCAGCGCACCGCCCAGCTCATCGGGAGCCCCAGGGAGAGAGCGCATGACGCCGACAGCCACCCGTCCGCCGACCGACCCTGCCAACCCGAGCACCCCGCACCGGCCCGGCACCGACCCGTTACGTACCCCCCAGGCACAGCGCATCGCCGAAGTGCTCGGTTCCGCCCGGCCGCCCGAACCGGGGGAGGGGACGAGCCGGAACCACCTGACCCACCACCAGCTGGCGCGGCTGGCCAGGGTGCTGCCGCCCGCCCGCGAACTGCTCGGCGACCGGGACTGGGCGGCAGCGCTGAGCGCCTGCACGGCACTTGCCGACCCGGCGCTGTACATGACCGTCGTCAACCACTACGTGCTGTGCCTGGGCTCCGTCGTCGCCTCGGCGGACGAGCGGCAGCTCGGCACAGCCGAACTCGCCCGCATGGTGGAGGATTTGGAGAGCGGCCACCGCAAAGGGGTCTTCCTGGTCACCGAGGTCGGTGACGCCAACAGCCACCTCGCGATCCGTACCACCGCCGAGTTCGACCCGCAGCGCCGCGAGTTCGTCCTGCGCACACCGGATCCCGGCGCTGCCAAGTTCTCCAGCGTCGGTGCGCCGGGCAGGCCGCAGTCGGCCGTGGTGTGTGCGCGTCTGGTGGTGGGCGGAGTCTGCCGCGGAGTCCACCCCTTCCTGGTCGACCTGTGCGACGAACGGCGTACGGTGCCCGGGGTCGCCGTCTCCAGCGCTCTGGGCGCCGAAGCGCTGCCGCTGGAGTACGCGCTGGTGCGGTTCGGGGGAGCGCGGCTGCCCTACGACCGCTGGCTGCGCGGCGGCGCCCGTATCGACGCCGACGGCGTCTTCCACGACCCGCTCGGTGACCCGGCCCGAGCCCTCCAGCGCACACTGGACGTCGGACGGCTGCTGTGGGCGACCGTGCCGTCGGCCGCCGCGGCAACGGCCCGCGCCTCGGCGGTGGCGGCGCTGCGCCACTCCCAGTACCGGCGCTCGCACGGCAAGCTGGCCCCCGAAGCCCCGGTGCTGGCCTACAGCACTCAACAGCGCGCCCTGCTCGGCGCGTTGGCGGAGGCGTACGCCCTCAGCTGCGCGGCAACCACCGCGCTGGACCTCTGGCAGCGGTCGCAGGACGCCCGTACGGACCCAGGGGAGCAGGACCCTGCAACAGCTGACACGGCCTTCTCGCCGTGGGCCGCGGTCGACCGCAGGCTGTCCGCCTTCAAGGCAGTGGCGGTGGATGGTGCAGCCCGGGTCACCGCGGAGTGCCGGCGCCGCTGCGGCCTGGCCGGTCACCTCACCGTCAACCGGCTGAGCGGATACGCCGGTTTCGCGGAAGCCTTCGGTGCGGCCGGCGGCGACAACCGGCTCATCCTGCTGGACACCGGGCGTGCCCTCGCAGAGGGGAGCGACACCCCCGCCGATACCGACGAGACCTCCCCGCCCGCCGACACCGACGACCCCTCCTGGTGGCTGTGGACCGTCAGCACGCTGGAACGGCGGCTGACCGCACACCTCCAGGCGGCGCTCGACGAACGCCGGCAGCAGGGGCTGGAGGGTATGGAGCTGTGGAACCCGCTGCTGGAACGGGCCCGGCAGCTGGGCGAGGTCCACACCCTCCGGCTCGCCGCGCAGTCCGTGGCCGACGCGGTGAGCACGGCGCGGGACCCGGATCCGGCCCGGAGCACCCTGGCAGCCCTCTACGGAACGACCCAGGCGCTGCGGCTGGCCGGGCCGCTGCAGTGGGCTGGAGTGCTCTCGCCCGGAACCGCTGCCTCGCTGGAAGCGGCGGCGGACCGGCAGTGCGCACGCCTCGCGCCCTGCCTGGACGAGCTGGCCGCAGGTCTCGGCCCGCCCGAATCGATGGCACCCACCCCGCTGGCCGCCCCCGACTACGCGGCCGCGCTCAACTCCACCCGCCAACGGCCCGCCGGAGGACGTCCGTGACCAGCAATTTCTCCCACTCTCCTGCCGCTGACGCACCTCAGAACCGTGACACGGCATCACCCATCGGCGTGCTCGGCATGGGCACCTATCTGCCCACCCGGCAGCGCTCCAACGAGGAGGTCGCCCGCGACGCCGGAGTCGCCGCCGACTGGATCGCCGAACGTACCGGAGTGCGAAAGCGCCATACCGCGGCCGAGGACGAGGCCGCCTCCGACATGGCGGCCGCTGCCGTACGCTCCGCCGTCGCGGCAGCCGGGCTCGACATGGAACAGCTGGACCTGCTGGTACTGGCCACCTCGACCCCCGACGAACTCGGCCCGGCCACGGCCTGCCGCGTACAGGCCCTCACCAAGGCACGCAACGCCGTGGCTCTCGATGTCAGCGCCGCCTGTTCGGGCTGGATGTTCGCCGCCCGCGTGGCGCACGACCATCTGCGGGGCGACGCAGGCTGCCGCTACGCGGCGGTCGTCGGCGTCGAGGCGTACTCGAAGTTCCTCGACCCGGCCGACCGGGGCACCGCCGTGCTGTTCGCCGACGGTGCAGCCGCCTCCGTGCTGGGACCCGTCCCGGCGACCGAGGGGTTCGCCGACTTCCACCTCGGCTCCGACGGGGCGCTGGCCGACCATGTACTGATCCCGGCGGGCGGCAGCCGGGCACCGGCCAGCGCGGAGACGGTCGCCACCGGCCGGCACACCATCCGTATGGACGGCCGGGCCGTGCGGGACTTCATTGCCGAGATGTTCCCCCTCGTCGTATCCGACAGCCTGACCCGCAACCGGCTGCGCATGGACGACATCGACGCCTTCGTCGCCCACCAGCCCAACCCCCGGCTGCTGCGCTCGGTCGGCACGGCACTGGGCATCCCGCCGGGCCGGCTGCCGGTCGTCGCGGACGAGGTGGGCAACATCGGCGCCGCCTCGACGCCGTACGCGCTGGCCACGGCAGCCGTGGACGGCCCGCTGCGGCGCGGCGACCGCATCCTGCTCGCCACCTTCGGAGCCGGCATGACGTGGGGCAGCGCCCTGCTCACCTGGAGCGGCGCCCCCGTCATCCGTACCGCACCGACCGCCGAACCCCTGGAAAGGAGCGCGCGTTGACCAGCCCATCCGCCTCATCTTCACCCACACTCACCCCGGCACCCGCACCGCTGCCCGGCACCACGGCAGAAGCCTTCCGGGTCGAAGGCGCCCGCGCGCTGGTGACCGGCGCTTCGCGCGGCATCGGACGTGCCGTCGCCCTCGCTCTCGCCGACGCCGGGGCCGACCTGGCGCTGTCGGCGCGGAGCGAGGAGGCGCTGAAGGACACCGCCGCCGAAGTCGCCCGCCGGGGACGCACCGCCGTTCCGGCACCCGGCGACTTCGCCCGTCCCGCCGCTGCCGGCGCGGTGGTCGACGAGGCGGCCGAGGCGCTCGGCGGACTCGACATCGTCGTCCACAACGCCGGCATCCTGCCCGGCGGACCCGACGGTGCACCACAGCTGACCCCGCACCAGTACGCCCGGCAGGACGACTGGGACGCCGTGGTGACGGTCAATCTGAATGCCTCGGCCGCGCTGTGCCGGCACGCCCATCCGCACCTGGCCGCCTCCTCGCGCGCGAGCCTGGTGCTGATGTCCTCCGTCGCCGGGGTGGTGGGCACTCCGATGATGGAGGCGTACGCCGCGACCAAGGCGGCGCAGATCTCCCTCGCCCGCAGCCTGGCCGTCGGCTGGGCCCGCGAGGGTATCCGGGTCAACGCGCTGTGCCCGGGCTGGACCCGCACCGACATGACGACCTTCGCCTCCGGCACCGCTCCGCTGTCCGACTGGCTGATGGCGCACGTCCCGCTGGGCCGGTGGGCGGAGCCGGAAGAGGCAGCGTGGGCCGCGCTGTACCTGGCCTCGCCCGCGGCGGCGTTCCTGACCGGCCAGGCGCTGCTGCTGGACGGCGGCCTGTCGGTGCCCGACGGCGGACTCGCCGGCATCCCCAAGCCCGCCTCCCCCTTCGGCGAGGCGTGAGCCGGCGATGACTCCGACCAACCCGGCCAGCCTTGCCATCCCGCCCGACCCGGGCAGCCCGGACGTTCAGCGTGACGGGCGCGCCGCCGTGGTGTGCGGCATCGGCGCCTCGCTCCCGCCGCAGGTGCGGAGCAACGCGGACGTGGCGCAGGACGGCGCCCTCGCCACCAGCGACTCCTGGATCCGCTCGCGTACGGGCATTGCCCACCGCCGCCGGGCAGCGCCCGGCATCGCCACCGGCGACCTGGCAACGGCGGCGGCGCGCGCCGCGCTGGAGTCCCCGGCGGGAGCCCGCCCCGACATGCTGCTCCTGGCCACCACGACACCGGACCGGCGCTGTCCCGCCACCGCACCCGAGGTGGCACACCGCCTGGGTCTTGGCACCATCGCCGCCTTCGACCTGGGCGCCGTCTGCTCGGGCTTCTTGTACGCCATGACGGTTGCCGCCGGACTGGTCGGCTCCGGGGTGTGCGCTCGCCCGCTGGTCGTCGGCGCCGAGACCTACTCGCGCATCGTCGACCCGCGGGACCGGGACACCGCCGTGGTCTTCGGTGACGGTGCGGGGGCCGTGCTGCTGCGCGCCGGGGACCACGGGGAGCCCGGCGAGGTGCTCGCCTGGGACCTCGGCGCGGACGGCTCGGGAAGCGACCTGATCGCCATCGCCGCAGGCGGTGCCGGCACACCCGTTGCGGAAGCGCCGCCGCCACGCGACGAGCGGTTCCTGCGGATGCGCGGACGCGAGGTCTACGCCCACGCGGTGCGCCGGATGACGGAGTCGTCACGTACGGCGCTGCGCCGGGCCGGCTGGGAGCCTTCGGAGCTCGGCGCGTTCATCGGTCACCAGGCCAACCAGCGCATCCTGGACACGGTCGGCGACCGGCTCGGCGTCGAGCCCCGGCACCGGTACGGCAACATCCGCGACGTCGGCAACACCGCTGCCGCCTCCGTACCCCTGGCCCTGGCCGACACCGCGGCCCGCGATCTGGTGCCCCCGGGCACCCCCACCGTGCTGACCGCCTTCGGCGGCGGACTCACCTGGGGGTCGGTCGCCCTGACCTGGCCGGCGGCGCGGCCCCGCGCCAATTCCCCGAGCCCGGACCGACAGCAACGGCAACAGCGAAAGCAACAGCCACAGCAACAGCAACAGCAACGAGAGGCAGACCCATGGACCCTGTCCAGGACTACGTGAACACCGTGCTCACCGACAAGTTCGAAGTGCCCTCCGACGACCTCCGGCCCGGGGTGACCCTCACCGAACTGGGCCTGGACTCGCTGGCCGTCACCGAACTCCTCGTCACCGTCCAGGAGCACTACGGCACCGGCGCACCGGACGACGCGGTCACCGGCGAGGCCACACCGGAGGATGTCGTCGCGCTGGTGCATCAGCTGCTGGGCGGCACACAGCACGTGGGACAGATGGGGGAGGAGTGACCGGCGTCCGCACCGGCCGGACGGTGGCCGTCACCGGCGTCGGCCTGGTGACACCGGCGGGCGTGGGCACCGAGGAGACCTGGCAGCGGGTGTGCTCCGGCCGGCCGACGGCCGCCGACGACCCGGAACTGGCCGGGGCGCCGGTCAGCACGTCCTGCCGGGTGACCGGGTTCGGCCCGCGCCGGGATGGGGGAGGGGGGCAGCCGTGGCGCTACGACAGGTTCACCCAGTTCGCCCTGGCGGCGGCCCGCGAAGCGGTGCGGGACGCCGCCCTGGATCCGCACAGCTGGAACGGTGCGCGCGTCGCGGTGGTGCTGGGCTCCGCCGCGGGCGGGGTCGGCAGCTACGAGGGACAGCACCACAGGCTGCTCACCACCGGGCACCGCGCGGTCTCCCCGCTCGCGCTGCCCGCCTTCCTGCCCAACATGGCCGCGGGCCGGCTCGCCATCGACCTGGGCGTACACGGACCGGTGCTGCACACCGCGACTGCCTGCGCCTCCGGGGCGACCGCGCTGGCCACCGCCGCCATGCTGCTGGACGGTGACGGGTGCGACATCGCCGTGGCCGGCGGCAGCGACGCGATGGTGACGCCGTTGTGCGCGACGGCGTTCGCCCGCGCTGGAGCACTCTCCCGGTGCGGCGGCGATCCGGCCGGTGCCTCCCGCCCCTTCGACGCCGCGCGGGACGGCTTCGTACTCGGAGAAGGCGCCGGTGTGCTGGTGCTGGAGCGGGCGGCGGACGCGACGGCGCGGCACGCCCCCGTGCGGGCGCTGCTCGCGGGGCACGGCTCGACGAACGACGCCCATCACCCCGTTGCGCCGCGGCCGGACGGCCGCTGCCTGCGGGACGCGACCGGGCAGGCCCTGGAGCAGGCCGGTGCCGTTCCCGGCGACGTCGACCACGTCAACGCGCACGGCACCGGCACCCCGCTCAACGACCGCACCGAAGCAGCCGTGCTGCGCGAGCTCTTCGGCAGCGACGGCCCGGCCGTCACCTCCGCCAAGGGCGTCATCGGCCATACGATGGGCGCGGCGGGCGCCGTGGAGGCCGCGCTGACCGTGCTGACCGTGCAGCGGCAGACGGTGCCGCCGACCGCCAACTTCCATGCAGCCGACGCCGGTACGGAGGACGTGGACATCGTGCACGGGGCCGCACGGCCGCAGTCCGTCCGGCTGGCGGTCAGCAACTCCTGCGGATTCGGAGGGCACAACGTGGTGCTCGCGTTCGCCCCCGGACCTACGTCTCGCGTGGGCTGACGGGGCCGGAGGTGGCGGAGGGCGCTGGGGCGGTCTCGTCGCGCGGCGCGGCAGTCGGGTGAGCCACGGCGTGAGCGCTCTCCGGCCGTGGCGCGTGGAGCGGGTGCGGCGCGGATCCGCCCGTCATGGCCAGAGCGTAGTGCTCGGGATCGGTCATGACGGACGGATACCTCCGCCGGCCCGCGGCGTGGCAGGCACCTTACGAAGATCACCCGGGCTGCGGTACGCCGCCCCCAGCGGTACCGCCCCCTGCCGGGTGTGGGCAGGGGGCGGGCGGCCTCAGCCGCAGTGCTGGGCCTTCTCGTCCTCGGTCATCGCACGGGTGTGCTGCGTCTTGGTGCTCGGCGCGTCCGGCTTGGGGCCGGTGGCCTCGAACGGCACGTACCAGATGTAGTGGCCGTGGAACTTGTCGGGGAAGTGCAGCTCGTACTTCCCGCTGACGGTCTGCAACTGCGCCTCGCGCGTCACCCAGCCGACCTCTCCGGGCCGTACGTCCACGTTGGTCTGGTCCGTCTCGGTGTGTGAACTCTCCCAGGTGTGCTGGTAGTTGGTCTCGATGCTGACCTTGAAGACTTCGGAGAAGCCGTACTCGGCGCTCAGCGAGACCCCCAGGCTGTTGGACTCGCCGGTGGTGTCGGACCAGCCGACGGTGGAGCGCTGCGTGTCCTGCGTGCAGTTGTAGGCGCTGTCGCCGACCTGGTGCGCCTCGCCCATCGAGTCACGGGGCGGTCCGTCGGGGTGGAAGACGCAGACATCGGTGCCGTTGTCGCACTTGTCGAGCAGTTCCCTGGAGGTGGGCGGGTCGTCGTCGGCCTGTGCCACGCCGGGGGTGAGGGCGGCGCTGCTCGCGGTCACTAGGGCGGCCAGCAGTACGGACCACCTGAGGCGTTGGTTCATGGGGGGTTGCTCCTCACAGAGGTGTGATGTTCACAGACGTGGGGATCAGCTGAAGCCGATGGACTGGGTGCGGTCGTTCATGAGGGAACCGATGTCGGAGGTGTTCTCCTTGAACGGGCCGTCCCTGTCCCCGCCGAGATTGGGCTCCGGGTAGAGCCAGATCCAGCAGTCGCCCCACGGCTGTACCGAGGAGATGCGGTTCTTCCAGGCGTCTTCCAGGTCGTACTGGTAATCCACCCAGCCGTCCTTCTCGCACAGCCCCTCGCCGGTGACGGTCAGCGAGTCACCGCCGAAGCCGGGATCGTCGAAGAAGGTGCCCTGGATGACACCGTCCGCCTGCGAGCCGCCGTCCGCCGCCAACGACCGTGCCTCCGCGCGGAACCCGCTGTCGTGCGCCGCTGCGCGGGCCGAGGCCGGAGCGTCGTCGATGCGTCCGCCGCTGGCGTGTTCGACGGCCTCGGTGAAGCTGGCGTAGCAGCGCTCGGCCCCAGTGGCCAGGTCGAGGGTGCAGTGCCGCGGCTGCCCTCCCTCGCCCTTCGGGGCCGCCTGCACCGCGGGCGCGGTGACCGCACCCGCCAGCACAACGGATGCGGCCAGGGTGACCGCACGACTGGTGCGGTATCTGGACCGGGAGATCATGTGGTCCTCCAAGTGTTCGTGGGGCACGCCCAATTGG
This sequence comes from Streptomyces oryzae, assembly GCF_017676365.1. Taxonomy (GTDB): domain Bacteria; phylum Actinomycetota; class Actinomycetes; order Streptomycetales; family Streptomycetaceae; genus Streptomyces; species Streptomyces oryzae. Next base: position 24,020 of record NZ_JADKMA010000043.1, read on the forward strand.
ACGTGGAACAGCAGTACGCGTGCTCACCCGGCGCCCGCTGAAACGGCAGGCCCGCAAATGCCCGGAAGTAACCTCGGGTAACAGCCGTAACGCGCCGGACGTGCCCGGAAATGTGGGAGCACCCGTGGGGAGGGGGCGCCCCTGCCCGACGGGTGCGGGGGATCCGTCGGGTAAGGCATGGCCGCCCGCATGCGGGTCGCTGTGCCGTCACCCTGGCCGTCCGTCGGTGTGCCGCCGCCGCGTAAGCGGGTCTGTGCCGGAACATGGCCAGCGGCGGCCGTGGGCGGGCGGCACACCGCGCGCGGCCGCCGGCCGCCGGCTGCCGGGCTGCCGACAGCCGGCGGCCCACCTGGATCCGGCTTCGGGAGCGGCGTGAACGGTGTGAGCGGTACGGCGCGGTCTGCCGGCCCGGACGACCCCGGCTGGGGGCAGCTCGACGCGGTGCTGACCGACGTCATTGCGGCCACCGGCGCCTCGATGGGGCTGGTGTATCTGCTGCCGCCCGGCGAACAGGTGCTCCGCCTCGCGGTGGTGTCCGGGGTCTCCCGCAGCATCGCGGCGCCATGGGCCCGTATCCCGCTGGACGCCCCCATTCCGGTCGCGGTCGCGATACGGCACCAGCGGATCGTGTGGCTGGCCAGCCAGGAGGAGATGGCCCGTCAGTACCCGCGGGTCGGCCTGGTGCTGCCGTACGACTTCCGGCTGGCCGCGGCCCCCGTGGTCATCGGCGCCGCGGCGCGGGGCGGCATCGTCCTGCTGTGGTCGACCGAACATCCGCCGGAGCTGAGCCCCCGCGAACGCCACGTACTGGGGGCGAGCTGCCGCAACGTCGGCCGTCTCCTCCGGCAGGCCGCCGACAGCGGCCGGCCGCTGCTGCCGCGGGACGAGCCGCGCCTGCTGCGCCCACCGGGCCCGGGTGTGCCCGGCCCCGCCGTGGCGAGGGCCGCCTTCGAGTTCGCCGAACGCTTTCCGGAGGGGTGCTGCTCGCTGAATCTCGAGGGCCGGATCGACTTCCTCAACTCGGCCGCTGCCGACCTGGTGGGAGCGGACGCGGCGACGCTGCTGGGCACCCGCCCGTGGGAGTCGCTGCCCTGGCTGCACGACCCGGTGTTCGAGGACCGGTACCGGGCAGCCATGATCGCCCGGCAGCCGACGACGTTCACCGCCCGGCGACCGCCCGACACCTGGCTGTCCTTCCGGCTCTTCCCCGGCGCGGGCGGGGTGAGCGTCCACATCACCCTCGCCGCGACCGAGGGCCGGCCCGAGACAGCGCAGGGGGCCCCGGAGGGCGCTGAGCGGCCGGCAGGTGCGACAGCCCTCTACCACCTCACGCATCTGGCGGCCGTCCTCAGCGAGGCGGCGGGCGCGGACGAGGTGGTAGAGCTGGTGGCCGATCAGCTCGTCCCCGCGTTCGGCCCCGGCGCGCTGGCCCTGATGACGGTGGAAGACGGCCGCCTCCGCGTCGCGGGACACCGCGGCTACCCGGCCGAACTGCTGGGCCGCTACGACGCGGTCCCCCTCTCCTCCGGCCACCCGGCCGCGCGGGTCCTGGCAACGGGCGTCCCGGCCTTCTTCGCGAACCCCGTGGACCTCGAACGGGCCTATGAGCCCGCTCTGCGTCACGACCAAATGGCCGCCTGGGCGTATCTGCCGCTGACCGTGTCCGGCAACGCCGTCGGCACCCTGGTGCTCGCCTACGACCAGCCACACGCCTTCACCTCCCCCGAAAGGGCCCTGCTCACCTCGCTGGCCGGGCTGATCGCGCAGGCCCTGGACCGGGCCAGGCTCTTCGACACCCAGCGGAAGCTGGCCCACAGCCTGCAGACCGGTCTGCTCCCGCACCGCCTGGCCGCCGTCCCCGGCCTGGAAGTGGCAGCCCGCTATCTGCCCGCGGGGCGGGGGCTGGACATCGGCGGCGACTTCTACGACCTGATCCGCTGCGACCGCGCCGACGCCGCCGCGGCCATCGGCGACGTCCAGGGACACAACACCACGGCGGCCGCACTCATGGGGCAGGTGCGTACCGCCGTCCACACCCATGCGACTGCCGGCGCGGCACCCGGCGAGATCCTTTCCCGGACCAACCGGCTCCTCATCGACCTGGACACCGACCTGTTCACCAGCTGCCTGTACGCACACCTCGACCTGTCACGCCAGGAGGTGCGGATCGCCTCAGCAGGGCACCCTCCGCCACTGCTGCGCCGTCCCGACGGCCGCACCGAGATCCTCGGCCTGCCGCCCGGGCTGCTGCTCGGTATCGAGCCCGACACCGACTACGCGACCACCGTCGTCCCCCTCGAACCAGGCTGTGTGCTGGCCCTCTACACCGACGGGCTCGTGGAGGCCCCCGGAGCCGACATCGGCCTGGCCACCGCGGCGCTGGCCCGCAGGCTCGCCGACGCCACCGACGAGAACCTCGAAGACCTCGCCGACACCCTCACAGCGCCCACCGCGCAGCCGTCCCCGCCCACCGACGACATCGCCCTGCTCCTGCTGCGCCCCACGGGCAACGGTCCGACCAACCGGGCGGAACGCGCGGCCGGTTCCGGCTGACCGGCCTCAGCGTGCCGCCGCGCCCGTCGGCGTCCAGCGGATCCGGGTGCTGCACAGGGACACCACGGCCGCCGAAGCGGCGACGGCTGCCATCCCCCAGGCCAGACTGCTCGCATCCGCGACGAAGCCGATGAGCGGCGGACCGGCGAGCAGGCCCGTCGTCCCCATGGCGGCGACGAGCGTCAGCGTGTCCGAGCCCTGCTTGGCCGCGGCGGCGTAGACGCAAGGGGTGACGGCGGCGATGCCCAGCCCAACGCAGGCGAAGCCGACAAGTGCCGTCACCACACCGCCGCCCACCAGGGCGAAGGCGAGCCCCGCGGCGGCGAGCGCGCTTCCCAGCAGGACGACCCGGCCATCGCCCCAGCGGGCGCGCCGGCCGTCTGCGAAGAGCCGGGCGAGGACCATCGTGCCGGAGACGACGGCGATACCCAGCGGCGCTGTCCGGGCCGACGCCTGGGCGATCTCCCGCAGATAGAGGGTGGACCAGTCGTTCATGGCGCCCTCGGCGATGGTGCCGAACACCATGGCGCAGCACATCCACAGCGTCACCCGGGAGGGGAGGGTCCACCGGCCGCGGGCCTGCTTCCGGGGTCCTTCGCCCGGATCGTCGTCCGGGAGCAGCCCGGTGCGCGCGTAGCCGCCCAGCAGCACGAGCACGCAGGCCGCCACCGCGAAGTGGCTCCCGACCGAAGGGGTCAGCGTACGCACACCGGAAGCGAGCAGCGCCGCTAGGAGCGAGCCGCCGCTGAAGGTCGCGTGCAGCCTGGCCATGGCGTTCCGCGCGTATCCGGCTTCCAGCGCCGCCGCTCCTTGTGCGTTCATCGCGACGTTCAGACAGCCGACGAGAACCCCGTCCACGCACATCACCAGCAGGGCGACGGGGTAGTTGGGTGCCGCGGCCAGCGCGAGGAGCAGCAGCGTCAGACCCAGCTGCGACGCCGGCGCGAGCCGCCGTGAGCCCAGCCTTCTCATCGCCACCGCCACCAGGGGGAACGACACCGCTGAGCCGACCCCCGCCGCCATCAGCAGCATCCCCACCTCCCCGGCGGTCAGGCCCAGGTCCTTCTTGATGGCCGGGATCTGTGCGGCCCAGGTGGCGTACTGGAACCCGAGGGAGCAGAACAGCGCGGCGATGGCCGACCGGGCCCGGACGAAGCGGGCGGGGGCGGCGAGATCGCGGACTACAGGAGACACGGGGATCAGCTCACTTCGTGCGGCAAGGGCGGGGCGTACAGCGGGGCGCTTCCCGGACCGGACAGTGCGCCCGGCACGCCGCGCACCGGCTTGGACATGTACACCGCGTCCGTGCCGTAGCCGCTGTCTGCCGGAAGCACGTGCGGGTACGGCATGAAGCCGCGGGCCGACCAGAACCTCGCACTGCCGCCGACGGCCACCAGCGAGATCCGCTCGTCCCCGCGCGCCCGGGCGGTACGGACGAGGCGGTGCAGCAGAATCCGCGCCAGACCCCTCCGCCGTAGGGGCCGGGCGATCACGATGTCGTGCAGATGGAGATTGCCCGCGCTCTGCGGGGGGCCGGTGAGAGCGGGGAGGGCGGCGGCGCTCTCAGCGCGCTCCAGGTCCGGGTAGCGGAACGCCGGGTAGGGCAGCGCGAGCACATAGCCCGCCGTCCGGAAGCCGACATCCAGCGCGAAGCACGTCCCCGGCGAGGTGCACGCCCGGGACTGCAGCGCCGCCCGCCCCTCCGAGAGGCCCAGCCCGGCGTAGGCGTCGCGCTCCAGCTCGACGATGGCGTCCCAGTCGCCGTCGGCGATACGGCGAACGCGAACGGCTCCCTCGGCGTCAACGGCGCCTTCGGTACGAACGGCACCTTCGGTACGGACGCCGTCACCCATCGCGGCCGTCCCTCCCGTCCGTCGGCACGCAGGGTCGCCCGTGCGATCCCGTGCAGGTGTACGGCAGCGGGGTGAAGCCGTTGAACCCGCGCGCCGTATAGCTGACCGCGTACGCGCCGCAGGACAGCACCCACACCGGGTCGCCTGACGCCAGCGCCCTGGGCACCGGGACCAGAGCGTGCTCGGAAGAGTAGGCGTCGTCGCTGTCGCACGTGGGGCCCGCGAGGACGGCCGGGACGTACGGGCCCTCGGTGTGGCCCGGAAACACCAGCCGGTACTGCAGCGCGTCCATCTCGTACAGGCCGTTGAACTTGCCGCAACTCAGATACAGCCAGTGCTGCAGCTGGCCGTCCGGCCTCCGCCGCTCCGCGAGCCGGACGACGTGCGCCCGGATTGCCCCGTGGTCGGCGACGAGGTGCCGTCCCGGTTCCATGACGAACTCCAGAGGGCCGCCGTGGATCCGGCGCAGGCTCGCCATCCCCTTCCGGATCACCGCGAACATCTGCTCGAGGGGCGGACGGAGGGGATGTCCGCGCCGGTCGAGATAGCCGAGCGCGGGCAGGCCGCCGCCGAGGTTGATCTGGTCCGGGCGTATCCCGCGGCGCACCAGGGCCCGCAGCACACCGCCCAGCCGCTCCAGCGCGCTGTGCCATGCCTCGGGTGTCAGCTGCTGGGAGCCGACGTGTACGGACAGGCCCGAGGGGACCAGCCCACCCTCCCGGGCCCGCTCCAGCACCCGTGGCGCCTCAGCCGGCCGGCACCCGAACTTGTCGCGCAGACCCCACACGGCGCCCTCGCCGCTGGTCGCCACCCGGCAGAAGACGCGGGCCCCGGGCGCGTGCGCTGCGAGGGCCGCCACGTCCTCCAGACTGTCGGTCGCGAAGTCCCGGATGCCCAGCCGGTATGCGGCCGCGATGTCCCGGTCGGACTTGACGGTGTTGCCGTAGTGCATACGGGAAACCGGTATCCCCGCCCCCAGCGCCTGCTCCGCCTCACCCGGACTCGCCGCATCGATCCCGGCACCCCTGCGCCCCAGCGCGGCCAGCACTTCGCCCACCGGACACGCCTTCATGGCGAACCGCACCCGGACCCCGGGCAGTTCCCGGCACAGCGCCTCGTAGCGCTGCTCGATGCCCGCCAGGTCGAGGACGATCCGGTCCCCGCCCACCGCGGCCAGCCCCTCGGCAAGTGACGTACTGAGCCCCGGTCCTGCGTCCTCGGCCCCGGGGCTGCCGCCCTCGGCCCCCATGCCGCCCGCCGTTTCGCCCCTGCCCCGCCCGCGCGGCCCGGTACGTACGCCGCCTGCGCTCATCATCGGCTCACCCCGCAGGGTGGCGGGTTCAGAGGTGTGGTCCGGGCCGCGGCCATCAGCTCCTCCCATGCCTCGGCCAGCAGCGCGAAGTCCGCGATGTCGCTGCGGGCCTCGTCCAGCAGGCGCTCCCGGCGGGCGGCCAGTTGGTCGGCGAAGGCGGTGTAGCGGCCGCCCAGCCGTCGGTAGGCGGCATCCAGCGTGTCCAGCCGCTCGACGTTCTCCCGCTGGTCGAGCCGGGTGGCTTCGCCCGCGTACGCGGCGACGGTGGAAGCGCGGGGCAGCCCTTGGTCGTCCAGCAGGGTCTCGCCGGCCCGGGCCAGCTCGTCGTAGAGGAAGTGGAAGTAGCGCATCGACAGCAGGAACTTGGCGAAGCGCGTCTGGTAGGCCATGAAGCCCGGGTCGGTTCTGCGGTCCGGGGTGTAGTAGTTGACGATGTTCCGGTTGTGCACCACGCCGGGGAGTGCGGCGTGGTGGATCAGGTGGAAGAGGAAGTAGTCGCTGCCGATGGTGTCCCGCGCGGGCGGCAGCGGCACCCGTTCGTGTACGCCGTGGAAGCTGATGTTGCACATGTCCACCCACATCGGGTCGACCAGCGTCAGCAGCGAGTGGTCGCGCGTGAACGGCTGCGTGCCCGCGCCACGGAACGACTCGTCCGCCAGCTTCCGCTTCGCTTCGGGGGACCAGGCCGCAGGCGCCCAGAGGCCGACGACGTCCCGATAGACCTCGGGGTCGGTGTCCAGGATCTCGCCGATGTCCACGGAGAGTTCGCCTATGAACGAGCTGCCCACCATCGCGACCCGCCGTCCCAGGTGCCGCTCGGCCAGCGCGGTCTCACTGACGACGGGTACGGCGTCGGCGGCGCGCCTGCCGAGCGACCTCAACTCGTGGTGTACGGGGAAGACCGGGCGGCCGTCCACGGTCTGATAGCGGCTGTCGGAGTCCCTGCGGTGGACGGACTCGCAGCCGAGCGCTGCCGCGATCAGGAAGGCCCGGTTGGTGCAGGCCCCGTAGGAGAGGCCGTCCGGCAGCAGTAGGTCGCGCAGCAGTCCGGGCTTGGCGCAGGCGGTGCGTTCGGTCACCCGCCGGAGGAAGTCGCGCTGCTGTGCCTCGTCGAGATGGCGCACCGTGACGCGGGGAGAGGAAGGCAGTCGCCGGACCGTCTCGGCGTGCTCGGCGAACACCGATGGCGTACAGGAGTCCAGGATCAGCAGCTCGACATCGTTGTCGAAATGCTCGACGGCGTAGACCGCTTCCTCGCCGACGGCCGATATCGTCGCCGCACAGGGCCGGTTGGTGGGAAGCGTCAGGCAGATACGGCGCATGTCTCTTCCCCGGTGGCCTCGGCCCGTTCCACTGTGGTGCCTTCCCGGCACCCGGATTCGGCGTGCGCGGACTCCTCGTGCCAGGACTCCAGTCCCAGCAGCCTGGCGCCGAGTCCGGTGAGTTCGGCGGGCCCGTACCGCAGCGACTCGTGCCTGTCGGCGTCACCGACCAGCGTCGCGTTCCAGTTGGGGGTGCTGAGGTGGCGCCAGGAGTCGATCCGCGACTGCCGCAGCGTCCGGTGTGTCTCCAGCGCGGGCATCATGGACAGGTACTGCACCGAACGCACGCCATCCGCCGAGGCGTTCGGCGCCACCCCGTGCGCCAGCAGACCGTTCCAGATGAGCAGGTCACCGGCTTCCAGCTCGGGCCGTACGACGGGCATCGCCTCCCGGTCGACCGCGGGCCTGATCGGGTCGCGGTCGGCGGGCTGGAGCGCCTTCCAGTGGTCGAACTGCCGGAAGAGCTCGGGACAGCACTGGAAGCCGCCCAACTCCGGCTCGCTGTCGTTGAGCGCGATGATGCCCTGCACGCGCTGCGGCGGCGCGCTGAGCGAGGTGTCGATGTCCCAGTGCAGTTCGATGTCGAAGCCGCGCTCCCGGTGTTCGATCAGAGAGCGGTCGCGGGTGCGGATGTTGGGCGGGTTGAGGTTGAGCCGGTCGAGGGTGACCCACAGTTCTTCGCAGTCCCATACGTCCACGAAGGCGTCGTAGACCCGCCGGGTCTGGCGGCTGTCCCAGATGAGCTGGTGGTGGTACGCCTCGACGAACCCGTAGATGTGCAGCTCCCGTTCGAGGTCGGAGCGGAACTCCCGCGCCTCGTACCAGCTCTCCGGGTGGCCGGGGTCGAGCCCCTGGAACTCCCAGGCGAAGTCCAGCAGCCGCCGGGCGGCGGAGGCGCTGATCGCCTCCTTGACGACGACGTATCCGTAGCTCTGCCAGAAGGAGAACTGCTCCTGGGACAGCACGCGCAGCGGGCGGGTCTTGCGGAGGTCACGCAGTGGCGTCGGGGCCAGATACGTGTCGCCGTCCGCACTGAAGTAGGGAATGTGCGAGGCGGCTCGGTGGAGAGAGCGGTCGGACGTCGCCATGTGCTGCTCCAGGTGCTCACTGCGCCCCGGGCCAGGGAGCGGCAGTCGGTAACGAACGGTGGATGTGGGGGTGGGGGTGTGGGCGGTGCTGTACCGGGGGTGGCTGTGTGGGCGCGGGCGTTCGGTCGCGCACGGAGGGCGGGGCGCTGCTCGCGTCCGGGGCGGGGCGCGGAATCCGCGTCCGGGTCGCGGCGCGGGGTCGCGGGCCGGCCCTCGTGGTGAGGGCTGCGGAGGAAGCGTGGCGCGGCGCTGTGCACTCGCGCCCGCCAAGAACGGAACGCGTGCCACACACGCCCCTCCGTTGACTCGCGTCCCACCATATTTGGACTAGACCAAAGAGAATGTCAACTCCCCGCAATCCAGGTCCGGGTGGGGGATGCGGGGGTTACGCTGGGCCCGTACGCTCGCTGGTCTGTACCAAGTTCGGTGCTGCGGAGGCTCGCAATCAAGGCTCCGCGATTGCCGTCACCGACGTACCGGTCCCACCGAAAGGCGCGGTCGATGCCCCTCAAGCCGAGGTCAGCCACGAAGCACAGCGGCGAGCTGCGACGGCTCGCGCTCTCCGTACTCCAGCCGGGCTTCGTGGGCACCGAGGCACCCGACTGGGTGCTGCGCGACATCGGCGAAGGGCTGGCGTCCGTCGTGCTCTTCTCCCGCAACATCGTCTCGCCCGGCCAGGTAGCCCGGCTGACGGCGCAGCTCCGCGCGGAGAACCCCGCGCTCGTCATCGCGATCGACGAGGAGGCGGGAGACGTCACCAGGATCGAGTCGGCCACCGGTTCGACCCGGCCAGGCAACTTCGCCCTGGGTGCGGTCGACGACCCGGAGCTGACCGAGGCCGTCGCCGCCGACCTCGGCGGTCAACTGCGCGCCTGCGGAATCGGCCTCGACTACGCGCCCAGCGCCGACGTCAACTCCAACCCCGGCAACCCGGTCATCGGGGTCCGGTCCTTCGGCGCCACACCTGAACTGGTCTCCCGGCACACCGCCGCCTGGATCCGTGGGCTCCAGTCGTCCGGAGTCGCCGCCTGCGCCAAGCACTTCCCCGGGCACGGCGACGTGGCCGTCGACTCGCACCACGATCTGCCCGCCTACGGCGCCGGCAGGGAGGAGATCGCCGCGCAGGCCCTCCCGCCGTTCCGGGCCGCGGTGGCGGCGGGCGTCCGCGCGGTCATGAGCGGGCACCTGCTGGTTCCGGCCCTCGACCCCGGGCTCCCCGCCACGCTCAGCCGGACCGTGCTCCAGGGAGTGCTCCGTGAGGAGCTGGGCTTCGACGGCCTGATCGTCAGCGACGCCATCGAAATGGGCGCCGTCTCCCGGCCGTACGGGATCGGCGGCGCCACCGTGAGGGCCGTCGCCGCCGGGGTGGACGCGGTCTGCGTCGGCGGGGAGAGCGCCGGGGAGGACACCGTCGACGCGCTGGTCACCGCACTCGCCGATGCCGTGGCCGGCGGGCAGCTCGCCATGGAACGGCTGGCTGAAGCCGCCGGGCGGGTGGGGGAGTTCGCCGACTGGTCGGCGGCGCTGCGGGCGGCCGTTCCCGCGCGCGAAGCCGGCCGGGACATCGGTTACGTCGCCGCTCGCCGTGCGCTGCGGCTCACCGGCGCCGTACGGGACGCGCTGCCGCTGGCCGCGGCGCCGCACGTGGTGGAGCTGGCGGCGGCCACGAACCCGGCCGTCGGCGACGAGACGCCGTGGGGGCTCGCCGCTCCGCTGCGGGAGCGGATGCCGGAGGTGACCTCCGTCCGGCTGCACGGCGACGAACTGCGCACAGGGGCCGCGACGTTGGACAGCTGCGCTCTGGCGCCCGCAGCGGGGCGCCCGCTCGTCGTGGTCGTGCGGGACGCCGCCCGGCACGCGTGGATGAGCAGCGCCGTGGCAGGGCTCACCGCAGCGCGGCCGGACGCCATCGTCGTGGAGATGGGACTGCCGGGCGCCGTCACCGCCGGTGCGCCGCAGATCTTCACCCACGGCGCGAGTGCCGCATCCGGAGTGGCCGCAGCGGAACTGCTGGCCGGCGATGGCCGGGCGGCCGAGGCGGGGCGGCGCCAGGCGTCGTAGCGGTGGCGGCGCGGGGCGCCGTAGTGGTGGCGGAGCCGCGATCCCGCCGCCGCGGCGCCGGGTCCGGGTGCGCACGCCGCTGACCGTCAGGCGGAGCTACGGCTGCGGCGCCGTCAGATACCGCTGCAGCGTCGGACCCAGCCACGCGACGATCTCCTCCCTGCTCAGTTCGACGGCCGGCGGGAAGCGCAGTACGTAGCGGGTCAGGGCGAGTCCCAGCAGCTGACCGGCGGCCAGTCCTGCCCGGACGGGAGCCTCCGCCGGGTCGGGGGCCACCTTCCGGAGGACGGGGAGCAGCTGTCCCTGGAAGACGCTCTGCATGCGCCGGGCCCCGGCCTCGTTGGTCGCACCGACCCGGAGCAGGGCCGTGAGCACCCCGTTCCCCTCCCACATGCGGAGGAAGTGCGTCACCACGGCCCGGCCGATCTCCTCCGGCGGCAGATCCCCGAATTCCGGCAGTTCGAGGTCGACGGTCACGGCCGCGGCGAAGAGTCCCTCCTTGTTGCCGTAGTAGCGCATCACCATGGACGGGTCGATACCGGCGTCCTTGGCGATGGCGCGGATGGTCGCCCGCTCGTAGCCATCGGCGGCGAAGCGCTCGCGGGCGGCGTCGAGGATGGCGGCGCGGGATGCGTCCGAGCGGCGCGGGGGCGGGGTGGAGTCGTTGCTTTCGGTCACGCCCATGAGCGTAAGTCAACAAGTGTTGGCCAACAAGTGTTGACGCCGGATTCCGGTGAGCTCTACCGTTGCTGATGCGCGGTCAACATCCGTTGGCCAACGACTGTTGGCAGCCCCAGGAGGCCCTGATGAGCGGCACCACCGGCACCCCGAACACACCTGACACCCCCGGCTCCACCCCCTCCGTGATCGTCGTCGGCGCAGGCCCCGCCGGTCTCCTCCTCGCCGGTGACCTCGCCGCCGCCGGTGTCCCGGTCACCCTGCTCGAAAAGCGCCGGGAGCAGATCAGCAACCTCTCCCGCGCCTTCACGCTGCACGCCCGCACCCTCGAACTGCTCGACGCCCGCTCCCTCGCCGACGACCTGGAGGCGCTCGGCCGGCCGCTGGACCGGCTGCGGCTGTTCGGCCGGCTGACCGTCGCACTCGACACGCTCCCCAGCCGCTTCAACCACCTCCTCGTCATCCCGCAGTACGAGGTCGAAAAGGCGCTCCGCCGGCGCGCCGTGGACGCCGGCGTCGACTTCCGGTACGAGACGGAGCTGACCGCGCTGCACCAGGAAGCGGACGGCGTCACCGTCGAGGTCCGCGACCCCGCCGGAGCATCCGCAACCCTGCGGGCCGGCTACGTGGTCGGCACCGACGGCATGCGCAGCGCCGTACGCGAGGCCGTCGGACTGCCCTTCCCCGGGCGCTCCGTCATCCGGTCCGTCGTCCTCGCCGACGTCCTGCTCGCCGAGAAGCCCGAGTCACTGCTGACCGTCAACGCCGTCGGCGACGCCTTCGCCTTCATCGCACCCTTCGGCGACGGCTACTACCGCGTCATCGGCTGGCACCGCGGCCGCGACGTCCCCGACCACGAACCGCTCGACCTCGACGAGGTCAGGGAGATCACCCGGCTCGCCCTCGGCCGCGACTTCGGTATGCACGAAGCGCGCTGGATGTCCCGCTTCCACAGCGACGAACGCCAGGCTCCCGCCTACCGCGTGGGCCGGGTCTTCCTCGCCGGCGACGCCGCCCACGTGCACACCCCGGCCGGCGGCCAGGGCATGAACACCGGGCTGCAGGACGCGGCGAACCTCAGCTGGAAGCTGGCCCAGGTCATCGGCGGCCACGCGGGGGACGAACTCCTCGACACGTACCAGGCCGAACGCCACCCCATCGGCAAGTCCGTGCTGCGCAGCAGCGGCGGCATCGTCCGGCTCGCCATGGCGAAGACCCCCTGGACGCGTGCGCTGCGCGCGGCGCTCACCACGTTCCTCAACACCGTCGGCCCTGCCCGGCGCGCGGCTGCGGGGCAGATCACCGGGATCGGGTACCGCTACCCGGCTCCGCGCGGCGCCCACCGCCTCACCGGCGAGCGGGTTCCGGACGTCCGGCTGGCCGGTGACGGCAGGCTCTACGAAGCGCTGCGGGGCGGCGGCTTCGTGCTGGTCACGCCCAAGGCGGGTCCAGCGGTGCCTGTGGAGGGCTTCGGCGACCGGCTGGCCGTCGAGCACTGGGCGAGCGAGCGGCGGACCACTCTTCTGGTGCGGCCCGACGGTTATGTCGCCTGGGCTGCCGAATCGCCCGACCCCGCCGCCCTTCGTGAGGCTCTGGCCGCCCATCTCGGGTGATCCCTCTCGGGGTGCTAGTGCGGTACCCGGCCCTCCTCGCTCAGGGTTCGCCAGAGGAAGGTGTGGACCAGGGCTTCGACGTATGCGGCCTGTTCGTGATCGGCGGCACCGGCGTGGCCGCCGCCGGTGTTCTCGAAGTAGCGGACAGGAAGCCCCAGTTCGCGCATCCGGGCGGCCATCTTCCGGGCATGGCCCGGATGGACGCGGTCGTCCCGGGTGGAGGTCGTCAGCAGCAGCGGCGGGCAGCCGTGCCCGGCCCTCACGTTGTGGTAGGGCGACAGGCGGAGCAGATGCGCACGGTCCGCGGGGTTCTCCGGATCGCCGTACTCGGCCATCCAGGACGAACCCGCGAGCAGCCGGTGGAAGCGGAGCATGTCCAGCAGCGGTACCTCCGCGACCACCGCCCCGAAGAGTCCGGGGCAGCGGGTGAGCATGACGCCCATCAGCAGACCGCCGTTGCTGCCGCCGGAGATGCCGAGCCGGTCCGGAGCGGTGATGCCCCGCGCGGCCAGATCGCGGGCGACGGCGGCGAAGTCCTCGAAGGCGCGGTCCCGGTCGGCGCCGAGCGCCGCCCGGTGCCATGCCGGACCGTACTCCCCGCCGCCCCGGATGTTCGCCACCACATAGGTGCCGCCGCGCTGCAGCCACGCCCTGCCGGTCACCGCCGAGTAGGACGGGGTGAGGGACACCTCGAACCCCCCGTAGCCGTACAGCAGCGTAGGCGCGGGCCCCTCCGGCCGCTCCGGGCCGACGACGAAGTACGGGACGCGGGTTCCGTCCGCCGAGACGGCGAAGTGCTGCCGCACCGCCAGCCCCTCGGCGGCGAACCGGTCCGGCGCCTGCTTCAGCGTCTCCGGGTCGCCCGGCGCGTCGGCCACCGCGCGGCGCAGAGTGGCGGGCTGGAGGAATCCGCTGACGTCGAACAGCACCTCCTCCGCGTTCTCGTCCTCCTCGTCCTCGTCCGGTGCGGTCGCGGCCACCGTGGCCGTGGACAGCGGCGGAACCTCACCCAGCGGGCTGCGCGCCCAGCCGCCGCCGGTGGTCGGGGTGAGCAGATGCAGCCGGGAGGAGACATCGGTGAGGGTCTCCAGGACCACGCGGCGGCGCGTAGTGGCCCAGCTCTCGAGGACGGTGCGCTCATCGGGGACGAACAGCACCTCGTGCGCCCGCTCCCCGCGCAGGAAGTCCTCGAAGACGAACGCCAGCAGCGCTCCCGCGGGCCTGCCCAGCCAGGGGGAGCGCAGCTGGACCAGCAGCCACTCCCGGTGCACCGTCGCCTCCGCGTCGTCCGGCACCTCGATCCGTACCGGCGGTGCTCCGGGCGGGAGCAGAAAGTACTCGCTGTGCCAGAAGTCCCGGTGCCGGACGGCAAGGTCCCGCTCGAACCCGGGCGCTGGATCGTGCCAGGTGGCGACGGACACATCCGCTTCCCGCCCCTCGAAGACGACCGGCGCCTCGGCGAGCGGCGTACCGCGCCGCCAGCGCCGCACCGTGCGGGGATAGCCGGAGGCGGTCAGCGAGCCCGGCCCGGTGTCGGTACCCACGAAGAGCTGGTCCTTGTCGATCCAGCTGACCGAGCTCTTGGCCTCGGGCAGCCGGAAGGCGCCCTCGTCGTCCGGCACGAAAGCGCGCTCTTCCACGTCGAACTCCCGCACGACCGTGGCATCGGCCCCGTCCCGCGACAGCTTCACCAGCGCCCGCCTGTGGCCGGGCCGCAGCACCGAAGCGCCCGACCACACCCAGGGCACGTCCTCCGCGGCGGCCAGCGCGTCCACGTCGAGCACCGTCTCCCAGCGCGGGTCCGGGCGGCGGTACTCGTCCAGGGTGGTCCGCCGCCATACGCCCCTGAGGTGGGCGGCATCGCGCCAGAAGTTGTACAGGTGCGGTCCGCGTCGTACGACGTACGGAATGCGTGCGGGGTCGCTCAGGACTTCCCGTGTCTCCTTCCGCAGCTCCTCGAACCCGGGATCGGCGGTCAGCTCCGCCTCGGTCTCCGCGTTCCGCTCCGCCACCCAGGCGAGCGCGGCTTCGCCCTCGATCTCTTCCAGCCACAGATACGGGTCGTCCTCGATCACACCTCATTGTCCCCCGCGGCCGTTGACCCGCGCGGCCGGGACCGTCGGGAGCCGTCGGCCTCGGCATCGTGCCATCGTGGAGGCCGGGGAAGCAGTGGATTCGGACACCGGGGAGTCGCGCGTGGAGGCGGAACTGGTCGTCGTCGGCGGAGGGCCCGCGGGTGTCGCGGCGGTGCTGATGGCCGGGAGCCTCGGCCTGCGCACCGTCCTGGTCGAGGCCGACCGGGTCGGCGGCAAGGTGTGGGAGATCGGCGCGCTGGAGAACGTCCCCGGAGGCAGGACCGAGGGCGTCGCTCTGGCCGAGGCGCTGGTCACGGATGTCGCGCGGCTGCAGGAGGCCGGCCGGTGCTCGGTTGTCGGTGCGCGCGCCGTACGGGTGCGTGGTCACGAGGACCGCGCTGAGACGGTGCTGGACGACGGCCGTACGCTCGCTGCGAGCGCGGTGGTGGTGGCCACCGGCGTCACGGCGCTGACCCCCGGCGACGTGCCGTGGATCGACGCACCGGAGGCACTGCGCCCACCGCCGCTGTGGCGCGCGAGCCCCGAGGACGTCGGGCGGGGGAGCCCGGCCGTGGTGCTCGGCGCCGACCGCCCGCTCGGCACCTGGCTGCGGGCCCACCCGGACGCCGCCGTACGCCTCGACGTGCTGCATCCACCCGGCGACGCCTACAAGACGGCGGAGGTGGCCGCCGACGCCAGGGTGCGGCTGCACGAAGTCGACCACGTCACCCTGAGCCCGCACGAAGGCGGTTGGCGCGTGGTGGCCCGGCGTACCGACGGTGCGACCCATGAGGTCACCGCGCACGCGCTGTTCGGCAACATCGGCTCGGCGCCCGCCCCCCTCGACGGCGATCTCGTCCCGGGCCCCGACGGCTACTGCCCACCCGCCGCCCAGCATCCCCGTGTCCTCGTCGCCGGCGACCTCCGCTCGGCCCGCCACCAGCGCATCGTCACCGCCGAAGGCTCCGGCGCCGAGGCCGTGCTGACCCACTACTACGCGGCGCGGGGGCTGGCCGGCTCACTGCACCGGCAAGGGAGCCAGGAGCAATAGGGGCCAGGGACAACGGGGGCCAGGAGCAACGCGGCCCAGGGGCCCGGAAATTCCGTTCGCGGTGCGCTCCGGGCCGTCCCTAGGGTGGTGCCGTGGACGACGACGTGAACCGGCAAGCCGCGGCACCGACCATCGCCGAGCGCACCGACCTGCTCCTGGGTGCCCCGCTCGGGCGGGACTTCCTGGGCACGTTCGTCGACTTCGCCCTGGAGCACACCCTGTTCGCCGAGCTCGGCCTGGGAGACGTGCCGGGGACGTCGACGATCGTGATCGAGGACGACGGACCCGGCTCCAAGCCGCGCACCCGCACCGTTCGCCGACGCAAGCGCCGGGGCTGGCGCGATGTGCCGGCCGGGGAGGCACGGGCCGCGCTGCGGGCGGTGGTCGGCCGGGGCGAGTGGTGTGGCCTGGGGGAGACGTCCGAGGCCGCGCTGATGGAGCAGCTGTCCGGCGTCGCCGAGGGGTTCGGCTTCGGCGGTGGCGATCCGGCGTTGTGGGGGCTCACCGCGCTCGCGGCCGAGGAGCTGCGGCCGGTCGCCGCCGCGCTCGCCGCCGCACCCGCGGCCGCCTGGTGGTGGGACCCGGTCGACCGCTCGGACCAGCGGCAGCTGATCTGGACGGGCACGGACCGGGATGCGGACAGCACCGGCGCCTGGGGAGGGCTGGCCGACGTCGAGGAGGCCATGCGGCGCGACATGGCACGTGAGCGCTCCGCCAATGAGCGGGGCAGGCGTCGCCGCCCGCGCCCGGGCGAGCGCGATCTGGGCGCGATCTGGTGGTCGGCGCCCGACTTCGCGGAAGGCACCTGGACGACCGGTACACGGGGCGGGCTGCCCGCACTCGAACTGGGCCACTTCATCGACACGTTCACCCCCTTCGAGGAGGCCACGGGGACGGTCGGCAGCCTCACGATCGACCCCCGCGCCCGGGTGGCGGAGATCCGCAGCCCCCACGACTGGCTGGAACTGGTGACCCGCTTCCCCCGCGACGTGTCGGGGACCCACGACGGCGAGTGGCGCAACTGGGGCGACGTGGACGGCCCCTGGTATCTGCCCGACTGGGAGGCCGTGGCCGAGCGGTACGACGGGGTGCACGTCACCGTCGGCGGCTGCCTGGCGTCCTGCGGCCTGGCCCAGCCCGTCCACGACGGCTACACCATGCTCGCCGGCTGGGTGCCCGACGCGACGGTGTGGCTGCGGGACGTCGCCACGGCACACCGGCGGCTCGGCGTATGGCGCGGCGACCCCCAGGAGTGCGGCGAGTGGGAGGACGTCCTTGCCTGCTGGGATCCGAACGCTCGCGAGTGACACCCCCGCGCGCAGTTCCTGCGCAGCGCCCCGCCACGCGCCCCCGGCGGCATGAGTGCCAAGGCTCGGCCGGCGGAACAGTACCGGCGCCGCTTCGGGGCCCGTCGGTCCTCGGTCGCGGGGTGCGCAGGCCGCATGGGCTTTGCGGCTGTCGGGCGCCTGTAGGCGGGGTGTTGGCGGGTTGCAGGGGGACGTCGGCGCCTTGTCGGCGGTCTGTCGGCGGCCGGCCGGAGGCTCGTGGATGCCGCCGATGCCGGGGCGGAGGAGCTCCGGCGCAGGCACCCGAGCAGCAGGAAAGGGGAACACCATGGCACCCGACAC